>JAWODB010000244.1:0-16400 GCA_046483505.1 Phycisphaerae bacterium
GCACGATCCCTTGGCCACGGCGAGAAACTGCCGGAACTCGCTGTCGCCTCCCCGCTCGAAGCCTTCCGCGATGTTCGCCATCACCGAGACGGCCGCCCTTCGGGCCTGGTTCCGCAGGCCGAAGTCCCGTCCAAACGCTCCGTCGCCGGAGATCGCATATACCTCGTTGACCAGGGCTCGCGCTTTCTGCCAAACATCCAGGTCTTCAAACCGCGCGACCGTGGCCATCGCCCTCCCCCTGCCTGACGAACGCCCAGCGTTCGTTACTCGTGCCGTATCTGTTGCCGTTGCTGTTGCCGTTGCTGTTGCCGTTGTTGTCTTTCGCCGTTGTCGTTCGCCGTTGTCTTTCGCCGTTGCCGTTCGCTGTTGCCGTTCGTCTTTGACTTTGGACCTTGGACTTTGGACTAGCCGTTGACTTCTTTGTATACCTCCTCACACGCCCGGGCGGCATCGATCCACGCGAACTTCCGGACCTCGAACGCCCCGTGCTCCCGCAGCGTCTTCTGCAGCGGCGGGTGACGCAGCACCGCCACGATCTTGTTCGCCATCTCGTTGATGTCCCAGAAGTCCACCTTCAGGGCATGGGTCAGGATCTCGCTCACCCCGCTCTGCTTCGAGATCAGCACCGGCACGTCGCGCTGCAGCGCCTCCAGCGGCGCCAGGCCGAACGGTTCCGAGACGCTCGGCATCACGTACAGGTCCGCCATCTTGAAGACGCGTTCCAGGTCGTCGCCGCGAAGGAACCCCGTAAAGGTGACGCGGTGCCCGATGCCCATGGCGGCGGCGAGTTCGATCATGCGGCGGATCATGTCGCCGGAGCCGGCCATCACGAACTTCACGTTGTCGATCACCTCCAGCACCCGCTTGGCGGCCGCCAGAAAATACTCCGGCCCCTTCTGCATCGTGATCCGGCCCAGGAACAGGACGATCTTGTCGCTCGTCTCGATCCGCTCGACGCTCGACGGCACCGGTTCGCCGTCCACCGTGATGGCGTTGTAGACGACGCGGCACTTCGATTCCGGCACGCCGTACCGGCCGGTCACGATGCTGCGGGTGAGGCGGCTGACGCAGATGACCCGCCGGGCGCCGTGCATGCCGGCCCGCTCCACGTCGTACACCTGCTGGTTCACGCCCGTGCCGGCGCGGTCGAACTCCGTCGAGTGGACGTGGGTGACGAGGGGTTTGCCCGAGAGGGCCGACACGCTCAGCCCCGCCGGGAACGTCATCCAGTCGTGGGCGTGGATGAGATCGAACGGCTGCTGGCGGGCCACCTCCGCCACCAGGCGGGCGTACCGGTGGACCTCCCTCATCAGGTCCCCGCCGTAGAGCGACGGTCCGCCCGTCACGCCGCGGCCCGGGGACGGGGGCGCCGGCGCCGGGGTCTCGGCCGGTGCGGGCGACGCCTCGACCGAGCCGGTGGTGGCCGCCCCGCGGCGCCGCTCCTCGGCGTACGTCCGCTCGGTCTGGTACGGGCTGAGGACCGAGTCGACCGGAATCAGCCGGACGTGTTCCAGTCCCTCGACGGTCCAGTAGGCGGGCTGCCCGGCCCGCTGCTGCCGCGTCGCTTCGGGCGCGGAGAGGACGTGGACCCGATTGAGTTTACGGTCGGCCTGGCCGCGCGGCAGGACGAAGAGGATCTCCGTCCCGAGGTCGCTCAGGGCCTTCGTCAGGCCGTAACAGGCGGTTCCGAGCCCACCGCTGATGAACGGCGGGAACTCCCAGCCCAGCATGAGGACGCGCATGGCTGCCCTCTTCACCATTTCGGCACGCCGACCCCGCCGGCGGTGCCCGTTCGCGTTCCCCTCTGACGTGTTGATGTCGGCGGGAAGCCACCCCCTCCGACTCCCAAGCGAAGATTGTAGGATGCGGAGGCGGGCTCTGTCAAACGGATAAGGTGGGCGCCGCGGGAAGATTGCGCAAAACCTCCCGCCGCCGTATGCCCGAGCGCGGTGGGTTTGGGCACCCACCGCGCCTGCGCCGACAAGCGCGGCGGGCCGTCCTGCCCGCCGCGCCCTACGCGGTGCCCAAGACTGGACACCGCGCGGCCCACAGCCCCCCACACCGCCGTCCCTGTCCCGAGAACACCCTTGCACAACCGCGGGTGCAGCGTCATCATGCAAACGCCAATCACCGCACGCCGAAGGAGGGTCCATGCGCCGGCGACATTTCCTGAAGACCGTCGCGGCCGGTGCGGCCGCCCTCGCCGCGCCCGGATGCCTTGCCATGGCCGGCGCCCCGGCCCGCCGGAAGCCGAACGTCGTCCTCGTCCTCGTCGACGACCTCGGCTGGACGGACTCCAGCACGTACGGCTCGCGGTACTACGAGACGCCGCACCTGTCGCGCCTGGCGGCCGAGGGTATGACGTTCACGGGCGGCTACGCCGCCTGTGCCGTCTGCTCGCCGACGCGTGCGGCCGTGATGACCGGCCGGTGGCCCGCGCGGCTGGGCGTGACGGACTGGATCCGGGCCCGGTTCCAGGGCGGCACGATTCCCGACGACCACGAGCCGCCGTCCGGATGGTGGAGCCGCCCGGACTTCAAACTCCGCTGCCCGAAGAACGCGCTGTGGCTGAACCTCTCGGAGATCACCCTCGCCGAGGCCCTGAAACCCGCCGGCTACACCTCCTGCCACATCGGCAAATGGCACCTGGGCGCCGACCCGTGGTACCCGGACCGGCAGGGGTTCGATTACAACATCGGGGGGTGCGACTACGGCCAGCCGCCGTCGTATTTCGATCCGTATAGAAGTAAGCGGCAGGGGCAGATTCCCACCATCGAGCCGCAGAAGGAGGGCGAGTACCTCACCGACCGCGAGGGCGACGAGGCCGCCGCCTTCATCCGCAGGCACGCCGACGGCCCGTTCTTCCTCTACATGGCCCACTACGCCGTCCACACGCCCATCCAGGCGAAGAAGGACCTCATCGAGAAATACAAGGCCAAGGAGGCGAGCGAGCGGCACGCCAACGCGACCTACGCCGCCATGATCGAGAGCGTCGATGCGGCCCTCGGGAAGATCCTGACGGCCCTCGCCGACACCGGCACCGCCGAGAACACCCTCGTCATCTTCACGAGCGACAACGGCGGCCTCGTGCCGGTGACGCGGAACACGCCGCTGCGGTCCGGCAAAGGCTTCCCGTACGAGGGCGGCATCCGCGAGCCGCTCGTCGTCCGGTGGCCGGGCGTCGTCCGGCCCGGAAGCCGGTGCGACGTGCCCGTGACGAGCGTCGACTACTTCCCGACCGTCTGCGAGGCGGCGGGCGTCCCCCTGCCGGCGGACCGGCCGATCGACGGCGAAAGCATTCTGCCGCTGCTCGAGGGCACAGGGAGCCTGAAGCGCGACGCCATCTACTGGCACTTCCCGCATTACCGGCAGGGGCACCGCGTGCCGCCCTACAGCATCATCCGCCGGGGCGACTGGAAACTCATCCGCTGGCACGAGGGGCCTTCGTGGGAACTGTACAATCTCGCCGACGACCTCTCCGAGGAGACGGACCTGGCGGGCGAGATGCCCGACCGCGTCAAGGTCCTCGACGCCCGCCTCATGGCCCACCTGAGGGACGTCGGGGCGAAGATGCCCGAGCCAAACCCGGACTACAAGCCGAAGGCGTGAGCGCCATAATGTTTGCCGTTCGAGCCGGCCGCGGAAGCGGCCGGACAGCCGCCTCCACCGTGGCCCATGCCACGGCAGATGGGGATGACCCGCCGCTCCCGCGGCGGGCTCGAGACCTCGCGCTCATAAGATGAAAGGAGTGCCATGAACCGCCGCCGATTCCTCCGAAGCGCCGGCCTCGGCGCCGCCGCGTTCCTCTCCGGTTGCCGCGCCGCCACCACCCGGGCCGGGCGCACCGCGGCGGGTGCGGAGACCCGCCGCGCTCACGTTCCGGCAGCCGCCGGCCCTGCCCCGCGCCCCAGCGAACCGCCCAACATCGTCCTCATCATGTCCGACGACATGGGCTACTCGGACCTGGGGTGCTACGGCGGGGAGATCGAGACGCCCACCCTCGACGGCCTCGCCGACCGCGGCGTCCGCTTCACCCAGTTCTACAACACCGCCCGCTGCTGCCCTACCCGGGCCAGCCTCATCACCGGCCTGTACCAGCACCAGGCCCGCGTCGGACACATGATGGGCGACCGGCACCTGCCCGGTTTCCGCGGCGACCTCGGCACGAACGCCGTCACCATCGCCGAGGTGATGAAATCGGCCGGCTACGGCACGTACATGAGCGGCAAGTGGCACGTCACGCCGTACCGCGGCCCGGACACGCCCAAGCACAACTGGCCGCGGGCGAGGGGCTTCGACCGGTTCTTCGGCACCATCCACGGGGCGGGCTCGTTCTACGACCCCAACAGCCTGGCGCGCGACAACGAGTTCATCCCGCCCGGCGAGGACTTCTATTACACCGACGCCATCAGCGACAATGCCGCCACCTACATCCGCGACCACGCCAGGAAGAAGCCGGACGATCCCCTGTTCATGTACGTGGCGTACACGGCGGCCCACTGGCCGATGCACGCCCGGCCGGAGGACATCGCCCGCTACAAGGGCGCCTACGACGGCGGCTGGCAGGAAATCCGCCAGGCCCGCTACAAACGGATGCGGCGGATGGGTCTGCTCAAAGAACAGTGGGACCTCTCCCCTCGCGACGCCAGACTCTGGAAAGACATCTCGGAGGAAGACAAGAAGTGGCACGCCCGCCGCATGGAAGTCTACGCCGCCATGGTCACCGTCATGGACTCTGGGCTAGGCCGCATCGTCGAGGCCCTGAAGGAGACCGGCCGCTACGAGAACACGCTCATCCTCTTCCTCCAGGACAACGGCGGGTGCGCCGAGGAGTTCGGCAGTCACGGCAAGCCCCGGCCGCACGCGAAGAACGTCAAGGCCGAGCCGATGGACCCGGACGCACTCCAGACCCACATGGTGCCGCCCGTCACGCGCGACGGCAAACCGCTGCGTGTCGGCCACGGCGTGATGCCGGGCCCGGCGGACACGTACATCGCCTACGGCCGGGAGTGGGCCAACGTCTCGAACACCCCGTTCCGCCTGTACAAGCACTGGGTGCACGAGGGCGGCATCGCCACGCCGCTCATCGCCCACTGGCCCGCCGGCATCCCGACGGACCGCCACGGGGCGATGGAACGGCAGCCGGGGCACCTCATCGACCTCATGGCCACCTGCGCCGACCTCGGCCGCGCCGCGTATCCCGAAACGTTCAAGGGCAACGCGATCACGCCGATGCAGGGCACGAGCCTCGTCCCGGCCTTCGCGGGCGCCGACGTCGGGCGCGAGGAGCCCATCTACTTCGAGCACGAGGGGAACCGCGCCATCCGCGACGGCAAGTGGAAACTCGTCGCCAAGGGCGCCGGCGGCCCGTGGGAACTCTACGACATGGAGGCCGACCGCAGCGAACTCTCGGACCTCGCCTCCGAGCACCCTGACCGCGTCCGGGCGATGGCCGAACGGTGGGAGACGTTCGCCCGCCAGGCCCACATGCTCCCCTGGCCGTGGAAAGGCAAGTACGCCGCGAAGAAGGACAAGAAGAAATGAACCGCCGACGCTTCCTGAAGGCTACTGCCTTCGGCGCCGCTGGGTTGACTGCCCGTCCGGCCGCCATAGGCGCGGCGGGTGCGGAGACCCGCCGCGCTCAAACCAGGGAGACCCGCCGCGCTCGCGCCGACGAGGCAGCCGCGGCCAAGAAGCCCAACATCCTCCTCATCCTCGCCGACGACCAGACGTGGCGGGACAGCGGCTGTTACGGGAACCCGGACGTCAAGACGCCGCACATCGACCGCCTCGCCGACGAGGGCATGCGGTTCACCCACTGCTTCACCGCCACGGCGATGTGCGCCCCGACCCGCCAGCAACTCTACACCGGCCTCTTCCCCGTCCGGAGCGGCGCGTTTCCCAACCACAGCCGTGTCTACGACGGCACCCGGAGCATGGTCCATCACCTGCGGGCCCTCGGGTACCGGGTGGGCCTCTGCGGCAAGAAGCACTTCGGCCCGCGCGAGTCGTTCCCGTTCGAGAACGTGGGGCAGAAGAAGATCCCCGACTTTCTCCGCCGCGACCCGGACGAGGCGTTCTGCCTGGTCTACTGCTCGCACAGCCCGCACCTGCCGTGGAAGGCCGGCGACGCCTCCGCCTACGACCCCGACGCCCTCACCCTGCCGCCGTACCTGGTCGATACGCCCGAGACCCGCCAGGCCCTCACGAAGTACTACGCCGAGGTCACGGACTTCGACCGCGAGGTGGGCGAGTGCATGCAGCACGTGGCCGACGCCGGCGCCGAGCAGGAGACGATCTTCCTCTACACGAGCGAGCAGGGCGCCCAGTTCCCCCACGGCAAATGGACGTGCTACGACGTGGGCCTGCGGACGGCCCTGGTGGTCCGCTGGCCGGGGCGAGTCGAGGCCGGCAGCGTCACCGATGCCATGGTCCAGTACGTGGACGTCGTGCCGACGCTCATCGAGGCGGCCGGCGGCGACCCGGCGCAGATCGACACGGGCCGCCCGGACGCCCGGGGCGAGCGCGGCTTCGACGGCCGGAGTTTCCTCGGCGTCCTCCTCGGCCGGACGGACGCCCACCGCGACGTCGTCTTCGGCGCCCACACGACACGGGGCATCATCGTCGGCTCCGACTGCTACCCCGTCCGCTCGGCCCGGAGCCGCCGCTACAAGTACATCCGCAACCTGAACCACGAGACCAAGTTCCACAACACGCTCATCCAGCACGACAAACAGTACTGGCCGTCGTGGGTCGAGAAGGCGAAGACCGACCCCAAGGCCGCGTACCTCGTCCGGATGTACCAGCACCGGCCGGCGGAGGAACTCTACGACGTCGAGAAGGACCCGTGGGAACTGACGAACCTGGCAGGGCGCGCGGACCTGGCGGACGTCCAGGCCGACCTCGCCCGCCGCCTCGAGACCTGGATGGCCCGGCAGGGCGACCGGGGCAACGCCACCGAGATGCAGGCCCGCCAGCGCCAGGGCCGCGGCAAGAAGAAGGCGAAGAAGAAGGCCGGGGCGTAGGACGACAATGCGACGTCCCGCGCGGCGGGGCTCCCGGCCCGCCGCGCACCCCCGTGCTTGTCATTCTGAGGAGGCCGCAAGGACGACGAAGAACCTCGCCTCGACGTCGTTCGCCCGGCCGTGTGCCACGGCCGGTCTTGGCGGCCGTAAGACGTGGCCGTCCATGCCGTGCCGCCCCGCAGCGTGCGGCGTGTGCGGCAAGCCGGAAAACGGGGGCGCGCCACGGGCCTTCGCACCCGTCCCGCGTCGAAGGCGGGCGGCGCAACGCGCGGTGGCCTGCGGAGAACCACCGCGCTGCGGATCAAGGTCAAACGGCTCTAGCCCTGCGGGCCTTCACCCGTGCCGTACTGCGCCCGCTCGCCCAGGGCCTCCTCGATGCGCAGGAGTTGGTTGTACTTGGCCACGCGGTCGGTTCGGCTGGCGGAGCCGGCCTTGATCTGGCCGGTGTTCTTCGCGACCACCAGGTCCGCGATCGTGGTGTCCTCCGTCTCCCCGCTGCGATGGGAGACGACAGCCGTCCAGCCCTCGGACATCGCCAGGTCGATCGCCTCGATCGTCTCGGTCAGCGTGCCGACCTGGTTCACCTTAATCAGCACGCTGTTGGCGCAGCCCTCGTCCAGGCCGCGGCGGACGTACTCCACGTTCGTGACGAACAGGTCGTCCCCCACGATCTGGACCTTCTCGCCCAGCCGCCGGGTCAGGCGCTGCCAGCCCGCCCAGTCGTCCTCGTCCAGTCCATCCTCGATACTGCAAATGGGGTAGCGCTCGCACCACGTGGCCCAGAGGTCGATCATCTCCTCGCTCGTCACGATTCGCTCCGGGTCGGACCGGAAAAAGCAGTAGCCCTCCTTGCCGGCGTCCCTGGCGGCCTTGTACATCTCGCTGGTGGCCGGGTCCAGCGCCAGCCAGACATCCTCGCCGCTGCGGTAGCCTGCGGCCTCGACGGCTTGGAGGATCAGTTCGACGGCCTCTTCGTTGCTGGCCAGGGCGGGCGCGTAGCCGCCCTCATCCCCGACGGTCGTGCTGTAGCCCTTCGCCTTGAGCCGGTCGCGCAACGCGTGGAAGATGCGTGCCCCCATGTTGAGGCCCTCGGAGAAGTTCCGCGCCCCCCACGGCTGGACCATGAACTCCTGGAAGTCGACGGTCCCGTCGGCGTGTCGTCCGCCGTTGAGGATGTTCATCATCGGCACGGGCAGCGTGACGGCCCCGTCACCGCCGAGGTACTCGAACAGGGGCTTTCCGGCGGACGCCGCGCCCGCCTTCGCGACGGCCAGCGAGACGCCCAGCAGGGCGTTGGCGCCGAGGCGGGACTTGTTCGGCGTCCCGTCGGCCTCGATCATGGCCCGGTCGATCGCCGCCTGATCGCCCGCGTCCATGCCCATCAGCATGTCGGCGAGTGGTCCATTGACGTGCTCGACCGCCTGGTCCACGCCCCCGTCGCTATCGCGCAGTTCGACGGCCTCGCGCTCACCCGTGCTGGCGCCGGAGGGGACGGCCGCCCGGCCCATCGAGCCGTCGGCCAACACCACGTCCACCTCCACCGTCGGATTCCCGCGGGAGTCCAGGATGTCGCGCCCTCTCATCGAATGGATCTTCGTCGCCATGTTCTGGTTAGACCTCCTTCGGTTCAGGGCGATGCCCGGCCGCCTGCCGGCCCGGCTTCGCCCGGCATACCGGCCGGGATGTCCCAAATGGACTGTACCCACTCTCGGGCTGCCCCATGGATTCTAGCGTGAATCCCTTCCTCCGCAACCACCTATTCTGCGGGATGTAGGGGTAACCGACCGGTCCCCGGCCCTCGCCGCTTCTTCTTGCGCCACCATTCGATCGTACCCGGGGATTCACGTTCCCGGCTCGAACAGCGGTGCGCCGCCCGCTTGACCCCCGCGCACCGCGATGCGTACAATCTCATGTCAGGCGATCTTCGCCGCGTAGTCCGGGGCCGCTCGAGGCATGTGCAATCCGACTGAGTGCCGATACCTTTCCCAGGCCACTCAATTGCTGGTCACCGTCGATGAGGCGGGCGCCATCCGTTCGACCGATCCCCGCCGGGCCCAGGTCCTCGGGCACGACCTCTCCCGCCTGACCGGCCGGTCCCTCTCGGACCTCGTCGTCGAAGACGAACGCCCCCATCTTTCACGCCTCCTGGACCAGACGCAGCACGCCCCGGCCGTGTGGGAACGCCTCACCTTCGCGCGTTCCGACGGCCGGGCCGAGCCGCTGCTCTGCTGTTTCCAGCGGATCCGCGACGGCGACACGCCGCCGGGCACCGTGCTGGTGGCGGGCCTCGCGCTGGAGTCGCTCGGCCGGCGTCTGCAATCGGAGGCGGCCGCCGCCCTCGGCCGCGTCGCCTTCGCGTGCCACAGCCCCGCCCATCGGCTGATGCAGGCCCTGGAAGCCGTCCTGGCGGAGTGCCCCGCGTCCCAGGCCGTCCACCGCTGCCGCGACGATCTCGAGCACCTGCTCGACGCCCTCAGCCAGGCCTCGGCCTGGCCGAAGACCGACGGCCGCCCGGTCGACGCCGTCGCCGTCGTCGAGGCGGTCCTGGAAACGCTGGACGGCGACGCCGGATTCGCACGGCTGCGGGCGGACCTGAGGCCGGAATCCCCCGCCGCCTGGACCTCCGTCCATCCCGCCGCCCTCGCCTACGTGACGCTGCACCTGGCGGCCAACGCCCGCGACGCCACATCCCGCACCCCCTCGCCGCACCTCCACATTACCGTGGCGGCCGAGGAGGGGCGGGTCGTCCTGGAGTTCCAGGACAACGGGCCGGGCATCCGGCCGGAGGAGCGCGACCGCGCCTTCGCGCCGTGCGCGGCCGGCCCGTGCGACGGCGACCGCGCCGGCATGGGGCTGGCCTCGTGCCGGCAACTCCTGGCCCACTTCGGCGGGACGCTGCACCTGCACGGCCGATGCGGCGGGGGGACCACGGCCGTCGTCACCCTCCCCGCCGCCCGGACGCCGGCGTAGCGAACTCCCGCGCGGCGGCCCGCCCGGGCCGACGCGCGTTTCTATCGCATCGGGCACCTCGCCGCGTGCCACGGCCGGTCTTGCCCGGCCGTGCGCCTCGAGAAGCGTGCCACGGCCGGCCTTGCCCGGCCGTGCGCCTCGAGAAGACGCGCCGGGCAAGCCCGGCGGCTAAATATGGTGCATCCCGCGCCGTCTCATGTTCACCCCCGCTTGCCTCTCCCATACCGCCCGGCCAATAATGGGTGAATACGGCCCGACCGTCCGAACCGCAGAGGAGAACCACCATGCGACACGGCGCGATGCTCCTGGCCGCGACCCTCATCCTCGCCGGCGCGGGCGGACGCCTCGCCGCCGAGGCGGAACCGGAGCCCTGGCTGCAGACGGCCGCCCACCTCGACCACGCGGCCCTGGCGCGCGGGCAGACGTTCCGCGCCGCCGTCGTCCTCGACCTGGACGCCGACTACCACGTCAACGCGACCCCGCCGTCGCTCGACTTCCAGATTCCGACGACCGTCCGGCCCGCCGCCCAGGAAGGCATCACGTGGGACGAGGTCCGCTACCCCGAAGGCGTGACGTTCGACGCCGACTGGGCCGGCGACGACACCGTCCGCGTCTACTCCGGCCGGACGATCCTCGTCGTGCCCGGCACCGTGGCGGACGACGCCCCCCTCGGCCCCGTCACGCTGCGTTTCACGCTGGCCTACCAGGGATGCGACGCGTCCACCTGCTACCAGCCGGGCGAACGGACGCTCCAGATCGCCACCGAGATCGTCGCGGCCGACGCCGCACCCGACCCGGCGAACGCCGACGTGTTTGAAGCCGTTCGAGCCGGCGGCGGACCTGTCCGGCGCAGCCCGAAGGGCGAAGACGGAAGCGGCCGGTCATCTTCATCCGGCCCGGCATCTTCGCAAGCCGACACGGCCCCGGAGATCCGTTTCGAGGACGAGCAGGACGTCGCCGCCTGGTTCCGCGAAGGGTTCCTGGTGGCCCTGCCGCTGCTGTTCCTCGGCGGGCTGGGCCTCAACCTGACGCCGTGCGTCTTCCCGCTCATTCCGATCACGATGAACGTCTTCGCCCAGCAGGGCGAAAGCCGGCCGCTCAAGGTCCTGCCCCTCGCCCTCGTCTACGTGCTGGGGCTGGCGCTGACGTTCACGCTGGTGGGCGTGCTGGCCGCCCTGGCGGGCCAGAGCCTCGGCCTCGTCCTCCAGACGCCGTGGGGCGTGCTCGGCGTGGTCGTCGTTTTGGCCATAATGATGGCCAGCGCCTTCGGCGCGTTCGACATCCAGTTGCCGTCCGGCGTCATGGGCAAACTCGGCGGACGCCAGGGCGTGCTCGGCGCCGGGTTCATGGGGATGGTCATGGGGGCGATCGCGGCCCCGTGCGTCGGCCCGTTTCTCATCGGCCTCCTCACGGCGGTGGCGACGTTCGCCACGGAACACTCGACGGCCGAGGCGATTCCCCTGGGCGCCGGCGCGTTCTTCGTGGTCGGCATCGGCCTGGGAGTGCCGTACATCTTCCTCGGCACGTTCACGGGGCTGATCAACCGGTTCCCGCGCGGCGGACCGTGGCTGGTGTGGACGAAGCGGCTGCTGGCCCTGGCCCTGGGCGGACTGATCCTGTACTTCCTCCGTCCGTACATCGCCCCGGCCATGTTCTGGCCGATGGTCCTCGCCCTCTTCGTGTTCGCCGCCGTATACATGGGGCTGCTCGAAGGCCTGTCGCGGCGGCCGTTCTCGAAGACCTTCTGGACGGTTCGGATCGTCGCAGCCGTCGCCCTGCTTGCCGGCGGTATTGTGTTCTACGCGACGCAGGCGCCGAGCCGCGTGCGTCAGCACGCGGGTACGTTCGATGGGGAGCGCGGGACTCCCTCGCAAGGAGCATCTGCGGACGGGGCAGCGCGCGTGAATTGGACGGCCTGGCAGCCCGGGGCGCTGGAGGAGGCGAAGGCGGCCGGCCGCGGCGTCCTCCTCTACTTCGGCGCCGACTGGTGCACCGAGTGCTTCGTCTGGAAGCGCGGCCTTTTCTCGGACCCTGAGGTCGTGGCGGTTACCGAAGACCTCGAGCGGGTCTACGTGGACGTGACGAAGCCGCCCCCCGCCGACACGCCGAAAGGCCGGATCGCCGATGCCTACCGCGGCCGGAATCCGCCCGCCGTCATCGTCCTCGACGCCGCCGGCGAGGTCGTCAAGGCCTGGCGCGACCCGCCGGACGTCGACCCGTTCGTCGCGGCGCTCGAGCAGGCCGCGGGCAACATTTAGCCGCAGGGCTTGCCCCGCGCGTCACCCCCCGGCCGCTCGTCGCCCCACTGCTCCCAGATCCGCTCGAACCGGCTGGCGTAGATCATGTCGAAGAGGGCCTCGCCGTCCGGGTACCGGCTCAGGCACCGCTCGCGGAGGTTCTCGATCTCGATCTGGATATCGACGCGCGGCAGGTCGGAGTGGAGGATGAGGTTCACGAGGCGGTCGGCCTCGCGGGCGAGGTCGGCCATCGCCTCGCGGCGGTCGGCGTCGGAGGGCATGGCTGCATCCTGGAGAACGTCTCCCGCCCGCGGGGAAGCGCGGCGGCTCTCCGTTACTGCCGCGCCTCGCCGGGTCGGGCTGTGCGCGGCGGGTGCGGAGACCCGCCGCGCGTCTCAACGAGGGCACTCTACTCGCCCGCCGTCAGCCGGCCGATCCGCTCGAAATACGCCCGCACCGCCGGCCGCAGGCGCGGGCTCACCCGCACCTCGGCCGCGTGAATCAGGGCGCCCCGTTCGCCCGCCGCCGCGTCGGCCGGCACAACGACCGGCCGGGCGCCGGCGTCGCCGGCGGCGTCGATGAGCCGCCCGTCGGGCGTGCCCGTGACCGTCCGCGCGGAGCCGACGACCGACGAGGCGTCGGAGCCCGCCTTTGGCCGCTGCGCGGCGCCAGGCCAAGCGGTCGTGTACCGCCGGTCGTCCGCCGTGGAGACGCCCATCTTGCCGAGGAACGGGCGCGGAGGATCGTTGCCCTCCGGCGACCGGTCGTCCTTCTCCATTAGAGGCTTCCCCTGCCGCATCGTGTCAAGGACGTTTTCGGGCGCGGCGTCGCTCGGGTTCCGCTGCGGGAGGGGCGGGCCGGCGGCCGCCCGAGCCGTACCATCCCGCGCGGCGCGACCGCCTGCACCTTGCGGAGCGCCGCCGGCGCCGTCGCGCGCGGCGCGAGCGCCGGGGCGAACATCGGCGGCCTCGCCCTGAGCCGCATTTCCCGGGCCTTCGGTGCCTTCCTGCGTGCCGTCAGCGCCGTCACGCGCGGCGCGAGCGTCGCGGCGACCATCGGCGACCCCGCCCTGAGCAGCATCCCCCGAACCTTCGACGCCTTGCGATACGCCGCCGGCGCCGTCGCCTTGCGATGCCTCGCCGGCGCCCCCACGCGCGGCGCAAGCGCCGCGGCGACCATCGGCGGCCCCGCCCTGAGCAGCACCCCCCGAACCTTCTGCGCCTTGCGATGCCTCGCCGGCGCCCCCACGCGCGGCGCGAGCCGGCGCGATGTCTGGCACCTTTGTCGTCGTTGTTGAAGAAGGTGCCTGACACCTCTCGGCACTCGCCACGGTCTGCGTTCCCGCGGCCGCGCCCGGCAGCCAGGGCGCAACGGCCGTGCCCTTCGCCATCCAGAGCACCCCCGCGAGCATCACGGCCGAGGCCGCAAGGGTCCAGCCCGGCCGCCGCCAGGAGATGTCCGGCAGGAAGGCGTGCGGCGGGTCGCGCGACAGAATCCGGGCCGCCCGCCGCGCCAGGGCCGTCTGCATCGACCGGTCGGACGAGGCGTCGGCCGCCAGTTCCACGAGCGTGACGAGCGATTCCTTGAGTTCCGGCCGCTCCTGCTCCACCAGCCGCGCCAGATACGTCGCCGACGGACGGAGCCGGTACCCCAGCCCGGCCGCCACAGCCACCGCCGCCGCCCCGGCGCCCGCGGCAATCAGCAGGGCGGAGGGGGCCAGGCCGACCGCCGCCCCGACCGCCGCCACGGCCGCGAGGGCCGCCAGCACCACGGCCGCCGTCCACATCGCCGCCGTCTTGGCGGCCCGGCACCGCAGCCGCCACGCCAGGTAATCGAGCAGACGCCACACGGCCCGCAGGGGCCGGTCGTCGGGCACGTCGGGCGATTTGCGCACAAAGACCCCGTCGCGTGTAGGGGAACTCCGGAGAGACTCCGGGCGCAGGGGACCGCCTCAAGGGATGTATCGGCACAAGGGGGCCGGGACCTGTGGCGAATTCGCCCGGCCGCGGCGCGCGTTGAGCCGCCGACGGCACGTCGGCGGCCGTTCGCGCCGACCGAGGCCCTTTCCCGCGTCGCGTCGACCTTCGGTCGACGGCTCAACGAATACGACTCGCTACGGAGGCGACTTTGGGGTTGAGGCCCGCCGCGGCGGGGGCTATGCTGTTGGGCTGCGCGCTCCATCCCGAGGAGGGCCCATGGCCGAGTGCGACATCTGCAAAACGGACGTGCCCCGCGGCCGGCTGCATCGCCGGCTCCAGATTCCCGAGTACCGCTCGATGATCGGCTTCTGGCCGTGGGTCGTCATCCGCGTCTGCGACCAGTGCGTCACGGCCCACGACCGGAACCTGCGCCAGCGCGTCCACCTGCTGGCCCGCGACGTGGTCGAGAACGACGAACCGATCGTCCGCCGCGTCTGCGTGGCCTGCGGCGAGGCGGAGACCGACGTGGCCTGGCACCAGGCCTCCAAGTGGCTGGACGCCGGCGGCCGGCCCGTCCGCCGGTGCACGTTCTACCTGTGCGGCGACCACGCGGGCGCCGTGTACGCCGAGGGCATCGTCGTCTCGAGCAACCTCACCGGCCGCGGGCCGATGGCCCGGCTGGTGGACGAACTGCCGACCGTCAGCCCGTCCATCGTGGAGCGGACGGAGCGGTGGAACCCCGGCGCCGGCGGCGGGCCCCCGGAGGCGGACGGCTTCACGCCCGACCGGTCGCGCGACGCGGCCGTGGCGGCGGCCCTGGCCTGGTGGCTGGAGGCGCCGGACGGCCTGGAGGCAAAGGCCGCCTGGCTCGGACCCATGCGGCAGGATTACAAGATGCGGTATCGCTTGGACCTGGCCCGCGATTTCGCGGACGGCCGGCGGGAGACGCTCGTCGTCCTCCGGACCGGGCCGGAGGCGTTGGCCACGTACCGCCTGGCGGGCGAGGCGGTCGTCGGGCGCCGGCTGGCGTGAGGCCCTCTCACGCAAAGGCACAACGGCAAAGGCTGTTCCTCACGCAAAGGCGCCAAGCCGCTAAAACGGCGTAAGGCAAAAGCCTAAACCTGAGAGAAGGAAACAGCAAAGAACAGAAATTAATAAGTCTTGTCGTTTGCTTTTGCTCGGTTTGCTGTCTTTGTCGTTCGCCGTCTTTGCGGCTTTGCGGCTTTGCGTGAGGCACGCCGTTCGCCGTTGCCTTGCCGTTCCGCGTCCTGGCGCGAGGCCGCCGGCTACGCGTGCACGGCGATGTCGGCGACCTTCGGGCGGGCCAGGCGCTCGTAATCCTCCCACGCCAGCAGGACGGAGTCCGCGTGCGTGCCGGCGGGGATGAGAATCTCGTCCTGCTCGGCCAGCCGCTCGTCGACATAGGTATCCAGGTCGTACTCGGCGCCGAAGGGCGGCATGGCGCCGACCTCGCAGTCCGGGAACAGGGTGCCGATCTCGTCCTCGCCGGCCAGGGTCACGGTGCCGACGCCGAGGGCGGCCTTGGCCTTTTCCATGTCGACGGCGCAGGTGGCGGGGAGGACGGCCATGACGGGCCGGCCGTCGGCCTGGAGGATGACGACCTTGGCCACGTCCTCGCCGGTGATGTGTTCGGCGGCCGCCACCTCCTGGGCCGTGTACCGGGCCGGGTGGTGCCGCAACTCGAACTTCACCTTGTTCGACTTGAGGTACTTGACGACGTCCATGGCAGTCTCCTTCCGTGCCGACGGGTCTCGCTTCGCCGCGGCGCACGCGGCCGGCGCGCTCCGCGCCCATCCCCGGCGGTCATCATGATACCAAAGGGGGACGGCGCAATGGAAGGGGGCGGGGAAATCGGGAAGTGAGAACGAACTCGCCGCTGTTCGAGCCGGCTGCGGAAGCCGCCGGTTATCGTCATCCGCCAGGTCGTGTGCCAAGCCGGATGGAGATGTCCCGCCGCGCCCGCTGGCGGGCAAGCCGCCCGTGGCACTTGTCGAAACGCACGGCCGGGCAAGACCGGCCGTGGCACCCGGCGAAGCGCACGGCCGGGCAAGACCGGCCGTGGCACTTGTCGAAACGCACGGCCGGGCAAGCCGGCCGTGGCACCCGGCGAAGCGCACGGCCGGGCAAGACCGGCCGTGGCACTTGTCGAAACGCACGGCCGGACAAGACCGGCCGTGGCACCCGGCGAAGCGCACGGCCGGACAAGACCGGCCGTGGCACCCGGCGAA
>JAWODB010000255.1:0-5009 GCA_046483505.1 Phycisphaerae bacterium
CTGGAACGGGCCGAAGACGAGATCCTGAACTTCTGCAAACATCGCATCACCCTCGGCCCGCTGGAAGGCTTCAACAACCTCATCAGCCGCATCATGCACCGCGCCTGCGGCGTGACCAACCTCGACTACCTGTTCCTGAAACTGCGGCAAGAATCACTGGATTGGCTTCCGCAGAAGTGAAAGGGAGCCAATTTTTCTACCGGTTCCATTTCGGCGCCGATCTCTTTTGGATTCGCCAGTGACACGGAATCCGCCTCTGCTCTATTGGGAATGGGCACCAGCAATCGTGTCAGTCTTCTGGGTTTGAAGCCTTCTATGAGTATTTCGATCTGATCCTCCACCCCTGCGTTCCTGGGGACTTGCTCAATTCTGATCGGATCAGAAGCACTTAGTGCATGAGGATCGGCCTCCTTAGGGATTAACAGCCTGAGACCACTCAAAGGCGCTTCGGTAAGATTCGCCACATCTACTGGAACGACCTTTTGGTCAGCCACGCTCAAGCATGGGCCCACCTTCACGCTGGCTTTCTGTTGCAGGATGTACTCAATGCCAGCGTTTAGAAAAAGCGTTACAATGAACCCGATCGCGACGGCTGCGATAGTCTGAAGTGTATTTCGCATCCGCAAGGCCCCTTATCTTGTACGACTGGATGATGGTCTGCAAACAGCATAGTGAAAGCCTACCAAAACTACAATGGCAAGGGAAGACTGGCTTGGCGGGATCCCGGGTCTTGCATTGTTGTACTCTCGGCGGGAGCGAACTTTTCGTGTGTTTGCGTCTTGGCAGTGCATGCTGTAGACTAGCCGCCTCGGAGTCCGGAGCGCGGCGAGATTCTTCGGCCTCGCAGGCGAGATCTCAGAATGACAACGCTTTTCACCAGCCTTGCCGCCGCTCTCCGCCGTTCTCTGCGTTCTCCGCGATCTCTGCGTTAAGAAACGAACTGCCGAGGAGCGTCAACCATGACGGAAAACGAGACCGCCCGCCCCCGCGATTTCATCCGCGAGATCGTCGCGCGCGACGTCGCCGAGGGCAAGTGGGACGGACGGGTCCGCACCCGCTTCCCGCCCGAGCCGAACGGCTACCTCCACATCGGCCACGCCAAGGCCTTCTCCATCGACTTCGGCGTCGCCGAGGAGTTCGGCGGCACGTGCAACCTCCGCTTCGACGACACGAACCCCATCAAGGAGGAGGCCGCCTTCGCCGAGGCCATCCAGGAAGACGTCCGCTGGATGGGCTACGCCTGGGAGAACCTCTGCTACGCCTCCGATTACTTCGACGAGATGTACGAGTATGCCGTCCAGTTGATCGAACAGGGCGACGCGTACGTGGACGACCTCTCGGCCGAGGAGATCCGCAGGTTTCGCGGCACGCTGACCGAACCGGGCCGGCCGGGCCCGTACCGCGGCCGCCCGGTGGAGGAGAACCTCGACCTCTTCCGGCGGATGCGGGCCGGCGAGTTCCCCGACGGCGCCCGCGTCCTCCGCGCGAAGATCGACATGGCCTCGCCGAACCTGAACCTGCGCGATCCCGTCATGTATCGGATTCTCCATGCGTCGCACCACCGCACCGGCGACGCCTGGTGCATCTACCCCACCTACGACTGGGCCCACGGCCTGGAGGACTCGATCGAGGGCATCACGCACAGCCTCTGTTCGCTGGAGTTCGAGAACCACCGGCCCCTGTACGACTGGTTCCTCGATGCGCTAGGCGTCCACCATCCGCAGCAGATCGAGTTTGCGCGCCTCGAGATGACGCACACCGTGATGAGCAAGCGGCGGCTGGCCGAACTGGTGCGCGACGGGCTCGTCCGCGGATGGGACGACCCGCGGATGCCCACGCTCTGCGGCA
Source organism: Phycisphaerae bacterium (assembly GCA_046483505.1). Classification (GTDB taxonomy): domain Bacteria; phylum Planctomycetota; class Phycisphaerae; order FEN-1346; family FEN-1346; genus BS750m-G62. The sequence continues at coordinate 1,849 of JAWODB010000255.1, forward strand.
TGCGCCGGCGGGGGTACACGCCCGAGGCCATCCGCTCTTTTCTAGACCGCGTGGGTGTCGCTAGAACTGAGAGCACGGTCGACGTCCGGCTGCTGGAGCACTGCGTCCGCGACCACCTGAACCAGGTGGCCCCGCGGGTGATGGGCGTCCTGCGGCCGCTGCGGGTCGTCATCGAGAACTACCCCGAGGGCGAGACCGAGGACCTGGAGGCGATCAACAACCCGGAGGACCCGTCCGCCGGCACCCGCCGGGTGCCGTTCTCGCGGGTGCTCTACATCGAGCAGGATGATTTTCTCGAGGACCCGCCCAAGAAGTTCTACCGCCTCGCCCCCGGCCGCGAGGTGCGCCTCCGGTACGCCTACTTCATCACCTGCTCGGACGTCGTGAAGGACGAGGCGGGCAACGTCACGGAACTCCGGTGCACGTACGACCCGGCGACGCGCGGCGGCGACGCCCCCGACGGCCGCAAGGTCAAAGCCACGCTGCACTGGGTCTCGGCCGAGCACGCCGTGGAGGCGGAGGTCCGCCTGTACGGCCGCCTCTTCGCCGCCGAGGACCCGATGGACGTGCCGGACGGCGAGGACTGGAAGGCGGGCCTGGCGCCCGATTCGCTCGAGGTCATCGCCGATGCGAAGGTGGAACCGTCCCTCGCCGGGGCCGAGCCGGGGTACCGGTGCCAGTTCGAGCGGAAGGGGTACTTCATCGTCGACCCGGACGCCGCGCCCGACCGCCCCGTCTTCAACCTGACGGCGGGCCTCCGCGACGAATGGGCGAAGATTCAGAAGCGGCAGCAGAAAGGCAAGTAACGCAGTGACGGAGTAACGCAGTGACGCAGGCGGTGCGGGGGCGGCACGGAAGTGTGTGGCCCGGCCGGTCTTGTCCGGCCGGGGTGCGGCGCGCCGCGGCAAGCATTGTCATTCCGACCGAGGCCCGCCAGGGCCGAGCGGAGGAATCTCGCCTTGCAGCCGCGGCAGCGGCGCAAGACGGTAGCCCCGTCCGCGAGGGCGGGGGATGTGTTCGCAACGAAATGGGCCGGAGCCGCGGAGCGGCGAAAGAGGGCGCGTCTTTCGCCCCTGCCGGGGCTCATTGAGTTTCCAGGGGGGCACGCTCCACCGGGCTTGTGCCCGGTGCTACCGTCTTGCCGCCCCGGCCGGCGAGGCACGGCGCATGCGTGCGCAGCGGCGCGAAAGCGTGTCAGCCGGCTTCCGGGGCGACGCACTGGCGGACGAGCCGCCAGCAGCACCCCCGCCGGTGTGGCCCGGTTGGCTTGTCCAACCGGGTGAATGGCCCTCCCGGCCGGACAAGCCGGCCGGGCCACACGGGCTGCCGCCGGGCTCGGCGCCCGAGATCCCGCCTCACCTGCCGAAGCAGACGCCACGACACGTCCCCCGCCGCCAGCGGCCGTGCAAGGGGGGTACGATGTCTGGGGCACTTCCCATTACGGGCTTCATAACCATTTGACTCCCGCGCCGCATTCGCGGTATGATTTCCCTTAGATGCTTCGCGCGGCTCCGTACGGGCCGCGCTCCGGCAAGGACCGCGAAAGGAACCCTCATGGCCAGGAAGAATGCGAAACCCTCGCTCAAGCCGCTGAAGAAGGACAAGTTCGCCTTCGGCATCTGGTGCGTCATGAACGCGGGGGCGGACCCGTTCGGCGTGGCCACCCGGCCCGAGATGAGCGGCGTGGAGGCGATCCGCGGCCTCGGCCGGCGGGGCGTCTACGGATTCGAGTATCACGATAACGACCTGTGGCCGATCGACGCCTCCGCCCAGAAGAAGGCCGCCGCCATCAAGCAGGCCCGCAAGGCCATGAAGGACACCGGCATCCGGTGCACCGCCGCCACGACCAACCTGTTCACGCACCCGGTGTTCAAGGACGGGGCGTTCACGAGCCACGACCCGCGCATCCGGGCCTACGCGGTGCAGAAGGCGATGGCCAACATCGACACCGCCGCCGAACTCGGGGCCGAGGTCTACATCTTCTGGGGCGGACGCGAGGGCGCCGACGTCGACATCGGCAAGGACCCCGTCGAGGCCCTCAAGCGGTTCCGCGAGTGCCTCAACTTCCTCTGCGGCTACGTGCTGGACCAGGGGTACCGCATGGTCTTCTCCATCGAGCCGAAGCCCAACGAGCCGCGCTCCGACACCTACCTGGCCACCGCCGGCCACGCCCTGGCGCTCATCGCCACGCTCGACCATCCCGAGATGGTGGGGACGAACCCGGAACTGGCGCACGTCAAGATGGCCGGGCTGAACCCGCTGCACGAGGTCGCCCAGGCCCTGGAGGCGGGGAAACTTGTCGATATCCACCTGAACGGCCAGAAACCCCTCCGCTACGACCAGGACATGAGTTTCGGCTGCGACAACCCGAAGGAGGCCCTCCTGGTCGTCAAACTCCTGGAGGATTACGGCTACGCGGGCACGAAGACGTTCGACGCCCACCCGTACCGCACCGAGGCGGACCCGTGGGACTTCGTCGACCGCTGCATGCGGGCGTACAAGGCGTTCCAGGTGAAGGCCGCCGAGGTCAACGCCGACGCCACGCTGTGCGAGATGCTCGAGGAACTCCAGGAGACCCCGGGCGCGAGTTGGAACGACGTCCTGGCCGGCTACTCCGCCAGGGGCGCCGCCAAACTCCGCAAGAAGACGTTCAAGCCCGACCGGCTGGCCCAGCGTCCCCTGCTGTACGAGCGGATCGACCAGCGGCTGACGGAAATCCTGCTCGGCCTGACCTGACGGGCCGGCCCTCGGCGCCTCCCGGAGACCGTGCCGTGACCGACGACGTGGCAGCCAACGCGGACGGCCCCGCCGCCGCGCCGTCCCCCTCCGGCGACGCCGGCCCCGTCAACGACTTCGGAAACGGGCTGCTCCGGGGCGACCCCGCCTGCTGCGAACTGGCCGACACCGTTCCCGACGGCATCTACGTGCTCGACACGGCGGGCCGGTTCCGTTTCGTCAACCGCACCATCGAGGAGCGGTCGGGCATGCCGCGCGAGCGCTTCTATGGCGCTACATACCTCGACATTATCCTGCCGAAGGACCACGCGCGCGTCCGGGGCCACTTCGAGCGCGTCATGGCGGGGGGCGACCCTTCGCCGTACGTCCTGGACTACGCGGCCGACGGCCGGACGCTGACGGTCGAGGTGAACTCCCGCCCCATC
>JAWODB010000322.1:0-2580 GCA_046483505.1 Phycisphaerae bacterium
GTTACCCGTCCGTCGACGTCGGTCTCGGAGTAGCCGGGGCAGGCGACGTAGCCGACTTTGTCGCCGACCTCGATCCGGCCGTCGCCGGACGGGTAACCGACCATGTATCCGGCAGCAAGAGTGCTGACGTCCGTCGCCTTCAGGGTCAGCGTGACGCTGATGTCAGCCGTGCCGTCGGGGGCGAGCGGGTGGGCGGTGACGCGGGTGACCCACGCGTCGCTCGTCGTGACCGATGCGACCTGCGCCTCGCCGGCGAGGGGACCGGCGTGGGGCAGACGGACCAGGGCCCACTTCAAGTCCGACGGGTCGGCACTCGCCCCGCCGACGCGCCAGATGACCTGGGCGCCGGAGGCGGCGGGCACCAGGTAACCCGTCTCGCCCGCCGTCGGGGCGGCGAAGCCCACCGTCTGGTCTTCTTCGACGTACAGCCGCACGCGCGTCACGCCCTGAAGCATCGCCCGGCCGAGGGCGCCGGCGCGGACGGGCTCGAGGAGGATAACGAACCGGCCGGTGTGGTCGGCGGTGGGCTCGACGCCCGTGACGGCCGTGCGGCCCAGGAACTCGGCCTCGTTGTCCGCCGGCGCGATGAGGACGCCATCGATGCCGAGAACGTCGAAGCGGGCAAGGTCCGTCTCGGTGGTGTTCTTGACGAAGACGACGCCGCTCTCGTGGCCGGCGGCCTGGGCCTCCCGGCCGACGTCCTCCTGCCGGTCGCGGTGGGCGCGGGCGGCGTCGAGGAAGGTGTTCCACGTGCGCGCGGGGACACGCAGCGGCTCGCCGGAGACGGCTTTGCGGAACGGGTCGGCCATCGCTCAGATCCCCAGCCCGGCGAGGTCCGCCAGGTGGTACACCTTCTCCACGTGGGCCGACGCCGGCCGTTTGACCACCGCCTTGGCCGTCTCGTCTTCCGCGTCGGCGTACCGCACCCACATGTACTCCCACCCCTTCTTGGAGGCGACCGTGATGTCGCCCACCTGGATGTTCGTCGCGTTCGGGCTGGCGGCGAAGCGATAGGTGATCTCCCAGTCCTCCTCGCCCCGCTTCGAACCGGACGCGCCTAGAAATAAGACCTCCCCGGCCTCGAACCCCTTGAACGCCCCCGAGTTGACCTTGCCCGTGAGGGCGAACAGGGTCGCCTTGTAGCCGGCCGTGACCTCGGCGTCCGCCTTATAGTGCGTCTCGGAGAAGTGGAAGACGGGGACGACGATGTCCACGCCCTCCACGGCATCGTGGGTGACGCCGATGGCGCCCTTAAAGTCGGGCGCCGTCTCGCCGCCCGGTGCGTAACGGGCGACCGTCTCGATGCTCTGGGTGACGTGCTGCGTGCCGCCGCCGGTGTCGAAGTTGTAGACCGAGTCGCCGGTCTCAGGCTCGGGGGCCGACGTGCGGCCGTAACGGACCGTGCCGGTCCAGAGGCAGGCGCCGGGGTCGCCCGTGTCGATGTGGACCGGTTCGACGTTCCAGGTCTTCCGGACGAGGCCGTCGTGGGTGGGCGGCGCCTCGGCGGCGAGGGCCCCGCGGGCCTGCACGTCGTCGGCCGTGCCGCGGACCGTGTAGACGAGGGTCGCGCCCGGGTTCTCGCCGGAGGCCGACTCGCGGCTTTCGGGTTTTTCGGTGACGGTGATCATACGGCAGGCCCTTCGGCTGTCGGCTGTTCGACTGTTAGGCACGGCAAACGGCAACAGCCGCCGCAACTAATGGCCTAAATGTCTACAGCCGAACTGTCCGCCTTCCCTACTCGAACGTGAGACCGCCCATCTGGGCCTCGGTCACGAGGCGCCGGGTGTTCTTCGCGGTCTCCTCGGACGCCCGGGCGATGCGGTCGGTGGCGCCGCCGGCGCCGAGGCCGCGGGATTCCAGGGCTGAAAACGTGCCGCGGACGCCGAAGGTGCGCTCGGCGGTCTGCCGGAGGGCGTCGCTCACGCCGGCGAGTTCGCCTTTTACCTTCGCGAGGACGTCCTCGGGTTTCTCGAGCGTGCCGGGCCCCTCGTCGCCCGCCTCGACGGCGGCACGTTTGCGGCGGGCGTCGGCGATGGCCGATTGCCACTCCTTGCGGGCCGCGGCGAGTTCCGCCTCGGCGGCTGCCACGCGGTCACGGGCCTCGCGCCGCATCGCCGCCTTCCGGGCCTGGTACTCCCGGCTGACCTGGGCCATCCCGGCCTCGTAGTCGGCCCGTTCCTCGGCGCGCACCTGCCGGCGGGCCGCCTCCAGGGCCGACAGCCGCCGCTCGGCCTCCCTGGCCAGATACCCGCTCGCCGAGTCGTACCGGGCCTGGGCGGCGCGGTTGGCCGCGGCCGGGTCGAACGTCTCGTCAAAAAGACCTTTCAGGTGGTTCCACGCCTTCGTAAGTTGGGTCCGGACCCACAGCAACGCCCGGGCCATGCCGAAGACGAACCGCTGCCAGGTCTTCAAGAGGTCCGCCGCCATCTCGATGCCCGCCACCTGGATACCGTGCCAGACGGTCTTCGCCGCGGCCAGGACGCCATAGAACGCCCCGTAGGCCGTCTTCAGGAACGCGTGCTTGAACTTGAGCCAGATGCCCAGCAGCCACCCCGTGCCCTTCTCCCACGCGACCTTGAG
>JAWODB010000174.1:0-8066 GCA_046483505.1 Phycisphaerae bacterium
CCGGCCGTGGCACATCGCCGGCCCCGTGCCCAAGCGCGTGGGTGCGGAGCACCCACCCTACGCCAGCCGCAGGCGGACGGTCAGCGCCTCGCCGGCGTCCAGGGCGAGGGCGTTTTCGATCGCCACGACGGCGCGCCTCCCGTCCGTTTGGCACGTGGCGGGGACGGTCTTGCCCGCCGCTTCGGCCCGGACCTCGGCCACGCGTTTCCCCTCGGGCACCTCCAGGGCGAGGGTGGCGAGGCGGAGCGTGCCCCCCCGGACCTCGACGCGGGCGGTCTGCGCGGTGCCGGCGCGCCTCTGGCTGAACTGTCCCCACGCCCCCGCGGCCGTGAAGGCCGCCCGGAAAGCGTCCGCCCCCAGCGCCGGGGCGAACCCCAGGTGCCGCTTCGGCCCGTGATGCTCGTACCCGCATGCGGCCAGGAAGGCGCCGTAACTCGCCATCGCGCGGGCGTAGTGATCGGAGCACTCGATCTCGTTGTACGGGTTGCGGAGGCGGGCGTTGTACCGGTCGTGGATGGCGCGGGCGACGGCCAGGCCGTGCTCCAGCAGGTCGGGCTCGGTGCGGCCCTCGAAGATCATGTGCGATGCGGCCTGCCACTCGAAGCCGGTCATGCACTCGTTAAAATACATGTACTGCCAATGCTTCTCGAAGTTGGGGTTCCGCCCGCCCTTCGGCCAGGTGCACATGAGGAGGCCGGCGTCGCCGGCGGCGGCGTACCACCGGCCGCGATCGAACCGCTCGCGGAACGGGCCGACGTCCGGCACGAAGTTGTACCGCCACAGGGCTCTGAGGGCGCTGAGTTGCTTCTCGCGGTCGAACAGGCGGCCCAGGCCCACCCAGTGGGCCCACGTCTGGCCGAAGACCTGGTCGATGTAGCATCCCGCCCCCGTTCCGATGGCGTCGGCGTGCTGCGGGTCCTCGATCTGGATAAAATACTCGCCGTTCCAGGTGTCGAGGATGGTGCGGGCGCCGCGCTGGGCGATCTGGCGGCAGGTGCGGGCGAAGTCCGCGTCGCCCATCTCCTCGGCCATCGCCTCCCCCGCCCGCAGCGCCGCCAGGTACAGCGACGCCAGGAAACTGATCTTGCCGTACCACGCGGCATCGAGGGTGTTCGGCTGGGCCCCTTCGACCATCCCGTCGGCGTTGCCGTCCTGGCGGATCATGTACTGGACGGCCTTGCGGATGGCGGGCCAGTTGCGGCGGAGGAAGGCGTCGTCCGCCGTCATCTGGTGTTCGCGGTAGGCGCCGAGGATGCGGCCGCACTGGCCGTCGTGGGCCGGGTGGGCGGCATTGTCCAGGTACGCGCGGTGCCCGATGCCGCCGTCGGAGTGAAGGGCCAGGCCGAAGTCGACCCGCTCGCGCGTGTCCCGCTCGATCTCCGGGAACAGGCGGCCCACCGCCTGCGCGTAGTGCCACACGTGCGTGCACGTGCCCGGGCAGCACCCGATGCCCTCCCAGCCCCAGAACCGCCCGTTCTCGAACCGGTAACACGTGTTGGTGGCCAGGGTGGAGGTGGCCGCCATCGTCCGGTCGAGCAGCCAGTACGGCAGGGAGGAATCGTACCACGTGTCGACCCAGGCGCGGGTCGTGCCGGCCAGGCGGTCGACGTCGCGGATGAGCGCGGCGGCCACGTCCGTCGCCGAGGCCCAGCGGGTGGCGTACCAGCGGCCGACGCGGGCCCCGCCCAGGCCGCGCGCCCGCAGGTTCGGGAAGTGCCACGCCACGACGAATGTGACCTCGGCCTCCTCGCCGGGCCCGAGGCGGACGGTCCGGGCGACCTCGCCCGTCAGGGTCTGGCCGAGGGGCGCGGCCGCGGCGTCGGGCGCGGCGCCGGCGGCGCGGTCGGCGCTGGCGCGGACGCCGCCGGGTGGGCCCGCCACCGCCAGGGCCATCGTCCCGACGTCGCGGTGTTCGGCCAGGGGGCGGGTGTCGGGCGGCGTGTCCGTGAAGACGATGTGGTCGACGCCGATGTTCCCCCAGCCGCCGGATTCGGCGTCGACGATCCGGAGGCGGGCCTCACGGCCTTCGTATTTCGACGTGTCGAACCCTGCCGGGGCCATCCGGTTATTGTTGCGGCCGGTGACGGAGGCGACCGTCTTGCCGCCCACGAGCAGGTTGACGCAGGTCTTCCCCTTGTGCCCGCCGCCGCCGACGAGCATCCGGATGTACCGCCGACGGACGGTGAACGGGTCGCTCGTGAGGGTGCCGGTGCGGGAATCCTTCTCGCGGACGGAGCCGCCCGGCGCGGTGGCGTGGGAGTTGACGACCCGCTCGCCGCGGCCGCCCACGTCGCCCTGGTAGTCGGGGATGTCGGCCATGCGGACGGGTCCGGAGCCGAAGGCGGTGCCCTCGGCGGTCCAGCCCTCGTAGGTCTCGGACTCGAAGTCCTCGAAGAGGATGTCCGGGCGGGGCTCGGCGGCGGCGTCGGGCCGGACGGTCTCGGCCGAGCAGGCGAGGGCGGTGTGGTCCGCCTCGCGGACGACGCGGTTGCGGAGCCGCCCCGCCGTGCCGCCGCCGCCCGTTTCGAGGCAGACGGCGTTCTGGAGCCGTCCCGCGACGGTCGCCTCCACGGCCGTCTCGCCCGTGTTCCGCAGGCGGTACGCCATGACGGTGGCGGGGAAGGAGGAGTCGGCCGCGCTCAGGGGAATGAACGGCGAGAACGCTTCCAGGTCTGCCGTGACGGGGCACTCGGCGTCGCGGTACGCGATGCGCGCCATTGGGTACCGGCCGTCGAAGGTCACCTTCCGGAACCCCTCCGCGTCCAGGGGGCGCGGCTTCGCGTCGTCCACGCCCAGCGTGAAGCCGATGTCCAGCGGCGACCGGACGGGCGCGGGGTCCAGGTAGTTTGCCCCGTTGCGCGTGGGGACCTGCCGGCCCTTGTACGGCACCCGGCGGGGCTCGATGCCCTCCTGGTCGCGGTTGAAGACGTCCCACAGCCACAGCCGGCCATCGCCGGCCAGATAGACAGTGCCGGCGAAGAGTCCGCCCACGGGCATGCCGATGTGCGCAAGGGCCGCCGGGTCGGTGTACGTCTCTTTCGTGCCGCGGGCCCGGAGCGACCGCACCCATGCCGGGTCGAGCCGCTTGTCGTCCGGGATGACCGCCAGGTACTCGTTCTTGTCCTGGAACGGCCCCGCCATGACGGGCAGGCCGACGGTGCCGAAGGCGAGGGTGCCGAGGCCGGTCAGGCGGAGGAACTCGCGCCGGCCGAGGCGCCGGCGGCCGCAGGTGCCGCCTTCGCATCCACAGGGGGGAGAGGCGTCGGGGGGCATGGGGCTCCTTTCGTCGAACTGCCGCTGACGACCGGGACGGTCGGGTGGCATGGCCACCCGATGTTGGGTGGCCACGGGCGTGACAAGGCCATGGCCACGCAAGCGTGACCACGCCATCCGGCCCTCTCCCGGCCGGGCAAGACCGGCCGGGCCACACACCTGCGCGGCGCACGGCCGGACAAGACCGGCCGTGGCACATCCCCGTTCTTTACCCTACGCCGTCTCGTCTTCGCTTCGCTCCAGGTAGCAGAGCACTTCCTGCTTGAGCGTGTCGGCGTGGAGGACGAGGCCGGCCACGTCCGGCAGGTGGTCGGGCTCGATGACGCGGACGGCGTCGGCCCACTCGGCGGCGTCGGGGGCGACGTCGGTCAGGCGGCTGGGCGCGGCCGCCAGGAACTCGGCGTTCAGGCGGTTCCCCTCCTTCGTCGGGAAGAGCGCCAGGTACAGAATATCCATCTCGATGAGTTCGTTCAGGAAGTGGGTGCCGAGCGAGACGTCCGGGGCCACCTTCTCGCCCATGGCCACCACCTCGCAGAGGGCCGAGACGGCGTTGATGTCGGCGAACGAGACGGGCACGCCCAGCGAGGGCGTGGTGGTGCCCCACCGTCCGGGACCCACGAGCATGACGGTGCGGGCGGCCTCCTTGCCGTCGAGGTGGGCCAGCCGCCCGATGAGCCGCGCCAGGCCGTACCGCCGGCCGATGGGCAGGTTGGCGTACGCCTCCGGCACGACGTAGATGAGGCGGTCGAGGCGGGTGACGCGGCTCTGGCCGATGACCGCCCCGCGGGCCGCCAGGACGACGTCGGCCGGGTCGAGGTCGGCGGGCGGGTCGGCCACCCTCTCGCCGCGCTGCACCTGGAGCGGCCGGCACTGGACCACGTTGATCTTGTACCCCCCGTCGGCCGGGAAGTTGGCCGTGAACTCCACGTCCACCGGGTACGCGTACGCCTCTTCGAGGGTCGCCAGGAGGTCCCGCACGTCGTCCACGAGGCGGGTCTCGCGGAACAGGCGGTCGAACGTGAGGACGTACGGGAAGGCGTCGGCCACGCCGCTGGCCTCGGCCCGCCGGGCCATGTCCTCGTCGCGGGAGGCAAAGAGGTCGATGGCCAGCGAGGGGCTTCGCTTGGCCACCTCCCGCAGCGGCAGGGTGGCCAGGTGGTTGGCGGCCAGGTCGAGCGCATCGATCTTGCGCTGGGCGTACTGGCGGACCTCTGCCAGGTCGGCCTCCGGCCGGCGGTCCGGGGCGTTCAGGGCCACCACCCGCGTGTAGTCGTCGTCGGCGCGGTCGACGGCCCTTGTGCCCAGGCCGAGCACCAGCCGCATCATCCCCGCCTCCGGGTCGATGGCGTCGCTCCAGCGGTACGGGTTGAACGAGAAGCCGACCCCCGCGATGGGCGGGTAGAAGAGGTCGCCCTGGAGGGCGCCCGAGACGCGCTGGACCAGCAGGGCCATCTGTTCGTCGCGGTCCAGGATGCCGCGGCGGGCGCGATACCGCAGGGCCCGTTCGCTCATGGCGCTGGCGTAGATGGTCCGGACGGCCGCCTGGAAATCGTTCATCCGCTGCTCGGGGGAGCCCTGGTTGGCCAGGAACACGCTCTCGTACTTGCCGGCGAACGAGTTGCCGAAGTTGTCCTCCAGGAGGCTGGAGGAGCGGACGATGATCGGCGACTGGCCGAAGTAATGCAGCACGCTCTGGAACTGCTGGACGATCTCCGTGGGGAACTCGCCCGTCAGCATGCGGTGGCGGGCCCGCTCGGCGCCGTCGAGGAACGTGGCCGGGTCCTTCTGCCGCTCGCGGACCCACCAGATGCCGTTCTCGACGAGGAAGGTGTAGAAGACGTCGCTGCCGATGTAGAACGAGTCGTGGGGCTCCAGCCGCTCGTGCCACCGGGCGTCGGCCCGGCGCAGGATGGCCCGGGCCAGCAGCATGCCCACCGACTTGCCGCCGATGAGCCCCGTGCCGACCATGCGCCGGCGGATGTCGAGCACGTCCTCGAGCGTGAAATACCGCTGGCAGAGTTCGAGGACGCGCTCGTCGCGCGAGACGGCCATCCGCAGCAGGTGCGCGAGGGACTCCCGGATCTCGTCGGCGTCGGGCTTGCACACGTCGGGGCCGTCGCAGGCCGCCAGGATTTGCTCCGCCTCCAGGAACGTGCGGTTCCAGACGCCGAGTTGCCAGCGGGGGGCGTCCGGGCCGGGGCGCGGGCGCGAGGTCAGCACCTCGCTCGTCTTGGCGCTCTCGGTCACGGGGTGGAAGTCCTCCCCGTCCCACGCGTGCAGCATGTACATCGTGGGCGCGTACCGGTGCTGGACCTTCAGCGGGTGGATGTACAGGTGATCCTCGTGGCGGTAGACGTCGAGCAGGATCTGCGTCGTGCTCCCGATGGCGCCGGTGGCGCGGTCGGAGTGCCGGTTCCGCAGGACGGCGAAGTAGGCGATGGCCTCCACGTCGAACAGGTACGGGCACGTCAGGCGGAAAAAGTTGCCGAGCATCTGGTCGCTGTACCAGTCGGCGGCCAGGTCGGAGAGGCCGTCGAAGACGTAGTATCCGCCGCGGCCGTTCCGCTCGATGGTGCGATGGATGCCCGCGATGAACGCCTCGAAGCCGTCCTGGGGATCCAGGTCGCAGACCGCGGCCCCCATGTCCTCGCAGACGAGCGGCTCGTGGCGGGCGAACCGGAAGTACGTGAGCCGCTGGCCCGACTCGCGGGCCCACCGGCAGTACGGCTCGACGAACGGGCGGTAACACTCGACCGCGTCGACCTGCCAGACGATGTTGTCGCCGGGGATCAGGCCCTTCAGGACGCGGTCCAGGCCCGGCAGGCCCGTGCTGAGATGACGGTCGACTTGGGTCATCGACGACTGACCTTCCTGCGGCGGTGCCGCGCGGCCCGCGGCCGCCTCCGTGTCCCATGCGTGGCATCGTATCTTATCAGGCGCGGACCGGTTTTGGTAGGGATTCGCACGGCGACAAGGCGGAAATCGGAAAGCGGAACGATTGAGCGCGGAACGGGGAATGCGGAATGCGGAACGAACGATAACGACAACAGCGAACGACAGTGACCGGGCGCGCGGCGCCCCCGATTTAGCCGCCGGCCTTGGCCGGCGCGTTTCATCGAACGACAACGACGAACGACGAGAGCGCCCGAACGCCCGGCCTTGAGCGCAGCGAAAGGCCGGGAACGAACCTCGGCGCACCGCCCAAACACGCGGGGACGCGCGTGTTCGCCGGCCCGCTTGCGGGCCGCGTGCTGTTTCATTCCAGCCACACCATTTCGTAGGATTCGGCGGGGCCGCCTTCGTTCGCGTCGGAAATGCCTTGGCCGGGCCGGCGCCAGGCCGTATCATGAGGCGCGGACGGTTCATGCGGCCGGACCGCGCCCGCACCGTCGTATGCGGTCCGCCGCACTGGGCCGCAGGCAGGGAGATGACCATGGCTGAACCCGACACGGCCGTACCCCGCTACGCCGACGCCACCGCCGCCGGCGGGGAACTGACCGAACTCACGCTCCTGCTGGAACTCAGCGAGATCCTCGACCGCTCGATGGATCTGCGCGAGGTCCTCGGCCCGGCCCTGGAGGCCATGCACCGCCACATGGGCATGCTCCACGGCACCATCACGCTGTTGAACCGCGAGACGGGCGAGATCTCGATCGAGGCGGCCTACGGCCTGTCCGCCAGCGAGCAGCGCCGCGGACGGTATCGCCTCGGCGAGGGCGTCACGGGGCGCGTTGTCGCCGAGGGGCGGCCCGCCATCGTCCCCCGCGTCTCCGAGGAGCCCCAGTTCCTCGACAAGACCGGCACCCTGAAGGATCTCGACCGCGACAGCGTCGCCTTCCTGTGCGTGCCCATCAAACTCGAGAACGAGACCATCGGCACCCTCAGCGCCAACCGCCTCTTCACCGGCGACGTGTCGCTCGAGGAGGACGTGCGGCTGCTGCGGATCATCGCCTCGATGATCAGCCGGGCCGTCCGCCTCCGCCAGCAGGCACAGGAGGACCGGCAGCGGCTCATCGAGGAGCGGGCCCGCCTGCAGGAGGAACTCAAGGAACGCTTCCGCCCCGCCAACATCATCGGCCGGTCCAAGGCCATGCAGCACGTCTACGACCTGATCGCCCAGGTCGCCCGGACCGACACGACGGTCCTGCTGCGCGGCGAGAGCGGCGTCGGCAAGGAACTCGTCGCCCACGCCATCCACTACAACAGCCCGCGGGCCGACGGGCCGTTCGTCAAGGTCTCCTGCGCCGCGCTGCCGGAGTCGATCATCGAGAGCGAACTCTTCGGACACGAGAAGGGCGCCTTCACCGGCGCCACGCAGCAGCGGCCCGGCCGCTTCGAGCGGGCCAACGGCGGCACGCTGTTTCTGGACGAGATCGGCGACCTCTCCCCCGCCACCCAGGTCCGCCTCCTCCGCGTGCTCCAGGAGAAGGAGTTCGAGCGCGTCGGCGGCACCGAACCGATCCGCACCGACGTCCGCATCATCGCCGCCACCAACCGCGACCTGGAGGAGGCCATCGACGAGGGCGACTTCCGCCGGGACCTCTATTACCGGCTGAACGTCTTTCCCATCCACGTCCCGCCCCTGCGCGAACGCCGCACCGACATCATGCTCCTGGCGGACCATTTTGTCGAGAAGTACAGCAAGGCACACGGCAAGCACGTGCGGCGGATCTCCACGCCCGCCATCGACATGCTCACCAGTTACCACTGGCCCGGCAACGTGCGGGAACTGGAGAACTGCATCGAGCGGGCGGTGCTGCTGTCGGAGGACGACGTCATCCACGGGCACCATC
>JAWODB010000203.1:0-13203 GCA_046483505.1 Phycisphaerae bacterium
GGCGCCGCGCAGGTCGCGCGGCCGCGGAACCTTCTCCCGGCCGGGCAAGCCGGCCGGGCCACACAACGCGGCCGCCAAGGCGGCCGGCGAACACGGACGGCACCGCGCAGGTGTCGCGGCCCCGGAACCTTCTCCCGGCCGGGCAAGCCGGCCGGGCCACACAACGCGGCCGCCAAGGCGGGCCGGCGAACACGGACGGCGCCGCGCAGGTCGCGCGGCCGCGGAACCTTCTCCCGGCCGGGCAAGCCGGCCGGGCCACACCTTCGTTACTCCGTCACTCAGTTACTCCGTCACTTTCTTTTCTCTCCGGCACAATCACCCGGCACTCCGGCAGGGCCCGCAGAAACGCCCGGCCGTAGGCCTTGGTGAGGACCCGCGAATCCAGGACGACGACCATCCCCTCGTCCTCGGCGGAGCGGATGAGCCGGCCAAAGCCCTGCTTGAACCGCAGGACGGCCTCCGGCAACTGGTACTCGTTAAAGGGGTTGCCGCCGCGGCGGCGAATCTGCTCGATCCGGGCCTGGACGAGCGGCCGGTCGGGCACGGCGAACGGCAGCCGCGTGATGATCACGTTCGACAGGGCCGCCCCCGGCACGTCCACGCCCTGCCAGAACGTGGCCGTGCCGAAGAGCACCGAGTGCGTATCCCGCCGGAACGCCTCCAGCATCTTGCCGCGCGGCACCCCCTCGCCCTGCACCAGGAGCGACCAGCGGCGTTTCGCCAGGTGCGGCCGCAGGCGTTCGGCCATCGCGTCGAGCATCCGGTACGAGGTGAACAGGACGAACGCCCGCCCCTGGGAGAGGTCCAGGTACCGCCGGACGGCCTCGGCGGCCCGCTCGAAGTACTCCGGGGCGTTCGGCGGCGGCATGTCGGCCTCGATGTACAGGCGGACCTGCTCGCTGTAATCGAACGGCGAGCCTTCGAGCAGCGTGTCGGCCTCGGCCAGGCCCAGCCGCTCCCGGATGTACGCGAACGCGTCGTTCGGGCCCGTGGCCAGGGTGGCGCTCGTCAGAACGGCCGAAGGCACGTCCTGCCAGAGGAGCGCATCGAGGATCGCGCCGACGTGGACCGGCGAGGCCCGCAGGTAGACGCGCGGCGGCCGGTCGCGGGCCGAGGCGCCCTTCGAGCCTTCGTCGCTGGAGCCAGTGCCGTTCGAGCCGGCCGCGGAAGCGGCCGGATATCCCCCATCTTTCGTGGCCGCCCCGCCCTTCTCGAAGAGGCCGTCGGCGGGCCGTTTGCGGTCGCGGCGGCGTGCGGCGCGGCGGGCGGCCTCGGGTCCCCCGGCGACCTCCATCCAGTAGACGGCCCCGGCGCCCTGCGCTGCGTCGTCCTCGGCGTCGGCGTCGCCCCCGGCGTCCGGTGAGGCCTCCGATTCCGCACCCTCGCCCCCGCCGTACGACTGCGTGATGAAGGCGTGGACGGACTCGGCGAGTTCGGCGGCCCTCTGGGCGGCGGCGGCGAGTTCGTCCGCCAGGTCGTCCTCGTCCGTCCGCCGGGCCAGGTCCTTCAGTTCGGTGGCCAGGTGGCCGAGCGCCGGCGAGAGCCCGTCGCGGACGACGTTCGGCTCCGGGATGCGGCCGGTGCCGGCCTCGTCGTCGGCGAACCAGTCCAGGAGGTCGGCGAAGAAGAGGTCGGCGGCCTCGCGGGCGCGGTCGCAGGCCCGGCAGGCGTTCTCGGCCCCCATGGGGACGGTCGCCAGCAGGCCCCGCCCCTTGCCTCGCCCCGGCCGCCACAGCATCCCCAGGAGGTACTGGACCTGGCCGGAGGAGGTGGCGATGCCGAGGCCGTCGCAGGCGACGGTCTCCAGGTTGTGGGCCTCGTCGAAGACGAGGCGGTCGTAGGCCGGCAGGACGCCTTGCCCGCCGCGGGCCCGGATCGCCAGGTCCGCGAAGAACAGGGCGTGGTTGACGACCAGGACCTGGGCGCTCTGTACCCGCCGCCGGGCCCGCTGGTAGAAGCACTTGCGGGCGTGCTCGCACCGCCGGCCGCGGCAGGCACTCGCGTCCGCGCAGACGCGGTCCCAGACGGCGGGGTGCGGCGAGGGGGAGAGGTCCGACAGGCTCCCGTCGCGGGTCCCCAGGGCCCAGTCGGCGATCCGCCGCAGTTCCTTCCGCCGGGCGCCCGCCTCGAAGAGGGTGGCGGCCCGCTGGCACGCCCGCTCCAGCCGCCGCAGGCACACGTAGTTGCGCCGGCCCTTGACGAGGACGGCCACGAAGTCCTCGCCGGTGGCGTCGCGCAGGAACGGCAAATCCTTCTCGATGAGTTGTTCCTGGAGGCTGATCGTGTAGGTGGAGACGACGGTCCGGCGTCGCTGGCGGACGGCCTCGCGGATGGCCGGCACCAGGTACGCGAACGATTTGCCGACGCCCGTTCCCGCCTCGACGATGAGGTGGTGGCCGCTTCGGAAGGCGGCGTCGACGGCCCGGGCCATGTCGAGTTGCTGCGGCCGGTGCTCGTAGGCGGGCAGGCGTCGGGCCACCTTCCCGTCGGGCGCCAGGACGGATTCGACGTAGTCGGGCACGGGGGCTCTCTCAGGGTGCGGCGGCTCGAGCGAGGCGCGCCAGGGCCGTGTTCTCCGCCTCGCGGCCGGTGCGGCGGGCGTCGTTCCAGGCGACGATCAGGCGGAGGCCGGGCAGGACGACCATGGCCCGCTTGCCCCCGTGGCCGAAGGCGCCGAACGCATCGTGCGGCACGTCGGGCCAGTGTCGCCGCCCGTCCCGGTCCACGCCGTTCGTCCACCAGAGCCAGGAGTAGGAGCCCAGGTGGTCGGTCTGGCTGTCGGGGATGCGGCGGGAGCCGATGCTCCGCTGGCCGGGGATCATCTCGGCCGCCTTGCCGCCGGCCCGCGGAATGCGGTTCGGCACGGGGTCGGAGACGGCCATGACGGCCAGGCGCTCCGCCAGGAGTTGCCGACCGTTCCACTTCCCCTTGTTGAGGTACAGGAGGCCGAAGCGGGCGAAGTCGCGGCACGAGATGGCCAGCCGGCCGGGCCGGTTGCTCGTCCCGAAGGCCATCATCGTGGGCGCGTCCTCGCACCCGATGGGGTCCGTCAGCAGCGGGCGGAGGACCGCCTCGTCCACGGTCTTGAAGGTGGCCCCGTACACCTTGAGGAAGAGCGTGTCCCAGAACAGGGCCATTTGCCAGTCGTTGTATGCGTAGGCCGTGCCGGGTTTCTGCGTCAGGCCGTAGCAGGAGACCTGGTTCGCACAGTGCCGCCACGTGATGCCGCGGTCCTTGTGGCCGAGATCGGGGTTGAGGGTGGCGAGGCGCGGCTCCCACTTCAGGAGGGGCTGATCGAGGCTCGGAATGCGGTCGTCCTCCAGGGCCTTCAGGAGGAAGTGGGTGTAGACGGGCTTGGCGGCGCTGGCCACGTCGCCGCGCTTCGACGCGTCGCCCCACGTGTGGACGAGGGTGCCGTAGCGGACCACGCATCCCCGTCCGCCGAGATGCGAGGCCGAGGCTTCGAGACCGGCGGCGTCGAGGCCGACCTCGGCCGGCGTCCGCACCTGCCACGTCTTGCCGGGGAAGGTTCGCGGAGGCGGCGCGGCGGCCCGGGAGGTGGCCGCGAGGGTCGCGGCCGCGAGGGTCGCGGCGGCGAGGGCGACGGCGAGCGGCGCGGGGCGCATGGGGTTCTCGCTCAATCGGTCAGGTCCCGGGAAGATTGTCGATGAGCCGGGCGGCCCCGGCGGCGGCCCAGCGGACGCACGGCAGGCAGACGTTCTCCTTGGCGCCGGCGCGCTCGTAACGCGCCAGGGCGTCCGGGTCTTCCCAGGAGAAGCCGAGGAGGACCGCGCAGTCGGGCGTGCCGAACTCGGCCTCGAATCGATGGACCAGGGCCGCCGCCTCGCGGTTGGCCCGGTCCTTGCGCTCGCCGATGGGGACGCCGGCGAAGGCGGCGTCGACGGCGAGGCCGATGGCCATCACCGCGCCGGTCAGGCCGCCGCAGGCGCGGCCGGTGTGGCCGATGCCGCCGCCCATCGCCAGAGCGACCGCCGGGATGCATCTCCGGCACGTCAGGCCCCGCGCCTCCGTCACGCCCCACAGGACCGACTGGCAGCAGTTGTAGTGGTCGCGGAAGTGGGCCTCGGCCAGGCGGGCGGCGTCGCGGGACGGGTCGGCCATCGGCGCATCCTTCAGCGGCGGCTCAGCAACCGGCCGGATTATAGCGCGGCCGCGGAGGGCAATCAAGCGGGACCCGTCGCCAGCCGAGCGGCATCGGCGGGGCATCGTTCCCTCTCCCCTGGTGGGAGAGGGGCAGGGTGAGGGGGAGGAAGCCACAGGCGACAAGCCGCAAGCCGCAAGCAAAGGCAACAACGCCACACGCTGTTGCCGTGGCTTGTCGCTTGGGGCTTGAGGCTTGCAGCCTCTTCACCCTCACCCCCTCCCTCTCCCGTCAAGGGAGAGGGGGCAAGACGCCCGGATTGTGCGATACTTGCCCGCCTCGCCCGTGCTGAAAACCTTGAGCGTTTCTTCATCCGGAAGCGGGACCCCATCCGACCATGCCGCACCTCCGCCCACCCATCGCGCTGGCGGCCGTCCTGACGGCCGTCGTCTGCGCCACGGCCGCCGACGCCCGCGCCGCCGCCAAGGCAGACCCCGTCGTCTCGCTGAGCAGGCACCTGGCGTCGCTGGCGGTCAAACTCCGCGCCGCCCGCACGAAAGAGGAGCGGGCGGAACTGCGGGAGCAGATCGAGTGGACGAAGCACCGCCTCGGTCCGACCGACGCCGCCGGCCGCCGCATCGCCTGCGAGGCGATGTGGCACGACGCCGCCCTCCGCGACCTGGAGCAGGCCATCGGCCGGGCCGGCGGGACGAAGGCGGCGACCGCCGCCGCCGGCGCCAAGGCAGGTCGGTTCCGCCTGCCGCTCCAGCAGATGGCGGCCGTCGGCCTCGCGCGCGGCTGGGTCGATGCCGACGGCGTGGACCGGTACCGCTTCGACTTCGTCGGCACGTCGATCGCCACGCACCTGCCGGACCTGGAAGGGCTGCTCGGCCGGGCGGCGAAGCACCTGACGGCCGCGGGCATGCCCGTCCTTCCCCCCCCGACGGCCGAAGGCCCCGCGGCCGCGGAGGGCACCGGCGGAGCGACCACGGATACGTCGGTCGAGCCCGCTGCGGAAGCAGCGGGACAGTCTCCCACCTCCGAGGCCTCTGACAGGGACGCGCCGGCCGACAACGGTGCGTCCGGCGGCCCCGCGCCGGAAGGGTACTGGTCCAGCGATGCCGCCGGCAAGACGAAGGCCGGCGCAGGCGGTGGGCCGTTCGAGCCCGATGCGGAAGCATCGGGACAGCCTCGCGCGGCCGAGGCCTCTGCCTCGGGGGCGGGTGCCGACGCCCGCTCCCAGGCCCTGGCGCTCGTCCAGGACGGTCTCGGGCGGCTGGTGGCGGCCGCGGGACGGGCGCACGCGGCGGACCGGACGACGGAGGCCGGCCGCACCGTCCAGCAGGCCGCCCTCGTCGCGTTCATCGACGCCCTGGCCGACGTGCACCGGGCGGCCTCGGCCCTCGACGCCGCCGGCCCCGCGGGACCGGTCGTCCTGCCGCCGGAGGAGCAGCCCGGTCTGACGGAGGCCCATCGTGCGGCCCTGGCGAAGGCGGAGGCCCTGCTGGCGGGGATCGAGGCGCCGGCCTGGCAGGCGATCCGCGACGACCTCTCGGCCCTCCTCGCCACCGCCGGCCAGGGGCTCAAGGTGCCCCGGGCACGCCGCCAGGCCCGGCGCCTGCTCGAGGTCGTCACGCGCACCGCCGAGTACATCCGCGACCTCCTCGCCAGCCGCATGGCCCTGCCCGAACACGTGACCGACCGGCAGGAGCAGATTACCGAGGCCCTGGAGTACCTGAAGCGGCCCGAATACCGGGAGGGCCAGTACCGGCGGCTGCTGCGTATCGCGGGCGGCGACTCGCTGCGGCGGATCCTGGACGCCTCGGACCTGACGCCCGAGGCCGGCCGGGGCCTGCTCCGCCTCCTCCGCACGCCGCGCAGTGCCTTCACGGGCAAGAACGCCAGCAATCGACACTACTACTTCATCGAGGACGTCCAGGCGACGATCCGGGCGATCGGCCGGGCCGGACGCGACCCGCCGGCCGGCCTCGACCCGCACTGCGCCTCGCTGCACGCGCAGACGGCCGCGGCGCTGGTCGAGGCGGCCGCCGACCTCGGCGTCAGCCCGCCGGCCGATCCGGCCCTGCTCCGCCAGCGCGCCGCCGAGACGGCCGCCTACGCCGAGGACCTGGACCGCCTCGAGCGGGCCGGCCGGGTCATCCACGCGGCCCGGAGCCTGATGGGCGAGCGGGCCAAGGCGTTCGCCGAGGCCGTGCTGAAGCGCACCGAGCCGTTCGTCCTGGCCCCCTCGAAAGAGCACCGCGACGACCGCCGCGCGTTCGACCTGTACCTCTCGTCCGTGGACGGCCTGGCGCGTCTGCGGCTGCCGGACAAGGCGCACACGGCCGTGGCCATGCGCCTCTCGGGCGGGGCGTACCGGTCGGCCGCCGCCCGGTTCGCCGAGAACCTGGACCGCAACTTCGCCTCCGCCGTCCAGGGCAACCCGCAGTACCTGGAATCGACGCTCGCGGCGGCGCCGATGTTCACGCTGCTGCGGCACCGGGCGATCGCCGAAACGACCGGCCTGGCCGACGTCGACCCGGCCGGCCTGGACCCGTTCGCCATCCCGCCAAAGCCGTGGCAGGCGTGCGTGGCGGCCATGGACCGCCGAATGGCCGGGCTCATGAAGGCGTACGGGTCCATCCGCGGATGGAGCCGCGGCGGGTCCGTCCGTCTCGATACGTGGGACGACGTCTACTCGACGGTGCTGGCCGCCCAGCACCGGACGCGGGAGGCGGCCGAGGGGGAGCCCGCCTCCCCCGTGGACCGCCTCGTCCGGGCCCTCCAGGGGGCGACCGAGCCCCGCATCGACGCCGAGACGTGGGTCGGATGGGCCACCGGCTACCACACGCTGGAGGCGGCCGTCTGCCTCATGGCGTCCTACCCCGTGACGGCGGGCGAGCACCTCCGGCGGCTGCGGTCTCTGCGCCATCGGCATTACGTGCCGCACCGGCTGACGTGGCGGGTGTTCGACCCGCTGGAGTGAGAGCCCTCCTGCTGCGCGATTTCCCGCGCGGCGGGTCTCCCGACCTGCCGCGCCCCGTGCACGTGTGTCCTGAAACGCCCGCCCGGCCCGTTGAGGGGGCGACCGAAGGTCGACGCGAGGCGCGAGCCCGGTTCCGTGCCGAAAGACCGCCGACGTTCCGTCGGCGGCTCAACAAAGACGCGGCCCGTCGGCTCCCTTTCTTCACCGCTCCCCTTCTGATACACTGAGGTGCGCCGCGGGTGCCGTTCGAGCCCGAGCCGCGAACGTAAGTTCGCGGGTACCTCCCGGTGCAGCGCGGCCGGGTGGCATGCTTTCGCGCCTCTGCGAAAGCATGCTTCCCGGGCGCTGAGCACACGCTTTCGCGACGTCGCGAAAGCGTGGCACCCGGCGGTTCGAGCGCCCGCGCACGACGCGACGCCAACGGAAAGTCCCCATGTTCGAAAGCCTGAGCGAGAAACTCAACGACGTCGTCCGGAACCTCTCCGGCCGCGGCCGCCTCTCGGAGAAGAACATCCAGGACGCCCTCCGCGAGGTCCGCACGGCGCTCCTCGAGGCCGACGTCAACTACAACGTGGCCCGCGCGTTCGTCGAGCAGGTCCGCGAGAAGGCCCTCGGCCAGGAGGTCCTGAAGACCCTCCGCCCCGACCAGGTCTTCATCAAGTGCATCCACGACGAACTCGTGGAGATGATGGGGCCCGTGGACCCGCGGATTCCCTACGCCTCCAAGCCGCCCACCGTCATCCTGATGGCGGGCCTCCAGGGCTCCGGCAAGACGACCACCTCGGGGAAACTCGCGAAGGTCGTCCAGGCGGACGGGCACCGGCCGATGCTCGTGGCGTGCGACTGCCATCGCCCCGCCGCCGTCGAGCAACTCATGATCGTCGGCTCCCAGGCCGACGTGCCCGTCTACAGCGAGGGCCTCGGCGACCCGGTCGAGATCGCGCGAAACGGCATCAAGCACGCCAAGAGCGAGAACGCCGACGTCGTCATCGTCGATACGGCCGGCCGCCTCCACATCGACCACGCCATGATGGCCGAGATCAAGGACATCGCCAAACGCACGAAGCCCGACCAGGTGTACCTCGTCTGCGACGCCATGACCGGCCAGGACGCCGTCACCAGCGCCGAGCAGTTCAACGAGGCCCTGGAACTGGACGGTGTGATCCTGACGAAACTGGACGGCGACGCGCGCGGCGGGGCGGCCCTCTCCGTCAAGGCCGTGACGGGCAAGCCGATCAAGTTCGTCGGCACGGGCGAGAAACTCGATCGCCTCGAGCCGTTCCACCCGGACCGGATGGCGGGGCGCATCCTCGGCATGGGCGACGTGGTCAGCCTCGTCGAGAAGGCCCAGCAGACGGTGGACGAGGAACAGGCCGCACGCATGCAGGAGAAGTTGCGCAAGGCCGAGTTCGGCCTCGACGATTTCCTCGGCCAGATCCGCCAGATGCGCAAGATGGGGCCGCTGAAGGACATCATGGGGATGATTCCCGGGATGGGCTCGGCCATGAAGGACCTGCCCGTGGACGAGCGGGAACTCGACCAGACCGAGGCGATCATCAACTCGATGACCCCCGAGGAACGCCAGAAACCCGACCGCATCGACGCCTCCCGCCGGCGGCGGATCGCGCGGGGTTCCGGCATGGACCCGCAGGACGTATCGAGTCTCGTCAAGTCGTTCGGCCAGGTCCGCGACATGATGAAACAGATGCAGGGCCAGGGCATGTTCGGCAAGGGCCGGGCGGCGATGGCCCAGCAGATGTCGCAGATCGACCTCTTCGGCCCGCAGAAGAAGAAACGCCAGCGCTCCAAACGCAAGAAGGACAAACGCAAACGCCGCGGCAAAAAGCGGTCGCGGTGAGGAGCAAGCAACCGCAAGCCACAAGCCGCAAGCCGCAAGCCACAAGCCACAAGCGAAGCCACGACCGTGTGGCCCGGCGGGCAAGGGGCGCCGGGTGGCATGCTTTCGCGCCTTGCGAAAGCATGGGCTTCCGGCGCCGGCGGCACACGCCTTCGCAGAAGCGCGAACGCGTGCCACCCTTCCTGTGTGGCCCGGCCGGTTCCTTCGGCTGCGCTCAGGACAGGCTTGCCCGGCCGGGAGATATGGTCACGCCCGCCTCCGGCAGGTGAACTTGCGAGGCGCAGGCTTTCTGTACGCCTCGTACCGGTCAGCCGCCAACCGTAAGCTGCCAAGGCCAGCAGGTCGCGGGAAAAAACAGGAGGCCAGGGCATGAGTTACACGACACCGAATCGTCTGTGGGAGTACCTCCTGGGAGCCTGCCTCAGGGTGAACCACGATTACTGGGTTCGCTGCAGGGGGCGCTCTGAGAAGGGCCGACGGGCCATTTTGAAGGCGACGAAAGAGATCGACCTGTGCGCCATGTTGGCGGCGTACTTCGGCTCCACTTGCCACCTCGCAGCCCAGTCGCGAAGTCCCGACGAGGATTTGGTAAACGATGCCCCCAAGTTCCGCGTTGAGGTCAAGTATGTGCATCCGAAGCGAACAAACTGGGGGGAGGTCGAGAAGGACTGGGAGTGGCTCCTGAGGACTTCTAACAACGGAGACGAGTTCCGGAAGAGGGCATTGGTGCTCTTCTGGCCGAGCGTGTCTCTTTGCAGGTTCACAAACTGCCTGAGTGTGCCGCGATCAGAGGGAGACAAGTACTCGGAACCAGACTATGCGCAGTTCGCACCCTATGCCGAAGTGGAGCAGCCCAAGCATGGAGCCAAGCAGCGGCTCAAGTTCAAGATACCCGCTCGGCAGTTAGGCACCGGCCTCCAGTTGCCCGGCGGTAAGCGGGTTCGAGTGGATATCGCGGGTGGCATTACGCACCCGATATGGGCGGCGATCTACACTCGGCTGACACCCGATGAGTTCAACGATTTCCCGGCGTGCGCCCAGATCAAGATGCAGGGGGAAGACAATGCCTGATCGCGAACTGGAAGTGGTGGCGACGCGAAGCCTGAGAAGCACGGCATTGGGGCTGGGACGGCCGTCGGTCCGGACCACCTTTCAGTTGGCGGCGAGGCTGTTACCGCGCGATGAGCAGCAGGCGGGGCGGATGTTTCAGGATGCTGTCCGTGAGGCGCTGGATTGGCTCCGTGGCAAGTGTCCCCGCGATCTGCCCGACGGGGCTTGGCGCGGTGAGTCCTTTGAGTGCGGCGTTCCCGGGCACAGCATCGAGGCCATTTCGATTCCCGAAGATGGGATATGGAGCGTCCGACTGATCCATCCGGATGCGCCGTTCGGCGATCGGCCGGCCGTTCCTGGCCGGACCTGGACAACGGAGATTGCGTTTCGGGAAGGTCAAGATCAAGAGGGCATGGAGTTCGGCATTCGCGTGCTCTGCGCATCGCAGGCCTACAGCACGGAAGAGATCGCGCTGACGCGCCCCCGGCTCGTTCTGCGACTCGCACAGCAATTCATCCTGAAGAAGGCGAGGCCGATAGAGCCGCAGCCCATCCGGCTGCGCGCCGAATCCGAACTGGATACGCTGCATGATTTACTGACGAACCCGGCACGCACGATGCCGGTGCTGCTCCTTACCGAGGCGGACCCTCGGCAGTTAGACGTCCACGTTCAAGTCTCGGAGTATGTACTCGACCCGGAGGACCTGGCGCGGAAGGTCGAAGGCTTGGCCTACGTGGTAACGATGCCGCGTAGCCTGACCTTCCCGTGGACGAACCGTGTGGGAAAGGTCTGGTCGGCTTTTCTGGGAGCGGTCCGGACGTATCAGCCCGGTCTGGACTTCGACGAAGACTCGCCGACCGAACATCCGCTTGCCCTCCTGAAGAACATCTTGTTCTGGCGGCACTCGGGTTTGATGGGCGAGGAGGCGTTCTCGGCGTTTCTGGCGGAGCAGGTTTACCAATACGGAGCCACGAAACGAATGGACTGGGGCAGGTGCCTGTTCCTCGCCGATGCGCAGATGTACAGTGCCAAGAAAGCGAGGGAGGCGTCCGGCACTGATCGTGAGATGCTGGAACTCTATGAAAAAGAGAATCAAGCGCTTCACCAGAAGAACGAGGAATTGCAGAAGGAGGCCCAGACCTACAACGACGACGCCATGCAGTGCGAGCGGGATAGGGATGTGTACATTGAGGAGAACAAGAAACTCCGTCACCGGATTGATGCCCTTCAGGCCGCCCTTGAGGCCAAGACTGGGGAGAGCGTGGACGCGGCTCTGGAGATTCCCAATTCCTATGACGACATGCCGGACTGGGTCAGCGAGAACCTGGCCGGGCGTTTGACGCTGCATCCCCGTGCTCTGCGGGGCCTCGGCGAGGCCCAGTATGAAGACGTTGAGCAGGTGTACCGAGTACTCCTGCTCTTGGCCAACGAGTACCGGAACATGCGACAAGGCCACGACGGGGCGAAAGAAGCCTTCGACCAGCGGCTCAACGAGTTGGGATTACGATGCGGGCCGTCGATCACACCGAACAGGGCGGGCGAAGAGGGAGATACCTACGTCGTCTGCTATCCCCTTCATACTGACCGCAAGCAGCTCCTCGATCGTCACGTGAGGAACAGGGGTAATACCCGCGATCCGGAGAGGTGCTTTGCGATTTATTTCTTTTGGGATGAGGATACGCGGCAGGTAGTTGTGGGTTGGCTGCCGGGCCACCTTGAAAACCGCATGACGTGACTTGGACGAAAACTTCGACCCAGGAAGATCTCTAGCTACGTGGCGTTACGGCGTTCCTTTCCAAGACGCGAGGTTTACAGCGCCACCCGCGGCCCCGGGGTGTGCTGGGCGGCCGCGAAGAGGCGCAGCCGGTCGCCCGGGCGCCGGGCCAGGAACGCCTGGGCCTCCAGGGCCATCCGGGCCGTGTTGCAGTCCCGCGACAGGTGCGCCAGGACCACGCTGTGCACCCGCCCGGGCCGGCTCCGGCCGACGACTCCGGCCAGGGCCTCGGCGGCGGCGGCGTTGGAGAGGTGCCCGTTCGGGCCGGCGATCCGCTCGATGAGGTCGGCCGGCCGGCCGCTCGCCCGCAGCATCGCCGGGTCGTGGTTGGATTCGAGCATGACGGCGTCGGCGTCGAGGAAATGGCCGGCCGCCCCGTCCGGCAGGTGGCCCAGGTCCGTCGCGACGGTGGCCCGCCGACGGTTGCGCCCCCGCCCCAGCGTCAGACGGAAACCGTGACAGACGCCGGGGGCATCGTGCGGCACGGGGAACGCCTCCACGGTGACCTGCCCCACGGTGACCGCCTCGCCGTCGATGGGCCGGGCGAGGCCGGCGGCCGTCAGTTTCCCGAAGCCGCGGACGGACCACTCGAAATGCGCCAGGTTCTCGGCCGCCGCGTACACGGGTACGTTGCCGGCGAGGCAGAAGCCCACGGCGGAGGACCGGAAATGGTCGCCGTGCGTGTGCGTGACGAAGACGGCGTCGATGTCCGTGGGCGCAAGACCGGCCTCGGCCAGGGCCGCCGTCATCCGGCGGCGGCCGATGCCGGCGTCGACGAGGACCCGCGTCCCGCCCACTCCCGCCAGCAGGGCGTTGCCCAGGCTGCCGCTGGCCAATGGGTAAAGATAGGCTTGTGCTGACATCTATCGTCCCGTGCCTGGTGCGTCTGTGAAGCCTGCCGCGCTTTGGAGTGCGGCGGCGCGGGCGCCGCTTGGCCGTTGACGCGCCGGGCAAGCCCGGCGGCTAAATGTGGCGCCCCGTACTTGGTTGCCGTTTCTCTGCTTTATCGTTGTTGCCGTCTTAGCGGCTTGGCGGCTTTGCGTGAGGCCGCCTTTGCCGTTTTTGGGCGCCGCTAGCGCCACACCGCCGGATCGCGTTCGCGGTCGCTCAGGCGAACCTCCACGCCGGCCGACTCAACCACCTCGACCAGCCGCGGCATCCAGGCGGCCAGGGCCGCCCGTTCGGTCCGCCAGTGGCCGCCCAGGATAACGCCGATGCCGGCGGCCGCAAGGTCCTGGATCTCGTGGTACTTCATTTCGCCGGTGATGCAGGCCTGGGCGCCCGCACGGCGGAGGGCATCAGCCATCCCGCCGCCGGACCCCGTCACCACGGCGGCGCGCTCGATGGGCGCCGCCGGGTCGCCGGCCAGGCGAACGCTCTCGCCGCCTAACGCCTCTTTGGTCTTATCGGCGAGGTCGCCGAGCGTTCTGGAA
>JAWODB010000001.1:0-28636 GCA_046483505.1 Phycisphaerae bacterium
GCATGAAGCCGATCAAGACGATGAAACTGGAGAAGTTCGGCGGGGTCCGGCCCACGCCCTACCCCGGCGGGGGCACCTGCGTCGTCCGCGGCCACATCCGGATGAAGACCACCGGCGTGTACCGCTTCAAGCCGGGCTACAGGGCGTCCACCTGCAACATCATGGAGGTCGACGGGAAGGAGGTCCATCGCCGGGAGGTCGGTGGGGACCGGGAATTCACACCGGTCAAACTGACCGCCGGCAAGAAGGTCCCCTTCACGATCACGTACCTGACCGACGCGGCCAACGGGCTGGGGTGGGTGCAGCGCCTGGATATTCCCGGCACCCTGGAAACACTCGTCAAGACGGAGGGCAAGTTCCCGCACCTTGTCGATGACGAGGGAAAGTGGACCGTTCGCAACGACGTGATCTACAAGGGCGTGATTACGGCCCGCGGCAAGGGCCCGCTGGCGGTGGGCCTGCAGGGCAATACCATCGGCCCGGAACTCCAGTTCGGGCACATCATGGGCTATTACCATGACGAGCCGGTGATCGTCATCAAGAGTTCGCAGGGCAACCGGAGCCTCGGCTGGGATTTCCTCCCGCCGGGCAGCAAACGCTTCGAGTACGACGGCCGGGTGCACGCCGGCTACAAGGACTCGCCCGCCTCGTGGGAGAAAGGCACGGAGCCCGAGCCGATCGACTGGTACGCCGGCAAGCAATACGACGACTGTTTCGGGGCCGTGCACGAGGTATTAAGGAACTTCGCGGAGGAGTTCCCGCAGTACAAGGGCCAGGGGTACGAGGTTGCCGGGTTCGTCTGGTGGCAGGGCCACAAGGACGGTGGCAGCGCGGCCCATGCCGGCCGCTACGAGCAGAACCTGGTCCGCCTGATCAAAACGCTCCGCAAGGAGTTCAACGCCCCGGACGCGCCGTTCGTCATTGCGACGATCGGATTCGGCGGCCGGAAGATGTCGGGCCATCAGTTGACGGTCGCCGAGGCGCAACTTGCGGTCAGCGGCAACGCGGGCAAGTATCCCGAATTCAAAGGCAACGTCTTGACGGTCGAGACCCGGGACTTCTGGCGCGACGCGTCGGTCTCGCCGCGAAACCAGGGCTACCACTACAACCGCAACGCGGAGACCTACATGCTCGTGGGCAACGCCCTGGGCCGGGCAATGGTGAAACTGCTGGACAAGTAGCACTACAGCGCTAAGTCGGCCATTTGCGCGGTGGATCTGGGCACCCACCGCGCTCGAAACGGCATTTTCAGGGCTCCGCGACGGGTACGGAGACCCGCCGCGCACGAGTTAGCGTGGTAGTGTTAGCGCGGAGTGCACGGCCGCGGTCGCCCCGGATCAGCAAAGGGCACGTTCGTCCAAACCGTTTGGGGCGACATTCGGGTCCGGAAAAGGGGCCGGATGGTCTCCCAACCGACCAGAAGAAGCGATTGCCAACCTCGCAATCGATGGTAGCATCGTCGTTCGGGCCGACGGCGCATGTCGGCCGGAGGCTATCCGGCAAGGCCCGTGCACAAAGACACAATTGCGGTTCGCATTGCCGACAGCCCGGCACGGAGGGGACACCTCTTGCCGGCCGGGGCGACCGTCACGGGCGCAAACGGACCACGGGCAGGGAGTCAGCAACGGTCTCGGATCCAGAAGGAGAGGCACGATGAAGACCGCAGGGGTCAGACACCTCAGCCGCAGGCAGTTCTTCCGGAAAGCCGCGGCCGCGGCAGGCGGAGTGCTGGCGGCGCCGTACGTGATTCCCGACACCGCCCTCGGCAAGGGAGGCGTCATGCTGCCCAGCGAGCAGATTACGCTCGGTGGCATCGGCATCGGCAACCGGGGCTCGTACGACCTCGGCTGCTTCCTACAGGAACCCGACGTGCGGTTCGTCGCGGTCTGCGACGTCAAGAAATCCCGCCGCCAGGCCATCAAGAAGATCGCCGACCGCAAGTACGGCAACCGGGACTGCGCCACGTATCGCGACTTCCGCGAGTTGCTGGCCCGGCCGGACATCGACGCCGTCCTCATCGCCACGGGCCCGAACTGGCACGCCACGGCCGCCATCACCGCCGCCCGGGCCGGCAAGGACGTCTACTGCGAGAAACCGTGCACGAAGAACATCGTGCAGAGCCTGCGGCTGGCGGAGACGTTCGACCGGACGGCCCGCGTGTTCCAGGGCGGAATGCAGCGGCGGAACCTGCCGCACTTCGCCCTCGCGGTCGAGTTGGCCCGCACCGGCCGGCTCGGGAAACTCCAGGCCGTCCACGCCCATCCGGGCGGCATGGGAACCCGGATGAGCGGCTGGCTGCCCGCCGAACCCGAACCCCCGAAGGACGAGGTCGACTGGGACATGTACCTCGGCCCGGCCGCCTGGCGGCCGTTCAACCGCAAACTCCTCGACGGGTTCAACTTCGAGAAGGGCGGCGGCATGACCGGCGGCGGCGTCCTGGAATGGGGCTCCCACTGCGTCGACCTCTGCCAGTGGGCCAACGACGCCGACGACACCGCCCCTGTCGAGTACAATCCGGCCGACGGCGGCCGGGCCGTCGAGCGGTACGCCAACGGCGTCAAACTCGTCATCCGCGGCGACGGGTGGCTGGGTCTCGGCTCGTGTCCCGTCCGCTTCGAGGGCGACGCCGGCTGGGTCGAGACCGGCGACAACGGCGACATGGTCGCCAGTTCGCTCGAGTTGCTGGCCTCCCGCGGCAAGAAGGTGGGCGGTTACCCCGCAAACAACCACATCCGCGACTTCCTCAACTGCGTCAAAACACGGGGCCTGCCCAAGGCCAACCATCACGTGACGTGCCACACGCACATTGCCTGCCACGGTGCAAACGTCGCCCTGCTGCTCAAACGCCAGGTCCGCCTCGACACCAAGACGTATCGGTTCGTCGACGACGAGGAAGCGAACCGGCTGCGGTCCGAGGCCCTGCGGTCGCCCTGGCGGCTGTAGGAAGGCCGGTAGGAGTGAAGGGAAGATGTCATTCTGAGGCCTCGCTTGCGAGGCCGAAGAATCTCGCCGTGGGAAAGGTGACAAGGCCAGACGCGTCGTCCCCAATAACGAACCGCTCCAAGGAGAGTGAGGATGTCCAACTTGCGATCTGTTGCCCTGTGTGTGACGTTCGCGGCCGTGATCCTCTGCGTGCCCTGTGCCGGCCGCGCGTCGGCCGCCGCCCAGGACGCCGGCGAGCGGGAGCAGAAACTCATCGCCGTCCTCCGGTCCGACGCCCCCGCCTCGGAGAAGGCCATCACGTGCAAACGGCTGGCCGTCTACGGCAGCGAGAAGGCCGTGCCGGCCCTGGCGGCGCTGCTGCCGAATCCGCAGCTCGCCTCGTGGGCCCGCATCGCCCTGGAGGCCATTCCCGGCCCCGCCGCCGACAAGGCGCTCCGCGACGCCATGGACAAGGTCCAGGGCCGGCTGCTCGTCGGCGTCATCAACTCCGTCGCCGTCCGCCGCGACGCCAAGGCCGTCGACGCTCTGGCGGCCAGGCTGAAGGACGCCGACGCCGACGTGGCATCGGCCGCCGCCGTCGCGCTCGGCCGCATCGGCGGCAAGACGGCCGTCAAGGCCCTGGAGCCGGCGCTCGCCGCCAAACGGGACCCCGTCCGCTCCGCCGTTGCCCAGGGCCTCATCTTCTGCGCCGAGCACTGCCTCGCGGGCGGCAAGCGCGACGAGGCCGTCCGCCTGTTCGACGCCGTCCGCGGCGCCGACCTGCCGGCCCAGCGGGTGCGCGAGGCGACGCGCGGGGCCATCCTGGCCCGCGGCCCCGCCGGCGTGCCGCTCCTGGTCGAACAACTCCGCTCGACGGACGAGGAACGCTTCGCCCTCGGCCTTCGCGTGGCCCGCGAATTGCCCGGCGCCGAGGCGACGGACGCCGTCGTCGCCGAACTCGACAAGGCCGCCTCCGACCGCCAGGCCCTGATCGTCCTCGCCCTCGGCGACCGGGGCGACCCGAAGGCCCTGCCGGCCGTCCTCGACGCCGTCACGAAGGGCGCCGAACACGTGCGGACGGCCGCCATGACCGCCCTCGAACGCTTCGCCGACGCCTCCTCCGTGCCGGTCCTCCTGGACGCCGCGGTCGATGACAACGTCGACCTGGCCCAGGCGGCGAAGGCGACGCTGGCGCGGCTGCGCGGGCGGGAGGTGGACGAGGCGATTGCCGACGCCCTGCCCGAGGCCCCCGCCGAGAAACAGCGGATCCTCCTCCAGATCGCCGGGCAGCGGCGCATCGAGGCCGCCCTGCCCGCCATGATGACATGCGCCGGGAAGGACGACGCCGGCGTCCGCGCCGCCGCCGTCGAGGCGATCGGGGCCCTGGGCGGTCACACGCACGCCGCCCACCTCGTCCGCATCGCCCGGAAAACGAAGGACGCGAAGGCGCGGGCCGGCATCGAGCAGGCCCTCATGGCCATCGCGAGCCGCGAGGGACCCACCTGCATGCCGCACCTCGCGCCCCTGGCCGAGAGCGACGCGCCCGCCCTCCGCGTCATCGGCCTCCATGCCCTGGCCTGCGCGGGCGGGACCGGCGCCCTCGACGCCGTCCGGTCCGCCCTCGACGACCGCGACGAGACCGTCCGCGACGAAGCCGTCCGGACCCTGTCTGGCTGGCCCGGCCGCCGGCCACAGGACGACGCCGTCGCCGCTCCGCTCCTGGCCCTTGCCAAGGACGCCGACAAGCCGGCGCACCGCGTCCTGGCCCTGCGAGGGTACCTCCGGTGGGTGCAGGCGACGGGGAGCCTTGGCGACGGCGAACGGATCGCGACGGTCCGCGAGATTCTCCCGCTCGCCGCCCGGCCGGAGGAAAAACGGCTCGTGCTGGCCGCCCTCACGGAGTTCCCCCACCCGGACGGCCTGTCGCTCGTCGAGCCGATGCTCGGGGACGAGGCCGTCCGCGGCGAGGCGGAACTGGCCCTGCTCGCGATCGCACGGGGCATCGCCGGGTCGCAACGCCCGCAGGCCCGCGCCGCCGCCGAACGGCTCCGCAGCCGCGCCAAAGACGATGCCGTCCGCCGCCGGGCCGCCCAACTCCTCCAGAAGATTGAGAAGTTCGAGGACTACATCACGGCCTGGCAGGTCAGCGGTCCGTACACCAAGGGGAATGCGTTCAACACGGCCTACACGCCGGAGAAGGACCCCGCGAAGGCCGAGTGGAAGATCCTGCCGGCCGGCGGGGGCGGCCGGCCGTGGATGATGGACCTCCAGGCCGCTCTCGGCGGCGACCGCCGCGCCTGCTACGTCCGGACGTACATTCACAGCGACGGCGAGCGGAAGGCGCGCCTCGAATTCGGCATCGACGACGGCAGCAAAGTCTGGCTGAACGGCAAACAGGTCCATGCCGACGGCACGGGCGGCGCCGCCACTCCCGGCGAGCACAAGGTGCCCGTCACCCTTCGGCGGGGCTGGAACACGCTGATGCTCAAGGTGACCCAGGACACCGGCCCGTGGCAATTCTGCCTCCGCATTCGCGGCGCCGACGGGGGCAAACTCAACGGACTCAAGGCACAGCCGCTGCCACCTGCAAAGTGACCCGGCCGCGGGCCCGGGCAAACACAAAGGGATCTCCACCATGACGGGCAAGGAACGGATGCTGGCGGCTCTGAACCGCGAGGTCCCCGACCGCCTCCCGTGCAGCATCCATCAGTGGCAGCCCTATCATCTCCAGGCGTACATGAATGGGATGGACGAACTGGAGGCGTTCCGGGCCGTCGGCCTCGACGCCGCCATCCCCTTCTGCGAGGGCATGGAGCAGATGTGGGTCCCGCGCGACCCCGACACGCCCGACCTCTCGCCGGACTGGCAGATCCACCCGCAGGTCCTCAGCCGCGACCCCGACGACACGGTCGTCCGCTACACCGTGACCACGCCCGAGGGCGACCTCTCATACGCCACGGGCACCAACCGGTACACCACGTGGATCACCGAGTGCCTCATCAAGGAACCGGAGCGGGATGTGGAACTCATCGAGAAGTACATGCCCGTTCCGCAACTCGACCAGGAGCGGATCGCACAGGTCTACGACGGGATCGGCGACGCCGGCATCCTGCGCGGTTTCGTCTGGGGCGAGCAGGCAGGGTGCTGGCAGCACGCCTGCTGCCTGTACGGCGAAGAGCCGATGATCTATGCCGCCATCGACACGCCCCACTGGGTCCATCACCTTCTGGAGGTCCTGCTGGCAAAGAAACTGCAGTTCATTGAAGAGAGCCTCGACGGCTCGCGGTTCGATCTTGTCGAGACGGGCGGCGGGGCCGGGTCGAGCACGGTCATCTCGCCGGCGATGCACGAGGCATTCTGCCTGCCCTATGCGCGCCGGATGCACGAGGCCTGCCACGCCGTCGGCCAGAAGGTCGTGTACCACACGTGCGGCGGAATGATGCCGCTGCTGGACCTGATCGCGGCCAACGGGTGCGACGCCTCCGAAACGCTCAGCCCGCCGGAGGTGGGCGGCGACGTGAGAGACATCGGCGAGGTCAACCGCCGCATCGGCGACCGCGTGGCCCTGGTCGGCGGGATGAACCAGTTCCAGGTCCTGACACAGGGGACGCCGGAGGACATCCGGGCGGAGGTCCACCGGCTGTTCGAGGCGGCGGGCCCCGGCGGGGGGTACATCTGCTCGGCCTGCGACCACTTCTTCGACGCGCCGCCGGAGAACCTCAAGGCGTTCGCCGACGCCGGCCGCGAGTGCCTGTACTGAGACCGCCCAGTGCGGAATGCGGAGTGCGAAAGGAGAAAGGGATGACGCATCGTGCCAGCCTCATCGTGGTGCCGGTCCTGATCGCCGCAGTACTGGCGGCCACGGGGTGTACGCCGGAGCAGGGCCAGGTCCGCCGCTACGGCCAGGTGCTGGAGATCAAGCCCGAGAAGATCGAGGAGTACAAGCGGCTTCACGCCGACGTCTGGCCGGGGGTCCTCAAGCAGATTGAGGAGTGCAATATCCGGAACTACTCCATTTACTTGGGCGAGGTCCAGAAGGGCCGGTGGTACCTCTTCGCCTACTTCGAGTATACGGGCGACGATTTCGAGGCCGACATGGCCAAAATGGCCGCCGACCCCACCACGCAGAAATGGTGGGACGTCTGCGAACCGTGCCAGCAGCCCATTCCCACCCGCAAGGAAGGCGAGTGGTGGCATACGATGGAAGAGGTCTTTCATATGGACTGACCGCCGGCCGCGAGCCGAAGCCAACCCCGTAGACGCGCCGCTTGCACGGGCGGGGCTATGTTCGCCGCCGCGCTTGCGCGGCGCGGGCCGTTAGACTGGGCGTGCATGATGGAACCTGAGAAACCCCTCCTCCGCATGGAAGGCATCGTCAAGGACTTCCCCGGCGTCCGGGCCCTGAGCGGTGTCGACTTCACGGTCCGCGCGGGCGAGGTCCACGCCCTCATCGGCGAGAACGGGGCCGGCAAATCCACCCTGATGAACGTCCTGGCCGGCCGCTTCGCGGACTACGGCGGCCGGATCGTCGTGGACGGCACGGAGGCCCGGCCGACGAACCCGCGCGAGGCGCTCGCCCTCGGCATCGGCGTCATCTTCCAGGACCTCAGCGTCCTTTCGAACCTGACGGTTGCCGAGAACCTCCTCCTGGGACACGAGCCCGCCGGCCCCCTGCCCGGCACGCTGAACCGGCGATCGCTGAACGCCCAGGCCCGGCGCGTCGTCGACGAACTCGGCTTCGACCTGCCCGTCGGCACACCCGTCGGCCGGCTGAGTCACGCCCGCCAGTGCCTCGTCGAGATCGCCCACGCCATCCAGGGGAACGTGCGGCTTCTCGTGTTCGACGAACCGACGGCCTCGCTCGGCTCCGCCGACGTCCAGCGCCTCTTCGAGGTCATCCGGGACCTGAAGCGGCGCGGCATCGGCATCGTGTACATCTCGCACCGATTGGCCGAACTGCCGGCGATCGCCGACCGCGTCACGGTCCTCCGCGACGGCCGGGTGGTCGGCACGCGCGCCGTGGCGGAGACGAAGGTCTCGGAACTCAGCCACATGATGCTGGGGCGTCGGCTCGCGGAGATGTTCCCCGAGAAACGGAACACGCCCGGCGAACCGGTGCTGCGCGTAGGCGGCCTGTCGCGGCCGGGCGCCTTCCGGGACGTCTCGTTCGACGTGCGGGCCGGTGAGATCGTCGGCCTGGCCGGCCTCGTCGGCTCGGGCCGGACCGAAATCGCCAGGGCCGTCTTCGGCGCCGACCCGGCCGAGGGACGGGTGGAACTCGCCGGGGAGCCACTCGTGCGCCGCTCGCCGCGCCGGTCGATGGCCCGCGGCCTCGGCATGATCCAGGAAAGCCGCAAACGCGACGGCGCCATCACGGGCCTCTCGGTAGGCCGGAACGTCGCCGTCAGCGTGATGGACCGCCTGGCGGGCCCGGTGGGCGTGCTGCCTCCCGGCCGCATCCGCGCCGCCGCCATGCACATGATCCGCCGTATGGACGTCCGCCCGCCGGACCCGGACCGCGCCATCGAGACGCTGAGCGGCGGAAACCAGCAGAAGGCCCTTCTGGGGCGGTGGCTTTGCCGCGACCCGAAGGTCCTCATCCTGGACGAGCCGACCCAGGGCATTGACGTCGGCACGAAGGCGCAGATCTACCGCCTCATCATGGACCTGGCGCGGGAGGGGCGCGGCGTCCTGCTCATCTCCTCGGAACTGTTTGAACTCGTCAGCCTCGCCGACCGCATTCTCGTTGTCCGCCAAGGACGGATCGTCGACGAGATGGTCCCCGGCCCGGACACGGACGTCGACGCCGTGTTCGCGGCCTGCATGCGAAAGGAGCCGCAATGACCGACGCGGGGCGGGCCGCGCCGCCGACGCGCCGGCGGTGGCGGCCCTCGTTTCAACTGATCCAGGCCGGCACGGTCCTCGTGCTGCTGCTCGCGCTGTGCGCCGTCTCGGCCGTCCGAAGCGACACGTTCTTCACGTGGCGGAACCTCGTGACGAACCTGCTGACGAATGCCTCGTACCTGGGCCTCATCGCGTGCGGCATGACGTTCGTGATGGTGGCGGGTGGATTCGACCTGTCGGTCGGCTCCACGACGACCGTGTGCAGCGTGGTGACGGTCCTGGTGCTCCAGGGCCTGGCGGAGCAACCGCCGTGGCTCGCCATCACCGCCGCCGTGGTCGTGACGGCGGCCGCGGGGACCGCCCTTGGGGCGTTCAACGGCATCTCGGTGGCGTACGTGGGTGTGAATCCGTTCGTCACGACCCTTTCGACGATGCTCGTCTTCCGGGGTATCGCCCTCATCCTGACCGAGGGCGGACAGACGCTGAGCGTGCCGCTCGCCCTGAAAGACGTCTTCGGCGAGGTCTACTGGGGCAAGGTCAGCCTGTTCAGCAGCACCGCCCGTCCGGTGACCGTGCCGATTCTCGTCTTCCTGGGCGTCTTCGCGGTGGCGGTCTTCGGCTTGCGTTTGACGCGCTTCGGTCATTACGTGTACGCTGTGGGCGGCAACGAGAACGCGTCGTGGCTGGCTGGGATCAACACGCGGCTGGTCAAGGCGGCGACGTACGCGCTGTGCGGTCTCTCGTGCGCGTTCGCCGCCGTCATCTATACGGGAATGTCGAACACCGCCCAGGCCGCCAGTTACCAGGGGCTGGAACTGGTCGTCATCGCGAGCGTGATCGTGGGCGGCACGCCGCTGGGCGGCGGGGCGGGAGGGCTCTTCTACACCCTCATCGGCCTCCTGCTGCTCGCGGTCATCGAGAATCTGCTCCCCCAGTTCGGCATCGAGGAGGAGTACCGCAACATCGTCCGCGGGTCCATCATCCTGGTCGTCGTGGCGATGGACACGCTCGTTCGCAAACGAGGAAGGAGATAGCCGGATGCTGACGCGACCACGCCTGGCCCTGGCGACCGGCCTGCTGGCGGTTGTGCTGGGAGGTTGTTCCGGCGACGACGGGACCGGCGCCGGCGGCGAGGATGGCGACGCCGACGTCACCATCGGCTTCTGCATGACCCTGGACCATCCGTACTGGCAGAACATGCGCCTCGGCGCCATCGACGAAGGCAAAAAGCACGGGGCCGAGGTCATCATCATGAACGCCAGGGAGGACCCCGTCCTCCAGATCCAGCAGGTCCAGGAACTCATCGCCCGCCAGGTCGACATCGCGTGCGTCGTCCCGATGAAGAAGGAACCGCTGGTCGCCGGCGTCCGGGCCCTGAACGAGGCCGGCATCCCGGTCATCATCGTCAACCGCGAGGTCGCCGAGGGATGTAACTACCTTTGCTACACCGGCACGGACACCTACGCCGGTGCCGTGACGAGCGCCGAGATCCTGATGGACGCCGTCGGCGGCGAGGGCGGCGTCGTGGAACTCCATCAGCACAAGGGCACCGGGCCGCAACTCATGCGGTCCCAGGCCCTGCGCGACGTGATGAAGAAGTATGCGAAGGTCGAACTCCTGGCCAGCGTGCCGCACGACGGTGACCGCGGCAAGGCCGTCAAGGAAACCCAGGTCCTCCTTGAGAAGTATCCGGACCTCGCGGGCATTTACGCGCACGGCGACAACTTCGCCATCGCCGCCGCCGACGCCTGCCGTCAGGCCGGCCGCCGCGACGTCGCCGTCGTCGGGATGGGCGGCAGCCGCGAGGCCATCGAGGCCGTCAAGGAAGGCAAGATCACCGGCACCAGTTACCAACAGCCGGAAGAGGAAGGCCGCAGCGCCGTCCGCCTCGCCGTCCGGCATCTCCGCGGCGAGACGCTGGAGCCGCGGTATCTCATCCCGTGCCCGGCCATTACGAAAGAGAACGCCGACGAGTTCGAGGGGCAGTTCTGATTCCCGTGGAGTGAAACCGATGAGCGGCGCCCGCGCCAAAACCGAACGCGTCCTGGCCGCCCTCGAACACCGCGAGGCCGACCGCGTGCCCGTTACGGACTTCTTCTGGACGAACTTCGTCCGCCGCTGCAAGGCCGAACTCGACGTCGGCGACGACTTCGACCCCTACCGCCACTGGGACCTCGACATGATCGTCGTGAACCCGAATATGGACCCGCACCTCACGGGCATCGACGTGCTGGAGGACACGCCCGACCGCAAGGTCGTCCGCACGGGTTTCGGCACCACGATCGAGCGGCGAAGCACGTTCCCGATGCCGAACTTCCTGGCGTTCGAGACCGAGACGTTCGAGCAGATGGAGGCCTTCGCGTTCGACGATCCCCGCGACCCGCGCCGGTACCACGAGGCCCTGGACGACCAGATCAACGGTGTGGGCGACGAGTTGAACCTCGGCCTGCCGTCGTTCGTCGACCGCGTGGCCGCCTGTGCCGATGACTTCTGCGTCTTCGGCGGCGTGTGCGAAATCCAGGAAGAACTCTGGCGCCTTATCGGGCCGGAGAACGTGTACCTCAAGATGGCCGAGGACCCCGACCGCCTGGCGGCCTTCATCGAGCGCATGGGCGACTTCCTGGTGGGCATCGTCGAGGGCCAGATCGAGGCCGCCGGTGGACGCCTCACCGGCCTGTACGTCTGGGGCGACGTGGCGTACGATAACGGCATGCTCTTCTCCCCCGACCTCTGGCGCCGCGTCCATAAGCCGCAACTGGCGCGCCTCTGCGACGCCGTCCACGCCCACGGCCTGAAGGTCATCTACCACGGCTGCGGCAACGCCCTGCCCCTGTACGACGACCTCATCGAGGTCGGCGTGGACGGGTACAACCCCGTCGAGGCCAAGGCCGGCCTCGACGTCGTGGACCTGAAGCGGCGTTTCGGCGACCGGCTGGCGTTTGCCGGCAACATCGACGTCCGCGTCCTGGCCACGGGCGACCGTGAAGCCGTCCGCCGCGAGGTGCTCCGGAAACTCAACGCCGGCAAAGGCGGCGGGTTCATCGTCCAGAGCGACCACTCCGTGCCCGACAACGTTGCCCCCGCCGTCTACGACGAGGTGGTCCGCCTGACCCGCGAGGTTGGGACGTACCCCCTCGACCTCGGCGAGTTCGACGAACCGGTGTAACCGCACGCCAATCAGCACACCAGGGATCTAAACCAGGAGCCGCACCATGCAGCGCTACGGTATGATGGTCCGCGCGAGGGCGGGATGCCTCGAGGAATACAAGCGCCTCCACGCCTCCGTCCCGGAGGGCGTCCTGACGATGATCCGCGCCTGCCACATCCGCAACTACTCCATCTACGAGAAGGACGGCGTCCTGTTCAGTTACTTCGAGTACCACGGCGAGGACTTCGAGGCCGACATGGCCAGGATGGCGGCCGACCCCGCCACGCAAGATTGGTGGGACGTCTGCAAACCCCTGCTGGAGCCGCTCGATACGCGTGCCCCCGGCGAGTTCTGGGCCGCCATGGACGAGGTGTTCCATTGCGATTGACCTCCCGCGAGCGCGTGCTGACGGCCTTCGCGCACGAGGAACCCGACCGCGTGCCCGCGTGGTGCGGAGCGAGCCCGGAGTTCTGGGCCAAGGCCAAGCGCGAACTCGGCATCGACGACGACGAAGCCCTGCGCGTCCGTTTCGGCGACGACTTTCGCCGCGTCTTCGCCACCTATGCCGGACCCGAGGTCACGCTCTCCGAGGGCGCGACCTCGCGCACCCCGTTCGGCGTGGAGCGTCGGGGGATGGGCTACGGCCAGCCGATAAGCCATCCGCTGGCCGGCGCCTCGCTCGCCGACATCCACGACTACCCCTGGCCCAACCCCGCGTGGATGGACGTGTCCGGCATCCGCGCCGAGGCCGAAGCCTGGGCCGGCGAGTACGCGATCCTCGGCGGCGACTGGTCGCCCTTCTGGCACGACGCCATCGACCTCCTCGGGATGGAGA
Organism: Phycisphaerae bacterium; assembly: GCA_046483505.1. GTDB lineage: Bacteria > Planctomycetota > Phycisphaerae > FEN-1346 > FEN-1346 > BS750m-G62. The sequence goes on from JAWODB010000001.1 coordinate 12,750, forward strand.
ACCTGTACCTGGCCATGTACGATGCCCCGGAGTGCGTCGACGCCCTTATGCAGCACATGGTGGACTACTACGCCGAGGTCAGCCGGCGCATCTTCGATGCCGCTGCCGACGCCATCGACATCTTCTTCATCGGCAACGACCTGGGCAGCCAGACCGGGCCGCTGCTCAGCCCGCCGCTGTTCGATCGGTTCGTCCGGCCGCCCCTGGCGCGCCTCATCGACCTGGGGCATGCCTACGGCCTGAAGGTGCTGCTGCACTGCTGCGGGGGCTTCGCCCCGCTCATCCCGTCGCTCATCGATATCGGGTTGGACGGCCTGCACGCCGTTCAGCCGAGTTGCGCCGGCATGAACCTGCGCCGCCTCAAGCAGGAGTTCGGCGACCGCATGCTCTTCAACGGGTGCATCGACTCGCACCACGCGCTTATTGACGGCACGCCCGAGAGCGTGCGTGCGGCCACGCGCGAGGTCATCGACATCATGGCCCCCGGCGGCGGCTTCGTCGCCGGCGCCAGCCACGATTCCATCCTCGAAGAGACCCCCGTCGAGAACGTCGTCGCCATGTTCGACACGGTCCGCGAACATGGCCGCTACGAGTGACCTGTCGCCGGCGTGCAAAGGACCGCCTGAAGTGGAGGCCCTGCCCTCCTCCGGCGGAAGCGGGGATGCGGGAGATACGCCGTCGTTCCGCCTCCGCCATGGGCTGATACCCCATGAGTTCTTCGCTTTGAAGAACCAGGGCCTTTCCTGCAATCACGCGGACATGCGGCGCCACAAGGAACAGGCCGCCAAGACGATTCTCTCCCGACCGCCTGAGGCATGCTTCGAACGCCTCGAGATTCCAAGGCAGGCGGCCAACGCCATCCCTTTAAATCGTCACTCCAGGCAATGCCGACGCTGGCGAAGGTGTCGAAACCGCCGCGGGGATCGTTCTCCGGAAATGCCGAGCCGTGCATGAACATCAACGCCTTTCCGACGGCCGGCTCGTCGCGCAGGTCCAGAACGAACCCGGCGGTCAGTCGCCCTCGCGCCCACGGCCACGACGGCTGACCCAACGTGAGCACACCCTCGTCGCGCCACGTCCGGAGATCCCTGGACCGTTTCACGCCGATGCCGTTTCGGGGCGAGTGGAAGAGGACGTACTCGTCTCCGTCCACGATGACACAGGCGTTCTCCCCGGCCGAGACCCGCCCTGCGTAGGTCCAGGTTCTGAGATCGCGCGACCACGACATGCTCATGCCCCGCTGCTTGTAGAAACACCACCACTTGCCCGGTACGTCCATGTCCTCGAGCAGGTAGGCGTCGATCATGCGGCCCATCTTCTCCCGCGGCACGTCGGGCCCCTTGACGCGGAGCAGTTCCGGCTCGCCCCAGTGTTCCAAGTCCCTGCTCCGCATCGTCCAGATGCGGGCGGACGCGTTGCCGTACGTCTCGCCATGCGGCCGAGGATAGGTTTGCAGGCACAGCACCCACTCGTCACCGTCGCGGACGATGTTGCCCGGACTGCAATAGTTGAGGTTCCGATCGCGCGGCGTGAAGATGCGCGGCTCGCTCCACGTCACAAGGTCACGGCTCCTGCTCCACGCCGTGTAGGAATAGGGTGCCTCGCCGCCGTCGACCTTTTCGATTCGCACCAGCGTGAAGAAGAGCCGGAACCAGCCTTCGTGGTAAACGGCCGTCGGATCGCGGTAGGCCGTCTTGGCGTCGCCGCGGAAGAGAACCGGCGACGGGATGGCGTTCAGGGCAACGCGCGGCGGTTCACCCGCTTCGAGCACCGCTGCCAGTGAAACGCAACTCACGACGAGCGCAAAAACGAAGCGTCGCATTCGGTGCATCGGAACCGTCCCTTCCGTCGTGTGGTTCGTGCGAGCCGCAGATGATGGATTGCCTTGATACCGTTCGCCCGCCGGGCGCCTCGTGCGAACGATCCGGCCACCCCTCTCATACCACCGCAAGGGCGGGGTGTCAACGCGGCGTACCGTGACCGAGATGAGCAGAAAGGGCGCCGCGCCAAGCGCACAAATCGCGGCTGGGAGGAAAACCCGTTATGCAACGACGAGGAATTCGGCCCTGTCACGCACGAACCCGGTCCGCTACGATAGGGCGTGCCCGGCCACGGACGACGCCCCCCGGCGCACCGGACTTCCCGCGCGGCCCGGCGGGCCGCAGGCTCCGACCTTACGCGCGGTACCCGTCCGGAAGCGTGGCGGCGTCCGCACCACGGAACTCGCTCTCGTCTCCGGGCCACCCGGTTGACTGCCATGAACCGTCTCGTATCATGCATCCTGCTGCTGGCCGTCGTCGCCGTGTGGGGATGGACCTTCTCGCTGATGAAGGGGCCCGTCGAAACGTACGGCGTCGTCTCATTCCTGGCGGTGCGGTTCGTCTTTGGGGCGGCGGCGATCAGCCTGGCAGCCGTCCGACGGACGACCTGGCGGACGCTGCGGGTCGGCGGCCCCATCGGTCTCGTGCTGGCGGCGGCGTACCTCGTCCAGACGTACGGCCTGCGGCACACCACGGCCACCAACACGGGGTTGATTACGGGGCTGTTCGTCGTGTTCGCGCCGCTGGCAAACCGCCTGCTCTTCGGCGTGCGGACGCGGCCGGCACTGTGGGGCGCCGTAGGCATCAGCGTGGTGGGGCTCGGGATGCTCGCGGGGGGCGGACTCAACGGCGTGACGCTCGGCGACGTCGTGACCGTGGGTGCGGCCGCGTTGTTCGGCCTCCACATCGCCCTGCTCGACCGGCACGCCAAACATCACGACGCCGTCGTCCTGGCACAGGGCCAGTTGACGGTGGCTGCGGCCGTCTTCCTGCTCGTCTGGCCGTTCGCCGAACCGGTGAGGCTGCCGCCGCCCGGATGGCGCCTGGACGCAGTCTGGCCGGCCCTGCTTGTGACGGGGCTGGTGGCAACGGCGGCCGCCTTTCTCGTCCAGACGTACGTGCAGCAGCGGCTGCGGGCCGTGCCGACGGCGATGATTATCGTTACGGAGCCGCTCTTCGCGGCCCTCTTCGGCTACCTCATCCGCGACGACCGCCTGACGGGCGTGCAGATGGCGGGTGCCGGGCTGATGGTCGCCGCCCTGGTCCTCGCAGAGGTGTACCCGCTGGTACGGAAGCCGCGGCAGCATGGAGAAGGCGGCCGCCGTGCGAATCGTCCCGCACGTGAGGACGGCCCCGCAGAAGGTCGCATGTAGGAGGCAAGGAGGTTCGGTGCCATGAAACGTCTGCCACGGGTCGCACACGGTTGCACCGTCGTTCTCCTGCTCTTCGGCGCGGCGTGCCCGGGGGCGGTCGACGCGGCCGAGGCGGCCCATCGAATGGACCCGTACAACGTGGTCTGGACCTCGCCCAGCCAGGACCACCACGGGTCCATGCCGCTGGGCAACGGCAGCACGGGCCTGAACGCCTGGATCAACCCGGCCGGCGAGTTGGCGTTCTACATCAGCCGCACGGACAGTTGGGGGGACAACGCGCGGCTCCTGAAGGTCGGGAAGGTACGCATCGCGCTCGACCCGCCACCCCCGACCGCGCCGTTCGAGCAGACACTCTCCCTGAAGGACGCCACCATGGTGGTGCGGTGCGGCAAGGGCGACGGGGCCACCGTCCTCCGGCTGTGGGCCGATGCCAACCACCCCGTGATTCACGTGACCGTCGATTCGGCGCGGCCCGTGACGGCCACCGCCGCCATCGAACTCTGGCGCACCGAGCCGCGCGAATTGCCGAGCATCGAGTGCAGCGACGTGCTCAACAAGGACCCGCAGCGCCGGCCGACGATCGTCGAGCCCGACACCATTCTGAAAAACCAGGCCGGCCGCATCCGCTGGTACCATCGCAACGTCAAGTCGGTGGGACCGGCGGGGCATGCGCGCGTCCAGGGCATGACCGGCTACGAGCGCCCGGACCCGCTGCTGCACCGGACGTTCGGGGCAATCGTCACAGCGGAGGGAGACAAGCGGATAGACGATACGCATCTCGAATCACCGGCGGGCGGACGGCACCGATTCAGCATCTACGTCGATACGCTCCACCCCGCGACGGAGGCGCAGTGGCTGGCGAGGATGGACCAGCACATCCGGCGCGTCGGCGCGACGGATTTCGCCTCCCGCCGCGCCGCCCATGAGGCGTGGTGGACAGAGCGGTGGAACCGCAGTTGGATTGTGGCCGAGCAGAGCGATGCAATCGCGGGCGGAGTGTCGCCGATCCCTGCCAACGACCACCCGGTCCGCCTGGGCATCGATCAGCACGGGGCCAACAAACTGGCAGCCCGCTTCGGGCGCCTCAGCGTCCTCGGCCGGACCCTGACGGATGAGCAGGTGGCCGCCCTTGCCGCCCGGCCGCACGACCGTCCGCTTCGCGACGAGTCCGGGGCGCTGTTTGCGGCGACGGCGGCTGAGGCCGGCCCCATCGCGGACTCGGCCGATTGGGATTTCTCCGGCGGCATGACGGTCGAGGCCTGGATCCGACCGACCCGAGCGGGCGCCGGCGGCGGGCGGATCGTCGACAAGATCACGCCCGGCGGCAGCGACGGGGTCCTCTTCGATACGCACCGCGGCGTGCGGCTGATCGTCGGCCGCGAGACGCTCTCTTACGCCGAGACGCTACCGGCCGATGCGTGGTCACACGTGGCGGCCGTCGTGCCGGCGGGCGGCAGACCTCCGCGCGTCTACCTGAACGGCGAGCCGCTGCCCGGCGATGAACCGGCCGCCGGAAAGGACAGCGAACTCCTGGGCGACGCCGAGGTCGTGAGCCGCGCCTACGCCCTCCAGCGGTTCATCGATATCTGCGCTGGCCGCGGGGCGTATCCGATCAAGTTCAACGGCTCGATCTTCACCGTCCCGCACGCAGGCAAGCCGGGCGACGCCGACTACCGCCGATGGGGGCCGGGCTACTGGTGGCAGAACACGCGCCTGCCCTACATCAGCATGTGCACCTCCGGCGACACGGACCTCATGCGGCCGCTCTTCGCCCAGTACATCGACCGCTTCCTGCCGCTGAACCGCTACCGCACGAAGCAGTACTTCGGCCACGGCGGGGCGTACTACATCGAGTGCGTCCATTTCTGGGGCGACGTCTTCAACGAATGCTACGGCTGGACGCCGGTCGAGCAGCGCAAGGACCCGCTCCAAGCATCCGGCTGGCACAAGTGGGAGTGGGTCTGCGGGCCCGAACTCGTGTACATGGCCCTCGATTATTACGAACACACGGGCGACGAGGCGTTCCTCAAGGAGAAGGTCCTGCCGACCGCCGAGGCCGTCATGACGTTCTTCGAGGAGTACTACGACGTGGACTCCGACGGCAAACTCGTCATGCACCCGTCCCAGGCGGTCGAGACGTGGTGGGACTGCACGAACCCGATGCCGGAACTGGCCGGCCTGATCGCCGTCGCCGACCGCCTGCTCGCGCTGCCGGCGCGGCTGACGACGCCGGCGCAGCGCGCCGCCTGGACGGCGTTCCGCAAGAAACTCCCCGCCCTGCCCACGCGCGAGGTCGACGGCAAGCAGGCCTTCGCCCCGGCCGAGCGGTTCGAGAACAAACGCAACAGCGAGAATCCCGAACTGTACTGCGTGTTCCCGTTCCGGCTGGCCTCGTTCAATCGGCCGAATGCACCCTTGGCCGTCAACGCCCTGAATCACCGCTGGGACAAGGGGCACGTCGGGTGGCGGCAGGACGATATCTTCATGGCCTACCTCGGCCTGGCCGGGGAGGCAAGGCGGAACCTCGTCGCCCGGGCCAGGAAGTGGCATCGCGGCTCACGGTTCCCCGCCTTCTGGGGACCGAACTACGACTGGATTCCCGACCAGGACCACGGCGGCGTGCTCATGAAGGCCCTCCAGGCCATGCTCATGCAGGCCGAGCCCGCCACCGGCTCAGAGTGCGACGGCAAGATTTACCTGCTGCCCGCGTGGCCGAAGGACTGGAACGTCGAGTTCCGGCTGCACGCCCCGCGCGGAACCACGGTCGAGTGCACATTCCGCGACGGCAAGGTGCGGCACCTGGCCGTGACGCCGCCCGAGCGGCGGGCGGACGTCATTCACGTGGAACCGCAGTGACGCCGGACGCACGGCTTGCCGGCCCAAAGCAACGTGGTAGAATCGTCGCGAAGTCCGCCTGAGGGCCGGCTTGGCAACAAGGGCCCTGAGGCCACCGCACGGTCGGCCGTGTCCGAGAACATCCCGCAAGGAAAACCAGGATGATGAAACACCTCATGCTTGGCACGCTCGTACTCCTTCAGGCGACACCCCTCTGCCTTGCAGCGGACGCACGCCGTGCCGAGCCGCCGGAGGTGGCCGAACGGATCCTCTCAGCCACCGGAGTCCGCGGAGGGCTGGTGGTGCATCTCGGCTGCGGCGACGGGAGGCTGACCGCGGCGCTGCACGCCGGCGAGGCATACCTCGTCCACGGTCTCGCCCGCGACCCGGCCCGGGTGGCGAAGGCCCGCGCCCGCATCCGCGAGGCCGGCCTGTACGGACCGGTCTCCGTGGCCGCCTTCGGCGGACGCCGTCTGCCGTACGCCGACAACCTCGTCAACCTGCTCGTGGCGGAGGACCTCGGCGACGTGCCGACGGACGAGGTGCAGCGGGTCCTCGTGCCCGGCGGCGTGGCGTACGTGCGCGACGGCGGCACGTGGACGAAGACCGTCAAGCCGTGGCCGAACGCGATCGACGAATGGACGCACTTCCTGCACGGCCCCGACGGCAACGCCGTGGCCCGCGACCGCCGGGTCGGTCCGCCCGAGCACGTCCAGTGGCTGGACGGTCCGGTGTGGTCGCGGCACCACGACACGGTGCCCAGCGTCAACGCGCTGGTGTGGTCCGGCGGGCGGATCTTCTACCTGGTGGACGAGGCCCCCGCGTGCATCGGCGGCGAGATTCCGGACCAGTGGTCCCTGGCCGCCCGCGACGCCTTCAACGGCGTCCTCCTCTGGAAGCGGCCCGTGGACCACTGGGGATGGAAAGCGTGGAGCGGCACGTGGAAGGGCCGGTTCAACCAGCCGAATCACGTGCCCAAGCGCCTCGTGGCCAGCGGCGACCGGCTGTTCTGCACGCCCGGTTTCAACGCCCCGCTCGCGGCGCTCGACGCCGCGACGGGCGAGACCGTCCGGACGTATCCGGGCACCGAGTTCACCGACGAGATCCTGTACCATCGGGAGACGCTCGTCCTGTCGATCAATCACGGTCCGCAGAAGCCGGGGGCGGTGGCGGAGCACCCGCCCGTCGCGAAGTCCGTCGCCGCGGTGGACCCCGAAACCGGCCGGATGCGGTGGAAGACGGGACGATACGTCGGCACGAGTTCGAAGACGGGGTCGGTGGAACGCGTGTCGCACCTGCTCCTGGCTGCGCGGGGGAACCGGGTCTTCCTCGCAGACAGCGACGCCCTCGTCGCCCTGGACCTGGAGACCGGCGACGAACTCTGGATACAGCCGCGCCCGGAACGCAAGCGGTACACCAGCCGGTATCACCACCTGATGTCCGACATGTGCACGCTGGTCGCCACCGACGACCTCGTCCTGTTCGCCCAGTTGGAGCCGGTTCAGAAGCGCATCGGGTGGGGCGTCATCAAGACGGGGCTGTACGCCTTCTCGGCGAAGGACGGCCGGGTACGATGGTCCCGCGTCGTCGGCAACTGGGGCCACTTCTGCGTGCCGGACGTGTTCGTCGTGCGCGGTCTCGTGTGGGTCCACGATTACAAGACCGTGGCGATGGTCGGGTTGGACCCGCACTCCGGCGAGGAGAAGGCCCGCATCTCTACAAAGACGTGGTTCGAACAGGGCCATCACCATCGCTGTTACCGGAACAAGGCGACCGAGCGGTTCATCCTGACGGGCTATCGCGGCGTCGAATTCCTCGATCTCGAGACGGGGACGGCGAAGCCGCACCACTGGAGCCGCGGCGCCTGCCGGTACGGCATCCTGCCGGCGGGCGGACTCCTCTACTCCACGCCCCACCCGTGCGAGTGCTACATCCAGGCCAAACTCAACGGGCTGTACGCCCTGGCGCCGGCAAACGAGGGGGCTGAGGCCGAACCGGCCGTCCTCGCCACCGACGCATCGAGAATACATAAGGGGCCCGCGTTCGGCACCATCCGGAATCCGAAACTTGCCCGCCGTAGCCTTGGCGAAGGCGGGTCCGAAACCCCGAATCGAGATGATTGGCCCACGTACCGGCACGACGCGGCGCGCAGCGGTTCGACGCCGACGCGGCTTGCGGCCCGGCTCGCGCCCGCGTGGCGGACGGCGATCGGCGGCCGTCTCTCGCCCCCGGTCGTGGCGGACGGGCGGCTCTTCGTCTCGGCCGTCGACGCCCACACGGTGCACGCCCTCGACGCGGGCGACGGCACGCGCCTCTGGAGCCGCGCCGTGGGCGGGCGGGTCGATTCGCCGCCCACCGTGTACGGGAACCTCGTCCTGTTCGGCTGCGCCGACGGGTCCGTCACGGCGCTGAAGGCCTCCGACGGCCGGCAGGTCTGGCGGCTCGAGGCCGCGCCGGCGGACCGGCGGGTCGTCGCCTTCGGCCGGATCGAGTCGGCCTGGCCCGTGCACGGCAGCGTCCTCGTGCGCGACGGCGTCGCCTGGTTTGCCGCGGGGCGGTCGTCGTACCTGGACGGCGGCATCCGCGTCTGCTCCGTCGACCCGATGCGGGGGACGGTCCGGTCGTGCCGGCGCCTGTACAGTCCCGATCCCGAAACGGGCATGCAGCCGGCCCAGACCAGCCCTCAGGAGTTGCCCGGCGCCCTCACCGACATCCTCGTAGGCAGCGGGCGGGGCGTGACCATGCGGCACAAGCAGATCGATGCCGAGGACGGTTCGTCGCGGGGGCTTCCGGGCCACCTGCTCTGCACCTCCGGGTTCCTGGACGACGCGTGGTTCAACCGGACGAAATGGTCGCTCGACGGCGTGACGGGCCGCCTGCTCGTCTTCGACGAGGACACGGTTTGCGGCGTCCGCGCCTACGGCCGGACCGTCCGCTGGACGTTCTTCTTTCCGGGCAAAGGCTACGGACTGTTCGCCGCCGAGCGCCGGTCCGTCCGGCAAGCCGCGGCGACGGGAGACAAGGCGAAGAAGCGGAAGAAGCCCACCTACCGGTGGCAGGTTCGGGTGCCCGTCCGGGTTCGGGGGATGGTCCTGGCGGGCGACCGGCTCGTCCTGGCCGGCCCGCCGGATACCGTGGACACGGACGACCCCTGGGCGGCCTTCGAAGGCCGCCTGGGCGGCCGCCTGTGGGTCGTTTCCACCTCGGACGGCACGGCGCTCGGCAAGACGGAACTCGACGCACCGCCCACCTGGGATGGGATGGCCGCCGCTGATGGGCGGTTGTACATGACCACGGTAGACGGCCACCTGGTCTGCCTGACGGGCGGCGAGTGATCGGCGACTCAAGACAGCGTATGGGCCGCGCATGCGACCTCCCAGGCGGGTTCCGACGGAGGAGCGGCGGGTAATCCGCGACGAACACATCCTTGACACGCGCGTCGGCGGCAAAGTCTAATCCGGGTTCCGAATCCGCACGCGCTGAACGCGGAGCGGTGCATGGAACGTCGGCCCCTGTGCCTTGGCCCACGGACGGAAACGCATTATGCCCCACGCACGACGCGGCATCGCCGTCGCCGGCTGCTGGACGTGCGATTACATCTTCATCTGCGACCGCTGGCCTGAAGAGGAGACGCTGGCCAACATCGTGGCCGAAGACCGCGGCACGGGCGGGGCGGCGTACAACTGTCTGCTGAACCTGGCGAAGTTCGGCCCGCCGGACAGCGACCCCATCCCCCTGGTGGGCCTCGGCCTCGTCGGCGACGACGCCGACGGCGAGGGCGTCCGCGCCGACTGCCGCGCCTGCGGCATCGACGTCACCGGCCTCGGCACCACCGCCGAAGCGCCCACCTCGTACACGAACGTCGTCGTCGTCCAGGGCACGGGCCGCCGGACGTTCTTTCACAACGAGGGGGCCGACGCCCTGTTCGGACCGGAACACATTCCGGTTGAGCGCCTGGGCGTCCGCCTTCTCCACCTGGCGTACCTGCTCCAGATGGACCGCATGGACGCGCCGGACCCGGACTTCGGCACGGTGGCGGCGCGGGTCCTGGCGCGGCTGCGGGAGGCGGGTATCCGGACCTCCATCGACGTGATCACCGAAGACAGTGACCGGTACCCCCGCGTGGTGCATCCGGCCCTGGCGCACACGGATTATGCCATCCTGAACGAACAGGAGGCCGGCCGGACCACGGGCCACGACCTTCGCCCCGGCGGGCGGCCGGACCCGCAGGCCATTTGGGATTCGGCCGGGTCCCTGCTCGCCCTGGGTGTCGAGCAACTCGTCTGCATCCACATGCCCGAGGGCGCCTACGTGCGGGCGGCCGACGGCGAGGAGGTCTGGCAGCCCGCCCTGGCCCTGCCGGAGGGATACGTCCAGGCGACGACGGGGGCGGGCGACGCGTTCTGCGCCGGCCTGCTCCTCGGCCTCCACGAGGAATGGGACCTGGCGCGGAGCCTGCGTCTGGCGACGTGCGCCGCGGCCCGGTGCCTTTCCAGGCCCGGCTGCACGGAGGCGTGCACGCGGCTGGCCGACACGCTCGCGCTGGAGCAGCAGTATAGTTACCAACCGGCGGTCATGTAGCCGCCGGGCCGTTCTCATCCGCACCTCCTGACAAAGGACGCGACGATGCTCGCAGCCCAGATGGCCATTTCGGCGTGGGACACCGTGATCGTGATCGCCTACCTCGTGGGGATCATGGCGGTCGGAATCCTCGTGGGCTACAAGAAGCGCGCCTCGAGCCAGGAGTTCTTTCTGGCCGGGCGCTCGCTCCGCTGGCCGATGATCGGCGCCGCCCTCTTCACCGCGAACATCTCGACGATTCACCTGGTAGGCCTGGCGGCGGACGGGTACCGCATCGGCCTGGCGGTGGGCAACTTCGAGTGGATGGCCTCCTTCACGCTGATCATCCTGGGCCTGGTTTTCGCGCCGTTCTACTTCCGCAGCAGGATTCAGACGCTGCCGGAATTTCTGGAGAAACGGTACAGCCCGACGGCCCGGCTGATCCTGGCGTTCATCGCCATACTGGGCGCGCTGCTCATTCATATCGGGATCAGCCTGTACGCGGGCGCCAAGGTGCTGGAGGAGTTCTTCGGGCTCAACGTGTATGTCTCTATTATCGGGATAGCCGGCATTACCGCCGTTTACACGATCATCGGCGGCCTGAAGGCCGTGGTGGTCACCGACACCATCCAGGCGGTGCTGCTGCTCGTGGGCGCCGCCATCCTGACCATCCTCGGCGTGGTCCATTTGCAGGATGTCGGCATCGACTCGCTGGCGGAGTTGCGCGAAGCCGCCAGGCCCCAGCAGATGAGCATGATCCATCCGCTGACGAAAGCCGACGGCACCTTCACCGAGTATTCCTGGCTGACCGGCATGCTGGGCTACTTCGTGCTCGGCATCTGGTACTGGTGCACGGACCAGACGATCGTCCAGAAGGTCCTCGGGGCCCGGACCGAGAAGGACGGCCGGGACGGCGCGGTCTTCGCGGGATTCCTCAAGATCCTGCCCGTCTTCCTGATGGTCTTCCCGGGCGTCATTGCGTATCTCCTGTTCGCCGACGAGATTGCCGAACCGAACGACACCCTCCCGGTGATGATGAAGAACCTGCTGCCGACGGGCCTCCTCGGCTTGATGGTCGCGGGGCTGTTGGCCGCCCTGATGAGCACCATCGAGGCGGCCCTGAACAGCACCGCCACCGTCACGGCGGAGGACATCGTGAAGCGGCTCTTCCCCCGCATCCGGGACCGCACGCTCGTGCTGATCGGGCGGATCACGGCGGCGGTGGTCATTCTGCTCGCCATGGCGTGGTCGACGCAGGGCGGCAAGTTCTCCAGCATCTTCGAAGCCATCAACAAGATTCCGATGATGTTCGCCCCGGCCATCACGACCGTCTTCGTTCTCGGCGTGTTCTGGCGGCGAGGCAACAACACGGCCGCCCTCGCTACCCTCATCGCCGGCGGCGTGGCGGGCGCCGCCTACTTTCTCATCGACCTGCCGGCCTTCGGCGACGTCCAACTCGTTGCGGACCCGAAGCACGGCCTGGGGATTCCATTTATGATGGCCGGCCTGATCCTCCTGCTGTTCTGCGTCATCGTGTACGTGGCGGTCAGCTTGGCGACGCCGCCGCCGCCGGCCGCCAAACTCGAGAACCTCACGTGGGCCCGGCCCTGGAAGGCCATCACCGAAGGCCGACTGCGCGGCGTGACCGACCCGCGCATCATGGCCGCCGGCCTGTTCGTGATCATGGTCATCCTGTACGCGATCTTTCACTGAGCGGCCGGGCGGGCGTGCCCGGTCCGACGCGACGCCGGCCGCCGCGAGGTGCATCCTTCGTATCGTTTCGTGATCCGTTGTATTCGGTTGGGAGTCCAAGACATGACCGCTCTACTGCACGACCAACTTGCCGTCCGCATCGGGTGTCTTCTCGTCGCCTTCTGCGCGCTCGGCATCCTGGCACCGACCCGCGCGTGCGCGGCCTCGCTTCCGCCGCTTGAGTCGCCGGAGCGCGGCTTCCTGAGTTCGACCCCGGCCAAGACCTGGGAACACGGCCTCATTGCGGGCAGCGGCACCGTGGGCGCCAACGTGTTCGGCCGGCCGCTGGAGGAGACGATCGTCCTGACGCACGAGCGGCTGTTCCTTCCGACGGGGAAGCCACTGATGCCCCCGCCCGATACCGGCATCCGCCTGTTCGAAATCCGCCGACTCATCGACCGGGGCCTGTACCGCCAGGCGACGCGCCTTGCCTTCCAACTCTCAGGCCAGGGCGGGTTCATGTACCCCGACCCGTTCGTCCCGGCGTTTGATATGCGCATCACGATGGGCTCGGGCGACGCCTCGGCCCGCGGGCCCGTCCGCGAGTACGGGCGGAGCGTCGATTTCACCAAGGGCCTCGCCACCGTCCACTGGGCGGACAAGCGGGGCGTCTTCGAACGGCGGCTCTTCGTGTCGCGGCCGGACGGCGTCGTCGTGCTGCAGATGGTCGGCGAGAAGCCGGGATCGGTCGATTGCGCGCTGGCCCTCGCCCCCCGCCGGCCGAGCCCCGACCTCCCCGGCGACCAGGCCGAGCGGTCGAACCAGCGGATGAAGGCCCATCTCCAGGGCGTGGCGACGACCGCCGGCGAGCGAACGCTCACCTTCCGCAACGCGTTCGCCCAGGCGTATCCCGGCAGCATCCACGCGCTGGAAGGCGTTGCCCGCGTGGTCCCCCGCGGCGGGCGGGCGACCGCCCGCAACGGAACGCTGACCGTGACGGGCGCCGACGAGGTCACCGTCCTCATCGCCGTGGACGTCCTCTACAAGGCGGAGGAGTCGCGGCTGGAGGCGACCCGGGAGCGCCTCGCCCGCATGCCGCACGACTTCGGCGCGCTGCTCGAGCGCCACGCCGCCGTCCACGGCCCTGTCTTCGAGCGGATGCGACTGGACATCGGCGGCGGGGACGACCATCGGCTGACCACCGAGCAACTGATTGAGGCCTCGTCGAACGAGCGCCTCTCGCGGGCGCTCATCGAGAAGCAGTTCGACGCCGGGCGGTACAACATCCTGTCCTGCACGGGCCAGTTGCCGCCCACCCTCCAGGGCGTCTGGGCCGGCACCTACGTGCCGGCGTGGGCCAGCGATTTCACACAGAACGGGAACGTCCCGTCGGCCATCGCCAGCATCCTGATGGACAACATGCCCGAGTTGATGCGGGCGTACACCAACTACATGGAAACCATGGTGCCGTACATGGAGATTAATGCGCGGCACATGTTCGGGGCGCGCGGCATCGTGCTTCCGTCGCGGTCGACGACGCACGCCTTCAACAACGCCCTGGCGGAACGGTTCGCGGGCGGGTTCTGGGTGGCCGGTGCGGCGTGGGCGTCACACTTCTTCTATGACTATTACCTCTATACGGGGGACAGACAGTTCCTGGCCGAACACGCCCTGCCCTTCATGGAGAAGGCCGCCCTCTTCTTCGAGGATTACCTCTACGAGGGGCCGGACGGCACGTACGTGTTCAGCCCGACCCAGTCGCCGGAGAACACGCCGGGCAACACGCGGTCGCAGGGCACGTTCAACGCGACCATGGACGTGGCGGCGGCGAAGGAACTGCTTCGGAACCTGATCGCCGCCTGCGGCGAACTGGACCTCGACCACGAGAAGATTCCGCTGTGGCGGTCCATGCTGAAGAAGATGCCCCCGTACATGATCAGCGAGGAACACGGCACGGTCAAAGAGTGGCTGACGCCGAAACTGAAAGACAACCTCAACCACCGCCATTCCTCGCAACTGTATCCGCTCTTCGACGGCATGCCGGACGAGATCGCCGCCGACCCCAGGCTGCAGGAGGCCTTCCGCCGCATCATCGAGATCAAACTCCAGAAGCACTGGAAGGCGAAGAAGAGCGGCTTCATGTCGTTCGGCCTCGTGCAGTTGGGCCAGGCGGCCACCAGCCTGGGCGAGGGCGACCTGGCCTACGCGTGCCTCAAATCCCTGGTCAACCGGTACTGGTTCAACAACCTGGCGTCCACGCACAATCACCGGTCGCTGTTCAACATGGACATCAGCGGCGGGATGCCGGCGGTCATCATCAAGATGCTCGTGGCCTCCGACCCGGGCGAGGTCCACCTGCTGCCGGCGCTCCCCAGCGCGTGGCCGAGCGGCACCATCGAGGGCGTCCTGTGCCGCGGCCAGATCGAGGTCGAGCGCCTCCAGTGGCGCAAGGACCGCCTTCAGGCCCGGCTGAGGTCGGCGAAGCGGCAGACGGTCGCCCTCATGCTGCCCGCCGACGCCGGGCAGGTAAGCGTTGAGCGCGGCAACGCCGACGTAAAGCCGGCGGAGAAGGAGCACACGTGGACCCTCGCCCTCCCCGCCGGAAAGGCGGTGGAACTGAGCGTCACCCGGAAGAAATGAGACGTCTGCATCCCGTGCCGCCCGGCGGGCCTCCCGGCCTGCCGCGCTGCCACGCGAACTTGAAACGCCCTACCGCGACGCCTCATACAGGTCCTTCACGTGCGCGTCCGGCATGGCGTAGTCGTAGACGACCACGTTCTTGATCTCACCGGTGAAGTGGGAGCGCCTTTTCGGGAAATCGTCGTTGGTGAACCCGATCTTGAAACGCTGGAGCCTGTGCTCCCGGCCGATCCCGGCAAGGCCGGCGCTCCGCGTGTATTCGCCGTCCAGGTAAAAATGGACGCCTTGTTTCACTATGGTGACGGCGACGTGGTGCCACTTCCCGTCAGCGATGTCCCGGGCGACGTCCGTCTGCCCGACCCAACCGATATCGAAGACGAGGTTCCCATCGCGGACGAAGAGGGTGCCCCCGCCCCGGACCCACTCGCGTCCGTCGCGGGTCAGGCACACGATCGTCCCTTCGCCCTCGGTCTTGAACCAGGCGGACCAGGTCATGGACTTGGCCTCGAGGAGTTTGTCGACGTTCTTGAACTCGACGACGGACTTGCCGTCGAACGCTTTTGAATCGTCCCACCGCAGGACCGGGTCGCGCCGGGCGACAGTTTTGCTCCGCCCTTTACACCGGCAACACCTTCGCCAGAGGGGCAACCGCAGCGCCTGTGTAGTACAGAGCCAGCGCAGCCATAAATTGACAACTGCTGCGACGTCATAGTTTACGTCGCGGCAGGTATTGATATGGTGGGCCACCAGGGACTCGAACCCCGGACCCGCTGATTAAGGCTCCCTTTCACTTCTGCGGAGGATTTAGCGGTTGAAAAAAGGCTCAACCTCTGCTTTGACAGCGGTTTACCAGGAACTCGCTGTCGGCGGGAGGTTGAGCCATGTACGTGCACGGCATTCGCCGGTTGTTTCGCTTCCCCGGCTACGTCGTTGACAAGATTACCGTCGGCGGCCGGATCGGCCAAGT
>JAWODB010000348.1:0-29847 GCA_046483505.1 Phycisphaerae bacterium
CGAGCGTTTGCCGGAACGGACGTACTCCGGCCGGGTCTCGGAGGCGAGGGCGTAGTCGCCGCCCCAGGACCACGCGCCCCATCCCTCCCACTGGGTCCGGTTGACGGGGTTGCCCGCGACGGCCTCCTCGAAGCCGGCGTTGGCGACGGGCGGCTTCGCCGCGTCTTCCCCACCGGTCTTCGAACGCCGTCCGGCCGATTTCCTGAGCGGCCGCAGCAGCAGGGCCTTGCCGGAGAGCATCCGGACGCGGCACTTCTGTATCAGCGAGTACCCATAACATGCCGAAAGGCCGATGCACTTGGGGTGCTTCAGTGTCGCCTGCGTCTTCAGGCCGATCGGGTCGCCCATCCAATAGAGGTGCGGCTGGCCGCCCACCTTTGCGGTAATCTCCGCCGCCTTGCCGCGCCGGCGCACCGTGATGTCGATGGCGTACGGCTGGTTCGCCACGATCGGGGCCGGGGCCAGGGGCTTCGCCTCGGGTTTCGTCAGGTCCTCCAGGGCCCCGAAGCGGCGCTGCTGGCTCCACCACAGGACGCCCTGGTGTTTCCCGAGGGGCAATACCGCGCCCACCTTCCCGTGATGGAGTTGGAACGTGACCTGCATCTGCCAGTCGCCGGCCGGAACGCACGGCAGCGTCAGGAAGGCTTCGTTGGGGGAGTGGAGGAAAATGTCGCCGTCGCGTCGCTCGCACTCGTCGCGGCCGGTCGGGCGGGGATAGACCGCGTCCTCGGCGGGGTCCACGAGCGGCAGGAGGTCCACCCACCGGCCCGGCCCGACGACGCGGGTCTCGGTGACGGCCGCGAGTTTCGCCAGGTCCGCCTCCACCTTCTTGAGGGCGAGCGCCGCCTGGTTCCGCGCCAGGTCCTCCGTTTCGTGCAGATCCAGGAACCGCTCGTAGTACGCCTTCGCGCGGCGCAGGAGGGCGAGCCTGGCGGCGTCCGACGCCCCGTCCGCCAGGCCGCGGTACCAGTCGCCCAGGTCCATGCACGCCAGTTCCGGTGCCGCCTCCACGCCCTTGGCCGCCGCCGGGACGTACTTCTTCAGGTCCTCGGCACAGGAATCGTCCAGGTGTTTGAGGGCCCGCTGTGGGTCGTCGAGTTCGCCGACGCACAGGCGCACGAGGGCGTTGCGCGTGGCCGTATCGTCGGGGGCGGCCGCCAGTTTCTTCTCATAGGCCTCGGCCTGGCGTTCGGCCTTGAGGCGCGCGGCGGCCCGGTCCATCCGGGCCCGGATCTCCTCCTGGCGGTCGGAGCGGATCGCCCGCGCCAGGCGCGACGCCTGCCGCATGAGGCCGAGCGCCTCCGTGGCCTCGCCGGCGTCGAGGCGGGCGTCGGCCGCCATCAGGTGCGTCTCGATGAGGGTCTCGGCGGCGCCGATCTTATCGAGGCCCTTGGCCGCCCGGTGCTGCTGCTCGCGGAGGTCGATGAGGTGGTCGTACGCCTCGGCGGACCGGTCGGGCGCCACCTCGATCATCAGGTCGGCCGCGTCGATGGCCGTGTCGTACCCGGCCGGATGGGCCGCGCCGAGGGTGACGGCGTGTTCGGCGAGCACCGCCGCCAGGGCCGGCCGGACGTCCTCGCCGCGGGCCGTCTCCAGGAGCCGCGCCGCCAGGGCAACGTCGTCCGTCTTGTCGCGGGTCCGGGTGACCTTCGCGACGTCGCCGGCGTAGAGCGACTCGAACGTCGCCTCGGCTTCTTCCCGACCGCCCTCCGCCCCCTCGGCTGCGGCGAGCGCGGGGCAGAGTGTCGCCAGCATCATCAGGCACGGCGCAAGCGGCGGGAGGACGCGGTCGAGGCGCACGGGAACCTCCTCCGGCGGAATCGCGTTAAGGCCGTGTGAATCGCCACCGGTAGTGTAATCGGGACGGCCGCGGGGTCAAGGCGATTCGGCAAGAATCACGGCAATGATGAACGGAGAATGATGAATGCCGAATGATGAACGGACGGCGGCCGCGAGCCGGGTCGCCGCACCCGCCGCGCTCCGACCGTTGCGCGCGGCGGGTACGGAGGCCCGCCGCCCGTGGCATTGCCGACCCCTTGCCGCCGGCCGTCCGCCCCGTCATAATCGGCCCGACGGACGGACCGCGATGGCAGTTCAACGTTGCAGCGGCGCACATTCAGCCGCCGGCCTTGGCCGGCGCGTCACAGGAGAAAGGCGACGACCATGACCTTCCCCGACCACCGCACCGCCGTCTGCGCCACGCTCATCCTGGCCGTCCTGATGCTCGGCGGCTCCTGCCAGACGGCGCCGCGCCAGACCCCCGGCGAACCCACCGCCCGGCGGGCCGTCTTCGGCCGCCTGCCCGACGGACGCGAGGTCCACCTCTATCGCCTCGCCAACCCCGGCGGCATCCGGGCCACCGTCATGACCTGGGGCGCCACCCTGACCGGCGTCCACGCGCCGGACCGCGACGGGAACCTCGACAACGTCACGCTGTATCTCGATACGCTGGAGGATTACCTGAAGGGCCATCCCCTCTTCGGCTCCGTCGTGGGCCGGTACGCCAACCGCATCGCCGGGGCTGCGTTCCCGCTGGACGGCAAGACCGTCGAGGTGGAGGCGAACGCCGGCAAGAACCACATCCACGGCGGGCGGAAGAACTTCTCGCGCGTCCTCTGGCAGGCCCGGCCCATCCGGCGGACCGGCATGGCCGGCGTCGAACTGACGCACACCAGCCCGGACGGCCACGCGGGGTTCCCCGGCACGCTCGCCGTCACGGTCCGGTACCTCGTCACGCGGCAGGACGAACTCGTCATGGAGTACGAGGCCACCACCGACAAGCCCACCGTCGTCAACCTGACGAACCACGCGTACTGGAACCTGGCGGGGGCGGGCTCCGGCAACGTCCTGGCCCATCGCCTCATGCTGAACGCCGACCAGTACCTGCCGTTCGGCGAAGGGAAGATTCCGACGGGCGTCCACGCCCCCGTCGCGGGCACGCCCCTGGATTTCCGCGAGCCGAAGACGGTGGGCTCGCGCATCGAGCAGGTGGAGGGCGAGAACTACGACCACTGCTACGTCCTGAACAAGAAGGGGGATCCGCGGATGGGGCAGCGGATGGGCCTCGCCGCCCGCGTCGTCGACCCCGCGAGCGGCCGCGTGATGGAGGTCCGCACCACGCAGCCGGGGGTGCAACTCTACACCGCCAAGGGCCTCGGCCCGCGCCTGAAGGGCGGCGGCAAACCCTACGGCCCGTACCACGGCCTGTGCCTGGAGACGCAGCACTATCCGGACGCGCCGAACCGGCCGGCGTTCCCGTCGACGGTCCTCCGGCCGGGGGAGACGTATCGCGAAACGACGATCCACCGTTTCAGCGTTGAGGCGAAGTAGGCCGCGGCCCGCCGCGGCCCGGACGGCGCGTGGCGCGGTGGGTCTCCGTACCCACCGCGCTCGCAGCGGGCCGCCCGGCGGGTGCGGAGACCCGCCGCGCAACAGCAGCAAAGGAGAAACCCATGACCTTCCCCGAGACCCGCCCCCGCCGGCTTCGCGACCATCCGGTGCTGCGCCGAATGGTGTCCGAGACGGACCTCTCGCCCCGCCGCCTCGTCCAGCCGCTCTTCGTCAAGGAAGGCCTGACCGAGCCGGCGCCCATCCCGTCGATGCCGGGCCAGCGGCAGTTCGGGCCCGACGGCATCGCCGCCGAGGCCCGCCGCGTCGCCGACGCCGGGGTCCCGGCCGTCCTCCTCTTCGGCATCCCGGCCGAGAAGGACGCCGAGGGGTCGGGCGCCTCCGCCCCGGACGGCGTCGTGCCGCAGGCCATCCGCGCCATCAAGCAGGCGGCGCCGGACCTGGCGGTCCTCGCGGACATCTGCCTGTGCGAGTACACCGACCACGGGCACTGCGGTATCCTGACGGACGTGGCCGGCCGGACGACCGTCGACAACGACGCCACGCTGCCCCGTCTCGCGGCGGCGGCCGTCGCGTGCGCCCGGGCGGGGGCCGATGCCGTCGCCCCGTCGGACATGATGGACGGGCGCGTGGCGGCCGTCCGCGATGCCCTCGACTCAGGCGACCTGTCGCATGTACCCATCTTCTCGTATGCCGTCAAGTACGCGTCGCATTTCTACGGCCCGTTTCGCGACGCGGCCGAGAGCCCGCCGTCCTTCGGCGACCGGCGCGGGTACCAGATGGACCCGGCCAACACGGACGAGGCCCTGCGGGAGGCGGCCGAAGATTTGGACGAGGGGGCGGACCTCGTGATCGTCAAGCCCGCCCTCGCCTACGGCGACATCATTCGCCGCGTGAAGGAGACGTTCGGCGTCCCCTTGGCGGCGTACAACGTGAGCGGGGAGTACGCGATGGTGGAGGCGGCGGCCGAGCGGGGCTGGATCGACCGCGACGCGGTCATCCGCGAGATCCTCCTCAGCCTCCGCCGCGCGGGCGCCGATGTGCTCATCACCTACTGGGCCGCCGAGGTGGCGGGGACGCTGTAAGAGGCTTGGCGTTGCGGGCAGGCGGCGGCCCTGGCATCTTCCATCCCGCAGGCCGAAGGCCTCCTTGGTCATTGGGGCTTGGGCATTGGCGACCGCGCAGCGGTCAGCCCGCTTCTTCCGCCACCTCCTCAATGCTCCGCCCGGAGAGGACGGAGTCGGGGCGGGCGTCGGCGATCTTGGATCCCTCGGCATCGTCCGCCTCGTCGTCGCGCATCTTGATGAGGAGCCAGTTCCGGTCCTTCCCGCCCATCTTCGTGTGGACCAGGGCGAAGCCGCCGCGCAGTTTCTCGCCTTCCAGGGCCACCTCCACGTGACCGGCCTCGATCGCCTCGGCCATCGTCGCGGGCCCGTCCTCCTTCTCGGCCGAGAGGTTCCGGTACACGCCGGCGTCCCACACGATGACGGGCCCGGCGCCGTACTCGTCGGCGGGGATGGTGCCCTCGAAGCCGGCGTAATCGAGGGGATGGTCCTCGACGGCCACCGCCAGCCGCTTGTCCTTCGGGCTCATCGACGGCCCCTTGGGGACGGCCCAGGACTTCAGCACCCCGCCCACCTCCAGCCGGAAATCGTAGTGCAGGGTGCGTGCCTTGTGCTTCTGGACGACGAAGACGGGCCGACCCTTGGGGCCCGCTCCGCCCGTGTTGCCCTGGCCGGTGGGCTCGGGCGTCTTCGAGAAGTCGCGCTTCGAGAGGTACGCGGCCAGGGGATCGTCGTCAGCGGGCTTGGACATGGCGCTTAACCTCCGCGGGTGCGTGCGGTCTGTAATACGACAACGGCGGGCAACAGGCAACAGGCAACCGGCAACCGGCGGAACGGCGAACGGCGACGACGGGCATTCGGCAATCGGGATTCGGCATTAGGCAACGGCAACAACCACGGCGAGACCCTTCGCTGCGCTCAGGGTGACAGCGCGCTGTGTGCCACACTTAGCCGCCGGGCTTGCCCGGCGCGTAAGCGATGCGTTGGCGCGAGCGCCGCGCTCACGCCTCTTCCTCCGCCCACCGCCGGATCAGCGGCCGGAGGAGGAGCGGGGTGCCGAGGCACGTGGCCGCCGACACGATGACCATCCCGGCGAACGTCTCGGCCGAGACCGCCCAGCCGCCGAGCGCCCGGCCGCGGTCCATGATGATCATGGCGATCTCGGCGCGCGGCACCATGGAGATGCCGAGGAGCAGGGCGGCCCGTGGGTCCGCCAGCAGCAGGCCCGGGCCGGTGTTGGCGAGGATCTTGCCGACCACCGCCGCCCCCAGGAGCACCAGCGCGGCCGCAGGCGCCCCGCCCATGGCGGCCGGGTCCATCGCCAGGCCGATGCCGATGAAGAAGAACGGGACGAGCAGGTCGTAGACGGCGTCGAAGGACGCCTCCATGCGGACGGCCTCGGGGTCGCGGCTGAACGCCAGGCCCGCGAAGAACGCCCCGATAGCGACCGAGAACCCGAGCAGCCCCGCCACGGCCGCCAGGATGAAGGCTACCCCCGCCACGGTCAGCATGGGGTCCGGCGCCCGCTCGAACCGCTTGAAGAACCCCGTCAGCCGCCGCTCCGCGTAGCGCGAGAAGAGCAGGCAGACGGTCCCGAAGGCGACGAGTTTCACCAGGACCCAGCCGAGGGCCTCGGCCGCGGCCGGGAGCGTCTCGGCGGAGACCCCGCCGCGGAGGGCGGGGGCGACCGCCATCAGGACCGCCAGGATCACCACGCCGCTGATGTCGTCCAGTTCCGCCACGTCCACCAGGAGTTCGCCCGTGGGGGACTTCAGGCGGCCGGCGTCCTGCCAGACGGCGACCGTGACGCCCACGCTGGTGGCCGTCAGGGCGGAGGCCACGAAGATGCTCGCCGTCGGGCCGAGGTCCAGCCACCAGTAGGCGGCCGCGAAGCCGACGACGGCGCTGACCACGAGGTTCCCGACCCACAGGACGGAGGCCCGGCGGAGTTGGTTGACGAGGCCCGGCAGGTCGCTCTCCAGGCCTGCCCGGAACAGCAGGCAGATGACGCCCAGGCGGCCGAGGACTTCCAGGACCTCGTTCGAGTCGGCGGCCAGCACGCCCCAGCGGGCGTCGGCCGCCCTGAGGGCCACGCCCACGCCGAGAAAGGCGACGAGCGGCGGGACGCCCAGCCGCTCCATCCCCGCCTCCTGCCCTTCGCCGCCATGGCCCTGCGGTATATCCACGACGACCGGCCGTCGCGGCCGGTCACGGAGGCCATTCTCCGGCTGAACCCGAAACGAAGGGCGGCCGGCCTGGCGGAGGTCACACCCCAATGGTCCATCGCGGAGACCGGGCTCGTGGTCATGGACGGCCCGGCCATCGACGTACTCCTGGATGAACGAGGCCGGCCCGCGAAGGTCCTTCTCACCTCAGGGGGCCCGAGATGGAAGGGCCGAACGGGCGCCCGGGAATACGAGGTCTCCGGCGGCAAACCGAACGGCACCGCCGCCGTGTGGGTCGGCGAGGCCCTCCGCCTGAGACGGACCGAGACGTACCGCGACAACGAACTCACCGGCCTCGTCCGGTACTTCTCCGAAGACGGCCGCGCCATCGCCTCCTGCGTCTTCCGTGACGGAAAGCCATGGACCGGCCGCGCACTCCACCGGGACGGGTTCCGGATGGTCTCCGATTATTCATACCGCAACGGCGAGTTTCATGGGAGGGCGATTGACTACGAGGACGGCCGCATCGAGCGGCTCCGGACGTTCAAGGTCGGCGTCAAGGACGGCCTTCAACAGCGTTACTACGACAGCGGGACGCTGTACAAGCAGGAAGTCTATGCCGACGGCGTGATTCGCAGCATCCGCTCCTGGCACCGGAACGGCCGGCTGCAGGCCGAGTCGACGTCTGACGCCGAGGGCAGGCATCACGGCCTGCGCCGGGCGTGGGACGAAGACGGGCTGCTCCGGTTCGAGGAGCCTCACAGCCACGGCGCGTACCACGGGTGCGTCCGGCGGTGCGGCCATCAGGACCACTGGTTCTGGCACGGCGAATCGTTGGGCGGCGGGGCGTACGGCAGGAAGCGGTTCATGGCGAGGCAGGCGGAGGCGGAATAGGGCCGGCTGACGGGTTACGGCTCCTCCCCGGCCGGGGGCGTCGCCGCGGGGCACCACGACCGCACGTAATCAATCGAGAAGGTGGACGGCAGGTTCGTCTTCTCGGGCAGGCCGAACCAGTCGGGCATCGTCTCGGAGTCGAAGTTCATGTGCAGCGCCTGGTGCCAATGCGTGTTCTTGATGATGCGGACGGGCCGGCCGTCGAAGTACCATTCGACCTTCTCCGGCGTCCACAGAAGGCCGTAGACGTGGAACGCGCCGGCCAGGTCGGCCGGGGCCTCGTACGTCTCGGCCTTCGACCAGTGCCGCTTCTCCTGCGGCGTGCGGAAGACGTGGACGTTCATGTGCAGGGCCCGCTTGTGCTTCGGCGCCCCGCCGCCGATCTCGAAGACGTCGATCTCCGTCCACCGCTCGGGCGTGGACCGGTAGAACCAGAAGGCGCTGGACCCGCGCGAGGCCATCGCCCTGGCCCGCACCTCGAAGTACCCGTACCGGGCGGTCGCCTTGCTCTTGACGGCCGCGGAGGTGAAGGTGTGGTAACCCTTGGGGGCGTCCGGCACGTCCTCGACGCGCATCGTCAGATGCAGATGCCCGCCCGCGACCTTGACGTTCGAGGGGCGGAAGAGGGCGGGCTTGCGGCCTCTCCAGGAGGGATTGTGGTCGTGCCACTTCGCGGGGTCGAGCCGGTCGCCGCCAAACTCGTCGGTGAGTTCCGGGATGGGTTCCCAGGCGCCCTCGACAGGGGGGCGAATCCGAGACGTCGAAGCGCGGTGGGTCTCGGCACCCACCGCGCCGAGATGCACTGGCGGACGAGCCGCCAGTGGCACCCGCCGCGCATCCGCTCCAGGTTCCTCGACAGCGGGGGCGCCGGCGGCGAGGGTCAGCACCAGGACGGCGGCGGCGATGGATCGCATGGCGGTTTCCTCGGGACGCAGGGCGGCGGCAGGCCGCCGCACTCCATAGACAGCAACGGCGCGAACGGCAGGGCGGTTTCGAGGCACGCGGGAACGTTTGTGTTCGCCGGCCCGCTTGCGGGCCGCGCGCCGTGTCCCACAGGCCGATGGCCTGCTTGGGCATCGGGCATTGAACATTGGGCATTCAGCCGCCGGCGAACGACAAAGGTGTCAGGCACCTTTGAACGGCGTAAAGGTGCCAGACACCACCGGCGAAGCCGCGGCCGCGTCAGCCGCCGGCGCCCGTCTCCGGGTCGGACGGCCCGCCGCGGCGGGCCTCGGCCAGGCGCTCCTGGACGAGGCGTTTGGCGGCCTGGAGTTTCTTCAGGTGCGCCTCCTCGTCGGCGCCGAGGTGCTCGCACAGCAGCCGGCCCATCTCCGACGTCGGCGCCACGCACGCCTTCCGGTACAGGTCGCGGACCTGGGTTTCCTTGGCGATGATCTGGACGAGGGTCTGGAGCAGTTCTTCGAGTTCGCGGACTTCCTGGTTCACGGCGAATCTCCCTCGCGGCTACGTGGGGAACGTGATCTTGCCGCCCAGTTGCCCCAGGCGAAGCACCGTCGGTCCCTGGGCCAGGGCGAGGCCGGCCCAGGCCCAGAAGGCGGGCGAGCCGAGGTCGGGCCCCTCCACCACCGCCAGCCGCAGCACCAGGGCCGTCGCCTGGACGAGGACCAGGACGACCGAGAACGTGACCTTGCCCCGATAGATGGGGGTCCACACGGCGCTGTAGTTGTAGACCCAACTCAGGGCCCCCGAGGCGATGGACACGGGGGCCAGGGCGGCCGCCCCGATCGTCGCGTACAGGGCAAACATCTCGAAGCCACGATGCCGGGTCACGAGGTACAGCGCCATCGTGACGGCGCCGGCGAGGCCGAGGGCGATCGGGAAATGCACCGTCGGCGGGTGCGGGTGCCGGGCCAGGAGCGCCGCGAGCAGGGGCCCGGCCTCGCGGGCCGCCGGACGGGGCGCGGCCGTCGCAATCGTCCCGACCTGCTCGAACCGGTCGAGGACCTCCCGGCCGTGCGGGGCCGCCTCGAAGCCGAGGGAGAGGTCCTCGCCGGCCTGGTGGGTGTTGACGTGCCGGCCCTCGCGCCACATGCCGCTGTCGGTGACGTCGTACACCTTGCCGTCGACGGCGACGAGGGTGCGGCGTCCGGCCTTGCCGTCGCCGTCGGCGAGTTCGTCGGGGGTGAACTGATTCACGGCCCTTCTCCTGGAGGGCGTTTCGGGCCGGTGCCACGGCCGGCCTTGTCCGGCCGTGCGCCCCATCGGCAGAATCACGGCGGGCCCAGATCCGCCGTGGCACATGCCGCCGGCCACGTTCGAATTGGCGGGTGCCACTGGCTGCTTGTCAGCCAGTGTTCCTCGAATCTCCAGGCGCACTGGCGGGCGAGCCGCCAGTGGCACCCGGCGTCGTGGTACTAGCCGCCCGTGCCGGCGGCGCCGGTTTCCTCCGTCTCCCGCAGGCCGCCCGCGGGCGCCTGGCCGGGTTTCAGGAAGAGGTAGTACAGGCGTCCCTCGTTCTTGGCGCGGCCGGCGAGTTCGCCGGCCTCCTCGCCGACGCCGAGGTAGAGGTCGCACCGGCCGGGGGCCCGGATGGCCCCGCCGGCGTCCTGGTCGAGTACGAACCCGCGGTACGGCGCCGTCACGATCTCCCCGCCGCGCTCCACCGGCAGTTCCGTCACGAGGAACCCGAGGGCGGCGGGCGGGAAGATGTCCTTGTCCGTCGCGACGGTCCGGCCCGTGGTGACGGGTTCGTTCAGGCACCCCCGCGGCCGGCCGTCCTCGACGGGCGCGAAGAAGACGTACCGCGGGTTCCGCCACGTGTACGCCTGGACCTCGCCGGGATGGGCCTTGAAGTAGGCGATCATCTCCGGCAGGCCGGCGTAGCGGCCGATCTTCCCGTCCTCGACGAGCATCGCCCTAACACTCTTGTACTCATGGCCATTATTGGCGGTATAGCCGTAGGTGCGGAGGGAGCCGTCCGGCAGGCGGATCTTGACCGACCCCTGGACCTGGGCCACGTACGCCTTGAACGGGTCGGCCAGGTACACCAGTTCCAGGCCCTTGAGCACGCCGGAGGCCTCGAGCGTCCGGCGGTCGGGCCAGGTGCGAACCGGGTTGCCGTCCGGCCCCTTCTGGAGGTTGGGCGGCTTGGCGTAGAGCGGCCAGCGGTACTCGGCGGTCCGCTGGAGCGACCCCTCGAAGATGGGCGTGTAGTAACACGTCACGAGGACGGTGCCCTGCATGTCGCATCCGACGGATTCATACACGTCGAACCGGTGCCGGACGGCGGCGTCCATCTGGGCCGGCGCGAGGTTCGCCCCCAGCAGGTCGCGGAACGATTCCAGGCTCGCCACCACCCGCGCGTGCGTAATGCCGCAGCACGGATAATGGTCCCGGCTGGACGGCTTGGCCAGGTAATGGAGGCTGAGGTCGATGGCCTCGACGAGCCGGTGCCGCTGGGCGCACGCCTTCGTGAAGTCCGGGATGCGGTTCGGGTCGGTCACTTTGCGGAGGGCCTGGGCCCCCGGCGGCAGGGGACGGTTGTAGTCCTTCATCGGGAATTCCATCAACTCCTGCGGCTGCTCGCAGCCCGCGAGGGCCAGGGATGCCAGGACCACCGCCGCCAGAACCGGGACACTGCGCATCGACATGACGGACCTCCGCTATCGGACGAGATTGGGTCGGGTGTGAAAGCGATTATGCGGTGGCGGGGCACAGGTGTCAAGCGCGGGGCGGGGCGGCAGGCCTCACGTCCCGCAGGTGCCGCGGCCCTGTTGCTCGAGGTACCGTTGGTGATACGCCTCGGCCCGCCAGAACGGGCCGGCGGGTTCGACCTGGGTCACGATGGGCCGGTCGCCCCACCGGGCGGAGGCCCCCAGGGCCGCCTTCGACTCCCGGGCCGCCGCCTCCTGCGCCGGGCTGTGATAAAGAATAGCCGACCGGTACTGCGAGCCCACGTCCGGCCCCTGCCGGTTCGCCGTCGTCGGGTTGTGGAGGTTCCAGAAGACCTCCAGCAACTGCTCGTACGTCACCTTCCCGGGGTCGTACGTGACCTGGACGGCCTCGGCGTGGCCCGTGGTGCCCGTGCAGACCTGCTTGTAGGAGGGATTCTCGGTGTGGCCGCCCGTGTAGCCGACCATCGTGTCGACGACGCCGGGCACCTTGCGGAACCTCGCCTCGACGCCCCAGAAGCATCCGGCGGCAAAGGTGGCGACGGCGGTCTTCTCGGGGGGATCGGCTTCCGTGCCGGGGTCCGGCGCGGGCGTTTTCTGCGGGTCGGCGCTTGGCGTGTCTTCCTGGGAGGGCGCGGTCATGGCGTGTCCTTCCTCGTCGGGCTGACACCCTCCCGCGGCCAGGGCCGCGCATACGGCTATCGCGGCAACCACGGCCCCGCGGGGTGTGTCGCTATCGCGGAACATCATCTCCTCCTCCGGTTCAGTATAGGCGCGCGGAAGACGGGGCGGGAAGCCGAAACGAGGGCCAGGCCGGAAGCCGGAAATCGAAAACGGTTTCCGAAGCGGGCGTTTCCCGCCGCGGCCGTCTCCGCGTCGGGAAGCCGGCCGGCGAAATGCTACGCCCGCCAGGGGCGTTTGCGGTTCAGGGTGCCGGAGAGAATCTGCCGGGCGATCCGGCAGTCCTCGGCCACCTGGAAGTCGAACATCCCCACGCAGGCGAAGTCCGCCCCCTTCTCGAAGGCGTACCGGAATCCCTTGCGCGGATGGACCGACCCCGCCGCCAGCACCTTGAAGGCGATCCACGGCCGCTTCACGGTCTCCATGAAGCGGGCGGTCTCCTCCGGCGTGGCCGACCACGTATTGTCGCAGACCCGCTCCTTCGTGTACGACCAGTAGTCGGTGCGGTGGAGCGTTTTCATGTAGAAATCGGGTTCGATGCCCGCTTCCTCGACGGCGATGGGCACGGCGATCATGTGGCCGCCGATGCCCGCCGGCATCTTCCGGTCGTGGATGTACTCGACGGCCTTTTCCAGGAGGTCGACCTTGCCCTGGGTGACCCAGCGGTCGCCGAAGCCGCCCTGGAGGTAACAGGCCATGGCCCCGCCGTCGATCGCCTTCTGGATGTTATCCTGCTTGCCGGAGGAGGAGGGGTACGTCTGGGCCAGCCACTGGATCTTGCCGCCCTCCTTCTTCCAGTACCGGTCCAGCAGGCCGATGACGTGGTCGTCGCACCGGAGGAGGGCCGTGTTCACCCCGTGCTGCTCGCACAGGTGCAGCGTCTCGAAGACCTTCTCGTCGGTGAAGTAGTTCTTCAGGAGCGGCGAGACGTAGGTGAGGTCGCGGCTGTGGGCGAAGCCGGAGATGAGGTTGCCGCCGCAGATGATGCGGCTGACGTTGCGGTCGCCGAGTTTGCCGGTGGGGAGCGTGCCCTCGGGAACCGTGCCCGCGGCGGTGGGGGCCGAGGCGGGCGGGGAGGGGTCCGTGGCCCGCCGGCCGGCCAGCAGGGCCTTCTCCTCCAGGCTCATCCCGGCGGCCGTGCCGGCCGCCGCCGCCACCGCGCGCCGGAGAAACCGCCGCCGATTCGTCCCACCGTCCATGCCGAGACCTCCTGTGTTCGCCAGGAGGATTGTACCGGCGTGGGGCCGCGGGGCAAGGGCGAAGCCGTCCGAGTGCGGAGTGCGGAATGTGGAGTGCGGAACGAACGGCAGCGACCACGGCGAGATTGCCGAACGCGGAATGCGGAGGGCGGAACGGGGAACGAACGGCCACGGCCACGGCGAGATTCTTCGTCGGCCTTGCGGCCTCCTCAGAATGACAGGAAGCGCCAGCGGCGCCCGGACTCGGTCGGGATGACATATGCCGCGGCACGCCGCGGCCTTCACCCTCACCCCGGCCCTCTCCCGTCGAGGGAGAGCGAATGAAGGCGGCCGCCCCGGCGCATAGAAGCGCGGCGGCCCGGGAGGACCGCCGCGCGTCGATGAC
The DNA here is from genome assembly GCA_046483505.1 of Phycisphaerae bacterium. Taxonomy (GTDB): domain Bacteria; phylum Planctomycetota; class Phycisphaerae; order FEN-1346; family FEN-1346; genus BS750m-G62. The sequence continues at coordinate 13,369 of JAWODB010000348.1, forward strand.
ATCCCGTTCGTCGTTGTCGTTACTCTATTCTCCCGCCGTTGTCGTTCTCCGCCGTCCTCTGCGCTCTCGGCGATCTCTGCGTTAAAAACCGAAGTGCCGGAATGCTGCCGCGGCACGCCGCGGCCTACGCTGCCGTTACAGTTCCAGCGGCGAGACGTAATCGCCCTTCGCCTCGCGCAGGGCCTGGAGCCGCTCGCGCTGGGCGGCCAGGCACTCGAAGACGACCCGCGGCGTATCGTCCACGTTCCGGTAGATGGCCTCGATGCGGTCGAGTTTCGCGAGGTTCTCCGGCACGCGGATGGTGAACTGCTTGACGTAATCCGCCTCCGTGTACGTCTTGCCCAGGAGTTCCTGGAAGAGCGGCGCGAGGTCCTCGTGCTTCGGCAGGAGGCCGGTCGGCCCCTCGATTGTCTCCACGTCGCCGTGGACGCGCCGCTCGGCCCACTTGACCCACACGTGCTTGTCCATCATGCCGTTGAGGTATTTGCCCTTTGTGTCGCCGCCCTCCTTGAGGAAGTAATTGACGCCGAAGATGGCGGGCACCGGGTCGACCTTGGCGGCGAAGTCGAGGTTGTTCTGGATGTACTTGCCGTGCCCGATGGCGAGGAAGTCGAGGTTGCTCATGAGGTTGAACGTGCGGACGCCCTCGGCGCCGAGGGTGGCGGCGGTGGTCTCGCTCTCCAGCGCCGCCCCCATCGTGATGATGCCGTGGCCCCAGTCGAACGCCTGCTTGACGGGCACCCAGGTGTCGCTGTCGCGGCCGCCGTAGATCACGCCCTGGAGCGTCACGCCGTCCGGGTTGTGGAGGTTCGGGTCGGCGCCCGCCAGCCGCTCGATCTCCACGGTGTACCGGGCGTTCTTGTGGCTGGGGGTGATTTCCTTGCCCGCCTCGTCGGTCATCCCCTTGTGCCACTGGCCGGCGTAGTTGATGCCGGACTCGGGAATCTCCTCGCCCATGCCCAGCCAGTACGGTTTGCCGTCCTTGATGAGCACGTTGGAGAAGATGACCTCGCCGGGACTCGTGAGCAGGTCGTAAATGACGGGGTCGTCGTCGGGGTTGACGTCGCGGATGATGCCGAAGATGCCGGACTCGACGTTGACGGCCCGCGCCTCGTCGTCGATGGCCCGGAGGTAGGCGATGTCGTCGCCGACGATGAGTTCGCCCGGCAGCATGGCGGTCGACGTCTTGCCGCAGGCGCTCGGAAACGCGCCGGTGAAGTACGTGACGCGGCCGCCGGGGCCGCCGACGCCCATGACGAACATGTGCTCGGCGAGCCAGCCTTCGCGGTCGGCCTTGCGGATGGCCAGGCGCAGGGCCAACTTCTTCAGGCCGATCGTGTTCCCGCCGTACTGCGTGTTGACGCTGTAGACCTGGTCTTCGAGGATGTCGATGTAGACGCGCCGCTTGTCCGTCTCGGCGCTGGTGCCGCGCTCGTCCAGCCGGCCGGCGGAGTGGAGGAACCGGAAGAACTCGGCATCGGCGCCGCGGCGCTTGAGTTCCTCGTACCCGCCGCGGTACAGCAGGTCCTCGCTGTGGGCCACGTAGGCGGAGTCGGTGCACTGGACGCACGGGATGGCGAAGACACTGCCCGTCGGCCCGAGGCAGAAGAACCGGACGTACAGTTCCTTGCCGTCCATCGCCCCGTCCAGGTACCCGCGCACCTCCTCCAGGCCGGCGTCGCGGTCGGTCCAGTTCACGTCCGGGCCGAGCGAGCGGTCGGGCGGCAGGAGGTACTTCGTGTTGGCCTTGTCGCGGCCCTGGTCGTGGTCGGCGCCCGTGCGGAAGCCGTCGAAGTGGACGGTGTGGCCGTCGGTCGCGAGTTCCACCTCCTCGCCCCTCTCGACGGCCTGGCGGCGGACGTAGGCCCGGTCCTCGTCCGAGTCGGTGCACACCTTGACCGAGGCCGGGCGGCACAGGCGGACGGCGTCGGCGACGAAGGCGTGGACGCGCTCGCTGTCGAGGGCCTCCAGGGCCGACAGGCTCGCCTCGTCCATCACGTTCTGGAGTGCGTCGCGGATGGTCTGGTCCATGGTCGCCTCGCAGTGTCTACCGTGGAACGTCCCCCTGACGCCGGCGGCGGGGCGCAGTCGGGACGCCGTCTGCGTCTTCGGGAGTCCCCCCGCCGACCGCACGCCATCTCAAGAACCGGCCAGTATAGGGGGTGGGGGAACGGCTGTCAACGGTCCGCGCCGTCGGCGCAAACGGAGGGGGAGATCCGCCAGTCGCATCGGATCTCCCCCGGTCGTGCCTCTCGGAGGTGTCGGGCCCGCGGGCCGTCTAGCGGCGGCGGCGGGCGGTCTTCTTCTTGGCCTTCTTGCGGCGCGTGGCCTTCTTCTTGGTGGTTTTCTTCTTCTTGCGCGTGGCCTTCTTCTTGCGAGCCGGTTTCTTTTTCTTGGTGGTTTTCTTCTTCTTGCGCGTGGCCTTCTTCTTGCGAGCCGGCTTCTTCTTCTTGGTGGCTTTCTTCTTGCGCTTGGCCGTCTTGCGGCGCGTGGTTTTCTTCCGGGTGGCTTTCTTCTTCTTGCGCGTGGCCTTCTTCTTGCGGGCAGGTTTCCTCTTCTTCTTGGTGGCCTTCTTCTTCTTCTTGCGAGCCGTCTTCTTCTTGGTCGCCTTCTTCCTCTTCTTCGCCATAGGACATCTCCTTTCGTAAAGAACTGTCCCGCTTGCGATGCTAGGCAGGCCGCATCACACTGTCAACAACTTTTTCGCGATACCAATGCGTGTCGGAAAAGAGAATGCGCGCCCTCGCTCCGAGGTGCTATTCCCGTTATCGGTTCCTGCACACAGCGCGCTTAACGAAAAGCGTTGACGGGGCGCGCTACGGGCGCGCTGCCGGCGGGTTGGGGGCGCCCTGCAACAGGTCGATGGCGGCCCGCACCACCGGATCGTCCGCGACGTCGCGCACCGCCGCCTCCGGCGCGGGCACCGCGCGGTCGGGTTCCAGCCCCACGCCTTCCACGCACGCCTCGTCGGGGCCGTACACGCGCGCCACGGTGACCGTGACGGCCGTCCCGGTGCCGAGGATCGGCACGCTGATCTGCGCCGCGCCTTTGCCGTAGGTGCGGCGTCCGACGAGCCGCGCCCGGCCGCGCTGCGACAACGCCAGGGCCAGCGCCTCGGCCGCGCTCGCCGTCCCCTCGTCGACGAGGAGGACGAGCGGCCCGGACCATTCCTGCCGCGCAAACAGCGGGACGTCGTACGTCCAATCGGCGCCGAACGCGCGGCCGCGCGTCTCCAGCACCCGGCCGGCGTCCAGGAAGACGGCGGCGGCGGCGATGGCCTCCAGGAGCGACCCGCCCGGATTGCCCCGGAGGTCCACGAGCAGGCGGCGGGCCCCGCGGCCGCGGAGATCGGCGACGGCTTTGCGTAACTCCCGCTCCGTACCGGACTTAAAGGCCGTGAGGCGGAGGTAGCCGACCGCGTCCTCGCCCTCGATCATCTGCACGGTGCGGACCGACGGCACCCCGACGGCGGTGCGCGTGAGCGTGACCGTGCGGGCCTCGCCCTCGCCTCCGCTCCGCACCGTCACGCGGACCTCGGTCCCCTTCTCGCCGCGCAGACGCCGGCTCACCTCCGCCAGGTCCAGGCCGCGCACGGGCTCGGCGTCGACGCGGACGATCTCGTCGCCGACGGCGAAGCCGGCCTCCTCGGCGGCCCCGCCCTCAAACACCTCCTCCAGAAACACGCGGTCGCCGTGCTTCGCGACCGCGGCGCCGATGCCGGCGTACTCGCCCTTCAACCGGCGCTCGTAGGCGCCCAGCATCTCGGCCGTCATGAACCGCGTGTACGGGTCGAGCGCATCGGTCGCGCCGAAGAGGAACTCGGCGACGACCGCGCCGTCGGGCAGGCCGAGCATCGCGCGGTTCTTCTCCATCGCCACGTCGAGCCACTCGGTGGCCTGCCACGAAAAGATCGGGCGCGCGGCGCGCGCCTTCAGCGAAAGAATCCCCAGCGCCTCGGCCAGGCGGGCGCGGTGCTCCGCCTTGCCGGCGCGCGGGAACCGCTCGCGAAACGCCTCATCCTCCAAGGCCGCGCGCAGACTTTCGATGCCGGCCACGACGAGGTCGCGGTACGACACGGGATCGACGTACAGCGCCACCAGGGTGCGCAGCGCGGCCCCGTACACGTACCGGCCGGCGCCGGCGCCCGTGTCGCTGGCCGCATCGGCCAGGGCCTGGTTCGACCACCGCCGCGCCACGGCACCGCGGAGCCGCCGGCGGAGGGCCTCGGCGCGGGCGGCGTCGGACCAGTCCGGCGCCGCGCCGGCGGCGACGTCCGCGTCGGCGGCCGCGCCCTCGGCGAGGCGGCTCTGGTACGCCGGCCAGTACGCGCCGCGCGGAAACGCCACGCAGCCGAAGGGCAGGGCAACGACGAGGAGAAGAAGAACCACAAGGCCTGCGCGCCGCGCCGCACGTGCGCTGCCCCCGCTCCCTTGATGGGAGAGGGCTGGGGTGAGGGTGAACCACCGCCGGCCCGTCCCCCTCACCCTGACCCTCTCCCGCCGGGGGAGAGGGAACGGCCCGCGCCCCGCCGCACGTTGAGCCGTCGACGGAACGTCGACGGGCGTTCGCTGCGGACCGCTCACGAGCCGCCGCCCCCGAAGAGGTCCTCGAACTTGCGGCGGGCGTCCTCTTCGCTGGACCGTTCGGAGACCTCCGGCGGCGGCGCGGCCCGCCGCGCGGCGTCCGCCTCGAACGCGAACCACTCGCAGAAACTTGCCCCGTACGGATCGCGGACCGCCTCCACGTCGGGCTCCGTGCACGTGCCCGTGGACGGGTCGAAGCGGGCGCAGTTGACGCAGGTGTGGAGGAACGCGGCACACTCGGGGCACTCCTCGCGGACGCCGATGCGGTCAGGCCCGTCCCACTCGGCGTCGCATTTGGGGCATCGGCGTTTCATGGCACGGCTCGCCATTCCCCCGCAGAAGTCTCTCCGCATCGTCTTCGACGGCGCCCGACACGATGCCGCGCGGTGGGTCTCCCGGCCCACCGCGCCGGGCATACCGTCTCCTCTCTGCGCGGCGGGCCGGGAGGCCCGCCGCGCGGGACGTAGCATCATACGGCCCGCCGGCGCCGCCTCAGGCGCGCTCGCCGGTGCGGTCGAAGGCCTCGGCGGCCAGGGCGGCCCCCAGGATGCCGGCGTGACCGCCCAGCGTGCTGACGCGAATCTCGCAGGCATCCCACGCACTCGGGAACGCCAGCCGCTGGACGTGCCCGCGCACCTCGCGCACAAGCGGCTCGTCCCGGTTCGCCATGCCGCCCGTCAGCACGACCATCTCGGGGTTCAAGGCATGCAGAATGCTCGTGATCCCGACGGCGAGGTACTCGGCGGTTTCCGAGACGATGCGGGCGGCGGGCTTGTTGCCCTCGGCGGCCGCCTCGAAGATGTCCTTGGCCTCCAGGTCCTGGCGGCGGGAGAGTTCGGAGACGCCGCCCTCCTGCCGGAACCGGTCGACGACGGCGGTGGCGGAGGCGTACGCCTCCAGGCACCCGCGGTTCCCGCACCCGCACAGCCGGCCGCCGTACTGGACGATGACGTGCCCGAGTTCGGCGCCGGTGTCGGTGGTGCCGCGCAGCAGCCGGCCGTCCTGGATGATGCCGCCGCCCACACCGGTGCCGAGCGTGAGGACGAACATGCTCTGGACGTCGCGCCCGGCGCCGACGCGGAACTCGCCGTACGCCGCCGAGTTCGCATCGTTCTCGACGACGACGGTCCGGCCGAGGGCGTCCTGGAGCGTGGCGCGGACGGGCACGTTGATCCATCCCGCCAGGTTCGGCGTGAAGTGGACGACGCCCTCCGCAGAGTCGAGCGGCCCGGGCACGCCCACGCCGACGGCGGCGATGTCCTCCAGGGCGAGGTCGGCCTCGCCGGCGAGGTGCCGGACGGCCTGGGCCATCCGCGCCAGGACGTGCTCGGGTCCCTCGGACGCCTCGGTCGGCGTGCTGTGCCGCTGGAGCAACTCGCCGTCGGCCGAGACGAGGCCGAGTTTCAGGTTCGTCCCCCCCAGGTCGATGCCGACGTAACGCTTGGCCATGGTGGCTCCCTGAGCACGTGTCAACGGCCGTACGATTCCCGGAAGATGGCCGCCGAACGCTGCTAAAGCGCCTTGTGCCAGGCTTCGATGCGGGCCAGGCGCTCCTCCAGCGGCGCATCCAGGTCGTAGCCGTGGTCGCTCCGCCCGGTGACGGCTTCCAGGGCGGCCAGGGCCCGGGCCTCGATCGACGCCTTCTTCTTGCGGGCGGTGGACGCCAGCAGGTCGAGCAGCGGCCCGGCCGCGGCCGGGCCGATCTTCTTCAACGTGACGGTGGCAGCGGCGGCCTGTTCGTCCGTGCCGCCCAGCCGCGACAGGACGCCCGGCAGGGCGGCCTCGGCGGCCCTGGCCCGGACCGCGCGGAGGGCGGCCGTCTGCGGCGCCTCGTCGCTTTCCGGCCGGGCCGCCTCCAGCGCCGCCACCAGATCCAGCGCCTGGACGGGCTTCTCCGCCTCCAGCAGCGCCTCGGCCCGGTCGCGGACGGCGTCGAGGATGGTGGCCCGGGCCTCGTCGCCGGCGCCCTTCATGGCCGCCACCAGCGGCGGGACGCTGTCCGTGCACGGGTCCCGGGCGAGCAGGATGAGCCCGAGTTGCCGGTTCAGTTCCCGGATGCGGACCGCGTTCTCGGCCGGCGTCAGGACGAGCAGTTGGCGGAGGGTCGGCACGGCCCGCTCGGGCGTGCCGGCGGCGACGTGGGCGTCGACGAGTTTCTCGTACAGGGTGATGGCCTGCTGGCCGCTGCGCTCGGCGGCGGGGATCTTCGAGATCGCCGCCTGGTAGAGTTTGGCGGCTCGCTGCATGTCCTCGGGGGCCTCCGGGCCGCCGCGGGCGAAGAAGACGTCGCCCAGGGTCCCCGCCCGTTCGGGGGAGGGGGCGGCCTCGGCCAGGGCCCGGATGGCGTCCCACAGGGCGTTGCGGACGGCCGTGTCGGTCTCGGCGTCGGGCTGGAGCCGGGCGGCCATTTCGGCGGCGGCCTTATCGCCGCCCACCTGGGCCAGGGCGGCCGCCGCCGCCTGCCGCACGCCCTTGTCCTTGTCCTGGAGGCGGCCGACGAGGGCCTCGACCGTCCCGGCGCCCACCTCCTCGAGGTTCCCGACACCCTGGGCGGCGGCGTAGCGGACGGACGCCTCCGGATCGTCCAGGGCGGCCGCCAGCACCTTCTCGGCCGAGGGCGGCGCGATCCTCGCCAGGGCTAGGCACGCGGCCTCGCGCACGGCCGCCGGCCCCGCCGACCGGGCCAGCCGGCCGAGCGGCTCCAGGGCGGACTGGACGGCCTCCGGGTCGCCGCCGCTGCGGTCGCCGATCTGCCCGAGCGCGCCGGCCGCCGCCACCACCTCCGTCTGGTTGAGTGAGGCGAGCATCTCGACGAGCGGGTCCACGGCCTTGGCCACCCGCAGGCCGCCGAGGGCCCCGGCCAGGGCCGCCCGCGTCTCCGGCACCGTTTCCTTCGGCAGGCGCGCCAGCAGGACGGGCCCGGCGGAGGACTCGCGCCACGCGGCGAGGGCATCGGCCACGGCCGCCCGGACCGTCGCCGAGGTATCGTCCACCCGGCCAAGCAGCGCCGAGACCAGGTCCGGATACACCTTCTTGCCCGTGCCGTTGGAGGCCGCCAGCGCCGCCGGGGCGATGCGGGCCGCCTGCCGGGCGCCGAGCGCCCGGACGGCCGGCACGGCGTCCGACAGGTGCGTCACCGCCAGGGCGACCTTCTCCTTGGTCTCGCCGGCCTCGTACCGTTCGGCCAGGTGGTCGAGCAGCCGCTTGCGGACCTCCTCGAGTTGGCTCAAGCGCTGCTCGAGCCTGTCGCGGAACCGGCGGATGAAGCCGGTCAGGAGTTGGTGTTCGGGCTCGTCGCGGTGGTCCGCCCACCAGCGCCGCCAGGCCTCGGCGGTGGGCGGGAGGTCGGACCGGCCGGTCAGGTCGGCGAGCGCCTCGGCGGCGGCGGCGGCCACCTCGTGGGGGGGCGTCTCCGTCAGGTCCACCAGGATGCCGATCGCCCGTTTGTCGAACAGGCCCGCCAGCGCCTCCACCGCCGCCAGACGGGCCGCCGTCGGCGACGACGTGCCCGTGACCAGCGTCTCCAGCCCTTCGAGGACCTTCTCGTTGCCCTGGTAGGCGCCGAAGGCGCCGGCGGCGGCGCGGCGGATGTCGGCGTCGTCGCTTTCGAGGAGGTTGAAGAGGGGGTCCACCAGGGCCGCATCCGCCCCGCCGCGCGAGGCCAGCACCTCCAGCGCCGCCCGCGTCGCCTCCGACGGGGCCGGCGAGGAGAGGACCTCCAGCAGGACGGCCCGGGCCGCCGGGGTATCCTTCTCGATGAGGATCTGGGCGGCGTCGCGGCGGGTGGCGAAGGTCCGGTCTGCCCCGGTCAGGAAATCCCGGAGGCGGGTCAACTCGGCGTCGGCACCGTCGGCGGGGGTGCTGACGGCTGCCGCGACCGGCCCGGCCGCCGCCAGGCCGAGCAGCCATCCCGCCGCGGCAAGGGCCCAGCGGCAGCGCAGGGCGTCATTCTGGCGCAACGTCACCACCGCCATGGCCTCCCTCAATCGCACTGGACTTTCTCAATGACTCAGCCTACCGGACCGGGTGCCACGTGTCAACCGCAAACCCCCCGAAACGCCCGTGAGAAGCGGGTTTTTGGGGCGGCGGCGCGCCGTCGGGGTCCGGCACGGCACCGGCCGCGACCGATGAGGATGTCCGGCCGCTTCCGCGGCCGGCCCGAAAGGCGCCGCATGCCTCTGGACGGGCGGCGACGGAGGATATTCGCCGGGGCTTGCGGTTTGCCACCGGTGCTGTGTGTCTTGCGGCCTCTCGCTCGCGGCTCGTGGCTCGGGGCTGTCGTTATCGGACTTTCGCTAAACCTTTGCGCCCGGCGGGCCGATGTAACGGGTGCCCCGCGCCCGACGGCGTTCCACCGGTTTCGAGGGCCGAGGCCCCCGGGGCTCCCCGCCGCACCTGCCGACGCGGAGACACTGTCTGTGCTCCAGGCTACCGCCAACCCGGTTGATGCGTTCCTCGATTACCTGACGATCGAGTGCGGCCTGAGCGTGAACACGATCCAGGCCTACCAGCGGGACCTCGGCCGCCTGGCCGCCTTCCTGGGCGTGGACGAGGACGGCCAGGGGTGGGAGGCCGCCTCCGGCGACGACGTCATCGCCTTCCTGATGGCCGAGAAGCAGCGCGGCTGCGCCGTGCCGACCGTCAGCCGGGCGCTGGTGGCGGCCCGGATGTTCTTCCGGTACCTGAGCGCCGAGCGGCTCGTGCCGTCGGACCCGACCGAACACCTCGAGAGCCCCCGCCTGTGGCAGACGCTGCCGGAGGTCCTCGACCGCAAGGCCGTGGACCGGCTGCTGGCCGCCCCGGACCCGGCCCACGACCGCCTGCCGCGGCGCGACCGGGCCGTCCTGGAGTTCCTCTACGCCACCGGCGCCCGGGCCAGCGAGACGGCCGACCTGACCCTCGACTCGGTCAGCCGCGAGGGCGGGTACGTCCACTGCGTCGGCAAGGGCCGGAAGGAGCGGATCGTGCCCGTCGGCCGGCGGGCCCTGGAGGCCCTCGACGCCTACCTGGCCGAGGAACGCCCCCGCCTGGACCGCCGCGGCGACGCGCACCTGTTCCTGACGCACTCCGGCCGCCGGCTGGGCCGCGAGACGATCTGGCGGCTCGTGAAGAAGTACGCCCGGCGGGCGGGGGTGAGCCCGCGCGTCAGCCCGCACACGCTGCGGCATTCCTTCGCCACCCACCTCCTGGAGGGCGGGGCCGACCTCCGGGCCGTCCAGGAGATGCTCGGCCACGTCGACATCGCCACGACCCAGGTCTACACGCACGTGGACCCGTCCCGCCTGAAGGCCATCCACCGGAAGTTTCATCCGAGGGCGTGACGACTTCGCAATGCGGAATGCGGAGTGCGGAATGCGGAACGCCGCGCGCCGGCGCCGTTACGTCTTCTGGTCCCGCTCCCCCGTCGGGAAGAAGGTCGGGAGGCTGAGGTCCCAGTGGATGGCCGCCAGGCGCATCGCCAGGACCACCGCCACGCCCGCCGCGACGGCGATCCACGTCTCCGGCACGAGCAGGGCGAGGACAACGTAGACGACGCCGCCCGAGAGGCTGGCGGTGGCGTAAATCTCCCGCCTGAGGATCAGCGGAATCTCGCCCGAGAGGATGTCGCGGATCATCCCGCCCACCGTGCCGGTCATCACCCCCATCAGGACGCAGATGAGCGGCGAGATGTCCATCGCCAGGGCCTTGCCGGCCCCGATGACCGTGAACACGGCCAGGCCGAAGGCGTCGCCGACGAGCAGGACCCGCGGCGGCAGCCGCCACAGCCGGGCCACCGTGAACGTCAACAGGGCCGCCGCCGCACCGACCACGACGTAGAGCGGGTCGGCCACCCAGAAGACGGGGTGGGCGCCGAGGACGAGGTCCCGCGCCGTCCCGCCGCCGAGCGCGGTCGCCAGGGCCAGGACCGTCATGCCGAAGACGTCCATCCGCTTCCGCCCGGCGGCCAGGGCCCCCGTCACCGCGAAGACGACGACGCCGAAGAGGTCGAGGACGTAGAGGACGGCCATATCGGCTCCGGCTGCGTGGCTCCCTCCCCAGTATACCGCCGGTCGCCGGCCGCTGCCACCGCCCGCCCAGAACCCTGCGGATTCGCCTTGTGCCTCGCCCCGAACCGTCTATACTCGTTCCGGGCCACGCCGGAGGAACCGCGATGGGCCGCCGCCGCAAACGAATGCTCGCCGTCGTCCTCGGTCTCGCGGCAGCGGGGGCGGGCGCCGCCGGGATCGGAACGTGCGCGCCGCCCGCGTCCTTCCGGGCCGTCAAGGAGCCGCGGCGCGGCGAGGCCGTCGGCGGACGGGTGGCCGTCGTCTTCTCCGAGCGGTACACGATCGCCCTGCCGGGCGCCGAGATCGTCCACCCGTTCGATACGCGGAAGTATGCGAAGATCTACGTCCATCTGAACGAAGCGGGCCTCGTCCGCCCCGCCACGGTCTTCGTGCCGGACGAGGCCGGCCCGGACGACCTCCGCCTCGTGCACACCGAGCGGTACCTCGCGACGCTGAGTTCCCCCGAGGCCGTGGCCCGCTACCTGGAGGCCAAACCCGTCAAGGTCCTGCCGGCCAAGGTGGTGGACGCCGGCATCCTGCGGGCCCACCGGGTCGCCACGGGCGGGACGATCCTCGCGGGGCGCCTGGCCCTCGCGCACGGCATCGCCGTAAACCTCGGCGGCGGGTTCCATCACGCGGGGCCGGACGCCGGCGAGGGGTTCTGCATCTACAACGACCTCGCGGTCGCCATCCGCCGGCTCCAGGCCGACGGACGCATCCGCCGGGCCCTCGTCGTGGACCTCGACGTGCACCAGGGCAACGGCACCGCCGAGTGCTTCGCGGGCGACGGCGACGTCTTCACGTTCTCCATGCACCAGGGGAACATCTACCCCGTGCCGAAGGCGACGAGCGACCTGGACGTGGAACTCGCCGCCGGCACCGACGACGCCCGGTTCCTGGCGATTCTGCGCAGGCACCTGCCCGCCGCGTTCGACCGCGCCCGCCCGGACATCGTCTTCTACCAGGCCGGGTGCGACACGCTGCACGACGATCCGCTCGCGGACCTGGCCATGACGAAGGCCGGCGTCGTGGAGCGCGACGCCGCCGTCGTCGACGCCTGCGTCCGCCGCCGCGTGCCCGTCGTCGTGACGCTGGGCGGCGGGTACACGGCCCGGTCATGGTCGGTGCAGGCGGCGAGCATCGCGCACGTGATCCGTACGTACGGCCTGGAGGGGGGCGACCCGCCCCATCCGCCGCGCAAGCGGTCCGTCCACGAGAAACTGTACGTGAAGTAGGCGGCCCTCACGCCGCCATCGCCTCCTCGGCCCGCTTCCGCCGCACCAGCCGGACGGCGACGGCCGCCGCGATGCCCGTGGCCAGGCCGCCCAGGTGGCCCAGGTGGCTCACGTCGCCCCCGCCGGACGCCTGAACCACCGACCCCAGCACCTGGAGCACGAGGTACAGAATCAGGAACACGAACGCCGGCGCCTGGAACCACCGGAAGTACCAGTACCACCGCAGCAGCAGCCCCAGCCGCGCATGCGGGTACGTCACCGCGTAGTATCCCAGGACGCCGCAGATGCCCGCGCTGGCGCCGACGACCGGCACGGTCGGGTCGAACGCCAGGGCGGCGTGCAGCAGCATCCCCGCCACGTGCGATCCCACCAGCAGCACGAGCAGGTACCACCAGCCCAGGTGGTCTTCCACGTTGTCGCCGAAGACCAGGAAGAAATACGTGTTGGCAATCAGATGAAACCATCCCGCGTGGAGCAGGAACGCGGTGAAGAGCGTGGCGCCGGCGTGGCGGCCGGGATCGGCCGGCAGGAATCCCCACTCGCCGATGACCTCCTCCAGGTGGCTGAGGGTCAGCAGGAAGACCGCCACGAAGAGGCCGGCCGTCGCCCACGTGGCGTACGGGCGGACCTTCCGCTCCGGGGCCTGCGTCTCGACCGGCAGACCCAGAACGCCCGGAATCCACTGCCACCACTCCTGCGGGTAGACGTCGTCGGGCACGTCGCCCATGGCGGCCGACCGCTGCCGGGCCTGGAGGGCGAGGCGGGCCAGCCGCTGGCGCATCTCCGGCGAGATCGGCTTCTCCGGCTCGGCCGGCTCGGGCGTCGGGGCCACGGTCTTCAGTTCGCCCGGGTCGAACCAGACGGCGCGGCACAGCGTGCAGACGTCGACGGGGACGCCGTCCTCGCCGGGCACGTCGACGCGGACGCGGGACATCTTCCGGCCGCAGTGCGGGCACGGCATGACGTGGGCGGTGCCCCCGCTGCGGGCGAGCCGCCACACGTGCCGCAGGAACTCCGGCGTCGCCCCGGCGCGCCGCAGGACGGGCAGGGCCAGCGCCCGCCCCTCGCACCGGCCGCACGCGTACACGAGGCCCTTGGGCGTCTTCTGCTTGACGAGCGGCCTCTCGCACCGCGGGCACGTAGGCACGGCGGGTCCCCCTTTTCGAGCCGTCCGGCCACCGGCCGGGCGGGGCGCCGGACGAATGGGCGGTCCGGCCCCGAGTGTAACGGACGGCAGCGGTCGGGCAACCTTTTCCGCGTCCGTCCGAGCCCCGACTTGACCCCGGCCGCGCCCCATCTATAATCGCTCCCTGTCTGCGAGCCGGCCGCATGGCCTCCGCAGTTCCGTACCACCAACTCCGCCGTCGTATTCAGAGGCAAAGGCGACGTCATGGCCCATCCCAGGATCACCATTGTCGGGGCGGGGAACGTCGGGGCGACGGCCGCCCTCTTCGCCGCCCAGCGCGACCTCGGCGACGTCGTCCTCGTGGACCTGGTCGAAGGCCTCGCGGAGGGCAAGGCCCTCGACCTCACGGAGGCCGCGCCCATCCTCGGCACCAGCCACACGGTCACCGGCACGACGGACTACGGCCCGACGGAGGGGAGCGACCTGGCCATCGTGACGGCGGGCCTGGCGCGGCGGCCCGGCATGAGCCGCGACGACCTCCTGGCGAAGAACGCCGAGATCGTCTCGGGCGTCGTCCAGGCGCTCGTCGAGCGGAGCCCGGGCATCATCCTGGTGATCGTCTCGAACCCGGTGGACGCGATGACGGCCCTGGCGTACCGGGCGAGCGGCCTGGCGCCGGAGCGGGTCGTCGGGATGGCGGGCGTGCTCGACTCGGCCCGTATGCGGGCCTTTCTCGCCGCCGAGGCCGGCGCCAGCCCGAAGGACGTCCAGGCGTACGTCTTAGGCGGGCACGGCGACTCGATGGTCCCGCTGGTGCGGCAGGCGACCGTCGGCGGGGCGCCGGTCGCGTCGCGCCTCGCCGAGAAACGGGTGGAGGCGATCGTCGAGCGGACCCGCGGGGCGGGGGCGGAGATCGTCGCGCTCCTGAAGACGGGCAGCGCGTTCTACGCCCCGGCGGCCGCCGCCGTCGAGATGGCCCAGGCCATCCTCCGCGACGAACGCCGCGTCCTCCCCTGCGCCGCCTACTGCGACGCTGAATACGGCGTGGGCGGATACTTCGTGGGCGTGCCGGCCCGCCTCGGCGCCGCCGGCGTGACACAGGTCCTGGAGTTCGACCTGACGGACGAGGAACGCGAGGCGTTCGACGCAAGCGTCGGCCACGTGCGCGGCCTCGTGGCGAAACTCGAGGAGATGGGGTACTGAAGCCGCAGGCTGCAAGCCACAAGCCGCAAGCAACAGCCACGGCGCGCGCCGTCGTTGTCTTTGGCTTGAGGCTTGCGGCTTGACGCTTGCGGCTCGTTTTGCCTCCACTCCTCCGCCCCGCCGGCCGTATAATAGGGGTGAAGCCGAAATGCCCCCGGGGCAAGGAGGCCCCAGATGCGCCGCACCGCCCTCGCCGTGCTGCTCACCGCCGCCGTCGCCACCTCCGCGCAGGCCCTCGACTGGTCACCGCAACTCGACCGCGAGTACACCGACCGTCTGCTGACGATGGACGACACGGCCGCGGCCCACGCCGCCCTCGCCCGCTGGTGCGCCGAGGTCGGCCTGGCGGAGAAGGCCGAGCGGCACTGGAAGGAAACCCTTCTGCGCGACCGCGACCACGCCGAGGCCCGGGCCGCGCTCGGTCACGTCCGCCGCGGCGAGGAGTGGGTCAAGGCCGCTGCCTCGCCCGGCGTGGGCGTCCCCGAGGCGGACGAGGCGGAACCGGCGGACCCGACGCGGCGCGAGCGGCAGGTCGAACTCGCCCGCCGCATCCGAACGATCTACGTCGAGCAACTCGGCGCGATCGACCCGGCCACGTGGCAGAAGGGCCGCGACGCCGTCCTCATGTTGCGGGACCCCGCGGCCGCGGCCCCCGTCCACGAGATTCTCTCCTCCGGCAACGAGAAGACGCGCGTCCTGATGTGCGAGGTCCTGGGCCAACTGCCCGGCCGCGAGGCCGCACGCCGCCTCGTCCGCGTGCTGCTGAAGGACCCGTCCCGGGCGGTGTACGATGCGGCGGTGGCGGCCCTGGAGATGCGGTCCGACGAGCACGCCCTCCAGCCGCTGCTGAACGCGCTGGACGGCTCGGAGGAAACGCTCCAGCGGGCCGCCCACGCCCTGGGCGAGTTGCGGACCGCGCCGGCCGTCCCGAAACTCATCACCCGCCTCACGACCCGCGAGCCGCGCGTCAAGACCTACAAGGCCCCGCGGTCCGCCCTCGGCGGCGGGGCAGGGGCGTACTTCTTCTCCGGCAAGATCCACACCTACATCGCCGACGTCGAACCCGTCGTGGCCGAGGGGGCCGTCGGGTGGGACCCGACCGTCGGCGCCATCCCGTCCGGGGCGCTGATCGACGTCGACCACGTCGTCGTCACGGTCCGCCGGACGGTCTTCGTCTCGATCCGGCAGCCGGAGGTCCGGAAGGCCCTCGAGAAGATCACCGGCCGGGACTTCGAGTTCGACCAGGCCGCCTGGCGCCGCTGGTACCGCCGGCAGCAGGCCGGCGCCGGGACGAACGAATAGGGCGGCGACGAGGCGTCCGATCATGCGTGTGCCACGGCGGGTCTTGCCCCGCCGTGATTCTCCACCGCGGGCGCACGGCCGGACAAGGCCGGCCGTGGCACGTGCGCGAGTGATTAACACTACAACGCTAACTCGTGCGCGGCGGGTCGGAGCCTGTCCCGAGCGTAGCCGAGGGATACCCGCCGCGCAGCCCTGGAAAGGGCGTTTCGAGCGCGGTGGGTGCCCAGACCCACCGCGCAAATGGCCGACTTAGCGTTGTCGTGTTAACGCGGTACCCCGGTGTCCGATCATGCGTGTGCCACGGCGGGTCTTGCCCCGGCGTGATTCTCCACCGCGGGCGCACGGCCGGACAAGGCCGGCCGTGGCACCCGGCGATGCTGTTGCCCCCTGCCCCTTGCAGTCTCGCACCCTTCCGGACTATGATGCCCGACGTCCAAGACCCCGAGCACGAGGAATGCCATGCCCCGCCGGCCGCTCATCCTGGCTGCCGTTTGCCTGATCGCCGGCTGCGGCGAGGCGGCCCGGTCGGGCGGTGAGGCCGGGGACTGGCCCGGCCGGCACCACACCCTCCCGCCGTGGCGGACGGGCGTGCCCGCCCTGGCCGTCAACGTGCCCGAGGCGTACGAGAAGGGCCTCCGGGCCGGCGAGGGGTTCATGGTCCACCTGTTCCGCCGGCCGCCGGAGACGGCCCCGGCGGACTCGGCCACGCTGGCCGTCTACGTCGGCCGCCATCCCCGCGAGCCGCGCGCCAGGACCCTGGCCGAGCCCGGCCGCATCGCCGGCCGCGACGTCACCTGGTTCGGCGACGCGTGGCAGGACGACCGCGGCCGGCAGATGTACCACGCCGAGGCGTACGTGCGGGGGCTGTTCGCCTGGCCGCGATGCTGGCAGCCGGAGGCCCAGGGCCTCGTCGTCCACGTGATGGCGTGGGGCACGGACCAGCGGGAGGTGGAACGGCTGATGGCGGCCGCCGAATCGCTCCG
>JAWODB010000352.1:0-7966 GCA_046483505.1 Phycisphaerae bacterium
GTGGCCCGGCCGGCTTGCCCGGCCGGCACGACCGCCCCGCCTGATTCCCGGCCGGGCAAGCCGGCCGAGCCACACGTCGCGTCGCGCGTTATCCCTTCCGCTCGGCCCGCCGCATGGCCTCCGGCACGAGGGCCCGGACCCGGCGGTCCACCTCCTCGAACGTGTAGTCGCGCCCCAGCGGCACGAGGACCACGTCGTAGCCGGGGGGCCACTCGCCGCGGGCCCGGCGGAACGCCTCCCGCAGCAGCCGCTTGATCCGGTTCCGCCGGACCGCCCCGCCGCACCGCCGGCCCACGCTGACGCCGAGGCGCGTCGCGTCGGACCCGTTCGGGCGGGCGTAGGCAACGAGCCGCCCGTCGGCCGCCCGGTTCCGGGCGCGGTAGACGGCCCGGAACTCGGCGGTCTTTCGGATCCGCTCGTGCGGCCGGAGCGTGGCGCGGGGAGGGGCCCGGCCGCTCATAGCGCATCCCCGTTGCCGCCGGCCGAGGCATCGTCTTCCTGGACCTCGTCGGTCGGCTGGAACCGTCGTCCGGCCTCGGTCCACGCGTCGGTGGTGCTGGTTTGCCGATGCTTCATCGGCCGGAGCAGCCATCGCCGGAGGTAGGCCACCATCAGGGCCGCCAGCACCGCCAGAGCCACCACGAGGAGCCAGAGGCCCCAGGCGCCCGGCGGTGCGGCCATCGGGATCGGCCAGGGGTCGGTCACGTGTGGGCATCCTCGTTCGGCGGGGACGGGCCGCCGGCCTCCTCGGACGGGCCGCCGGCCTCCTCGGACGGGCCGCCGGCGTCGGCGGACTCGGCCTCCGGCCGGGCGTCCTTGGCCCCCCCCTCCGACACGGCCCGGCCGGGGGCGGGGGGCTCGTCGGCCATCGATTCCACCTGCACGTTGGCGTGCGGCGTGGGCCGGTCCTCCGGCCAGAGGCGGTCCCAGACGTCGGGGCCCAGTTCCCGCTCGACGATCTCGACGAGGGTGGCCAGGTCGCGGCGGACCCGCTCGTACTGCTCCCGCAGCCGGAGCACCGCCGACACGCCCGGCAGGTTGATGCCGAGGTCGCGGTGCAGCGTGACGACGCTCCACAGCCGCCGCATGCTGGCCCGCGAGAGGACGGGCCCCTCGGCGGCGCCGGTCTCGGCGGCGACGAGGCCCTCCTCGATGTAGGCCCGGACGTCGTCGGCCGAGACGTCGAGCGAGTCGGCCGCCTCCTCGAGGGTATAGGTCTCGGGCTCGGTCTCCGGCATGACGACCTCCAAGCCTGTGTCGGTTCGACGGCACGCGCGGGGCAAGCCCCGCGGCTAACTGTTGCCCCACGGCCCGCCGCGGCGGGGGGTCTCCTCGTGCTGCTGCAACTCCCGGAACAGTTCCTTCTGCCGCGGGTCGAGGCCGGCGGGCGGCACGATGCGGAGCACGCAGTACTGGTCGCCGGCGTCGGCGTCGCCCGGGCCGCGGATGCCCTGCCCCTTCAGGCGCAGCCGCTTGCCGCCCGGCGTGCCCGGCGGGATGCGGACCGACGTCCGCGTGCCGTGCACCGTGGGCACCTCGACGGTGGCGCCGAGGGCGGCCTCGGACACGGTGATCGGCAAGTCGACATAGATATCGCGTCCCTGGCGGCGGAAGGTGGGGTGCGGCCGGACGCGGACCGTCAGGTACAGGTCGCCGGCCTGCCCGCCGGCGGGGCCGGGCCCGCCCTGCCCGCGAAGGCGGAGCCGCTGGCCGTCGCGGACCCCCGGCGGGATGCGGACCTCGATCCGCTCGGTCCGCGTCGACCCGTCGGGCTGCGGCCGCTGGAGGGCCAGCGTCGTCCGGACGCCGCGCACGGCCTGCTCGAACGGGATGGTGATCTCGCTGGCGACGTCCTGGCCCTTGGCGGCGGCGCGGCCGAAGCCGGTGCGCGGGCCGCCGGCCGCGCCGGGGCCGCGCGCGGTGCGGGTGCGGCCGGTGCGTCCGCGTCCGCCGAGACGGCTGAAGAGTTCCTCGATAAACGAGGCCCCCTGCCCGCCGGAGCCCGCAAACGCCTCGAAGGCGATGTCCTCGAACGGCGACCCGCCGCCCTCGCCGGACCAGGTGTAGGTGTACCGCTGGCCGCCCGGGCCGCCCGCGGCGCCGGCCCCGGCCGCCTCGGCCCCCATCCGGACGCCCTCGTGGCCGAATTGGTCGTACGCCTGCCGCTTCTTCTTGTCCGAGAGGACCTCGTACGCCTCGCCGATTTCCTTGAACTTGCGTTCGGCCTCCGGGTCGTTCGGGTTCAGGTCCGGGTGATACTGGCGCGCCAGGCGCCGGTACGCCTTCTTGACGGCGTCCTGGTCGGCGTCGCGCGGCACGCCGAGGACGGTGTAGTAATCGCGTTTGGCCATGGCGCGCTCGGAACCTTCTCTCATTCACCAAAGGCGATTATAGAGGACACCGGGTGACCAGGCAACGGGGCGGCACATGCAAGCCACGAGCCGCCGGCTTCGAGCCGCGAGCCAAAACGACAAACAGCATCCTCACGCAAAGCCGCAAAGCCGCACAAACGGCAAACGGCAAAAGCGACAGATTGAGCAAACAGCAACTGACGAATACCGCGGCCTGCCTGTCCGGGCCCTGTTTGTGACCCGCTGTCCGCCGTTGTCGTTTTAGCGCCCTTGCGCCTTTGCGTGAGGCATGTCGTACGAGAGCCCAAAGTCCAGAGTCCAAGGTCCAAAGTCAACAGCGGCCGTGCCGCGTCCGTTGTCCTGGTCGTGGCCGTTGCCCAGTCTTTCCGCCGTTCTTTGCGTCCTTTGCCGTTCAAGTCGTTTGCTGTTACCGTTACTCTGTCCTTCTGCCGTTGCCGTCTTAGCGGCTTTGCGGCTTTGCGGCTTTGCGGCTTTGCGTGAGGCCGCCGTTGCCGTTGTTGCTTTGCGTGACCGGGGTACGTCAGGCGTCGCCGTCGCCCGCGAGGCCAAGGGCGTCGGCCGCCTCGCGCATGCCCACGATCGTGTCCGTGAAGAGGTCCGAGAGGTCGACGCCGAGGCGCCGGGCCCCGTCCTCGATGACCTCGCGGTTCACCCCCGCCGCGAACGACTTGTCCTTCCACTTCTTCTTGACGCTCTTGGCCTTCATGTCCATGACGGACTTCGACGGCCGCACCAGCGCCGTCGCCACGACCAGGCCCGTCAGTTCGTCCACGGCGTAGAGGACCTTCTCCATCTCGGTCTGCGGCTCCACGTCCGTGCACAGGCCGTAGCCGTGCGAGACGACGGCCCGGACGAGGTCGTCCGGCCATCCGCGGTCGCGGAGGATCTCGGCCGTCTTGGCGCAGTGCCGGTCGGGCCACCGCTCGTAATCGAGGTCGTGGACGAGGCCGACGACGCCCCACGTCTCTTCGTCCTCGCCGCGCTTGCGGGCCATGTACCGCATGACGGCCTCGACGGCGAGGGCGTGCTTGATGAGGCCCTCGGTCGAGTTGTACTCGTTCAGCAGCGCCCATGCTTCGTCGCGGGTGGGTTGATGCGTTTCCATGCGTTGCTCCTTTCCAGTCCGCGTGTTTCACGCAAAGGCGAAACCGAGCGCGGCATGCCTCGCGCCAAGACACGCGGATAGCCGCGTCTCCTTCCGTTCCCGCTATGGAGCCCCCGGCGGGTCAGCAACCCAACGACCGGGTGGCCGATCCGCTATCTTAACGGAACCGGCGGCCCGGCTCCCGTAGTTTCTCGGCGTTACGCCCCCGAGCGCCGGATGCCGGCGTCTCCTGCGGCGGCCCCGCCCGGCCCCGCGTTTTTGCTTGGCCCGGCCCGGCGTCCCCTCCTATAATGGCGGGACGTTGGCACACACGAATGCGAAAGGAACGGCCGTATGGCGCTCAGCGACGAACTGTGCAGCATCCTGTCCACGGGCATGGAGAAGGAACGGGCGGCCCACGACTTCTACGTCGACGCCGCCGCCAAGACCGAGAACGACCTCGGCCGCAAGATGTTCGAGCGCCTGGCCCAGGAGGAGACCAAGCACGAGGAACTCCTCCGGTCCTGGTCCGAGGAAGGGACCTGCCCGGCCGAGGCGCCGGCCGAGGGCGTGGACCCCGAGTTCGTCCGGAAAGGCCGCGAGAAGGTGGCCGAGGCCGTCCAGGCCGACACCGGCGACCTGGAGGCGCTCGACTTCGGCCGCAAGATGGAACGCCAGGCCATCGCGTTCTACGAGCAGGGTGCCGAGGCGGCCGACGACGAGCGGTCCCGCGACCTGTTCCTGCGCCTGAAGGCCGAGGAGGACCGGCACCTCGCGCTCCTGACGGACCTGTACGAATACATGAAGGACCCGAACCTGTGGAGCGTCCGGGAGGGGAAGGCCCACTTCGATGCCTGACCGCCGGTGGGGCGGCGACTTTTGCTTGCGTCCCGCCCGCCGGGCGGTACAATTCATCTCCGGGCACGTGTTAGGGGGGAGTTCCCCCTTTCGCCCAAGCATCCGTTGGAGAACGGAATCGCCGTTGGTGCCCTGGCACCGTAGACAGCGAAAGGAGACGTCGCATGAGGTACCTGTTCCTGGCATTGCTCCTGGTGTTTGCGAGCGGGTTTGTCCTCGGCTGCAAGAGCGAGGCGCCGCCTGAGGAACCGCCGCCCGCCGAAGAGGCTGCCGAAGAGGCCGGCGAGGCCGCCGAAGAGGCCGGCGAAGAGGCCGGCGAGGCCGCCGAGGGCGCCGCCGAAGCCCTGAAGGAGGCCGCCGAGGGCGCCAAGGAGGCCGCCGAAGGCATGGCCGAAGAGGCCAAGAAGGCCGCCGAAGAGGCCACCGAAGAGCAGTAGCGGCCTCGGTTGACCGGCCGCTTGGCCGACCCGCGTTTTCTGCCAGGGCGGGCGCCGCCCGGAGTGCGGCGCCCGTCTCTGTGCTTCCCGCGCCGCCAGAGGCCGTCCCATGCCCACCTGCGTCGTGACCGGCGGGGCCGGGTTCATCGGCTCCAGTTTCGTCCGCCTCGCCCTGGCCGACCGCCCCGACCTCCACGTCGTCACCGTCGACCTGCTCACCTACGCCGGGAACCTGGAGAACCTCGCGTCCGTCCCCCAGGACCGCCACACCTTCGTCCGGGCCGACATCACGGACCCGGAGGCGATGCGGCAGGCGGTGCCCGCGGGCGCCGACGCCCTCGTCAACTTTGCCGCCGAGACCCACGTCGACCGCAGCATCCTCGGGCCGCTCGCCTTCGTCCGCACGAACGTGACCGGCACGCAGGTGCTGCTCGACGTGGCCCGCGAGCGCGGCGTGGGCCGGTTCCTCCAGGTCTCGACCGACGAGGTGTACGGGGCCCTGGCGCCCGGCGAGGCGGCGTTCACCGAGGACCATCCCCTGCGCCCGTCCAGCCCCTACGCCGCCAGCAAGGCCGGGGCCGACCTGCTCGTCCGCGCCGCCCATCACACCTGGGGGCAGGACGCGGTGATCACCCGCTGCTCGAACAACTACGGCCCGTACCAGTTCCCTGAGAAACTCATCCCCCTGATGCTGTCCAATGCCCTGGAGGGCAAGCCCCTGCCGGTCTACGGCGACGGGCAGCAGGTCCGCGACTGGATCCACACCGACGACCACAGCCGGGCCATCCTGGCGGTGCTGGGCGGCGGCACGCCCGGCGCCGTCTACAACATCGGCGCACGCTGCGAACGGAAGAACCTGGACGTGGTCCGCGCGATCCTCGCCGCCGCCGGGAGGCCCGAGTCGCTCGTCCAGTTCGTCGAGGACCGTCCCGGCCACGACCGGCGGTACGCCATCGACCCGACCCGCATCGAGACGGAACTCGGCTGGCGGCCCGAGGTGCCGTTCGAGGACGGCCTCGCCCGGACCGTGGCGTGGTACCGCGAAAACGAGGGCTGGTGGCGCCGCGTCAAAGACGGCTCGTATCGCGAGTTCTACGAGACGTGGTACGGGGGACGAGAGCGGCAATGACGAATGACGAATGGCGAATGGCGATTGAATGACCAATGACCAAGCCCCAATGACCCAAGCCGACCGGTCGCCGTGTGCCTGATTCGTCACTGCGTCTGCATTCGTGATTCGTTCGTCATTCGGGCCTCGTCATTCGTCATTTCCCGCTCATTCCTGACGGGAGTTACCCATGGCTGATGACGTCCGTTACGCCCTCCTCCGCCCCGCCCGGATCCGCGAACGCCGCGAGGCCTGCCCCGTCGTCTACATCCCCATCGGCACGCTGGAGTGGCACGGCCGGCACCTGCCCGTCGGGGCCGACACCCTCCAGGCCGAGGGCCTGGCCGTCCGCTGCGCCCGCCTCGGCGGGGGGCTCGTCTTTCCGCCGCTCTATTACGGCGAGAGTCGCGTCGAGTCCCTCATGGAGGCCGGCGCCGCGGACCGCGACCGCATCTGCGAAGCCATGGGCCTCGACCCGGCGAACTTCTCGCCCGATCGCCACCCGTTCACCGCCACCGAGCAGGTCCTGGCGTACCAGCGGCTGCTGCTGCACGTGTTGGCCGAGGCCGAGAGCCTGGGGTTCGAACTCGGCGTCCTCGTGGCCGGTCACTATCCGCTCATCGACCACGCCCGGGCCGCCTGCCACCTCTTCAACCAGCGGGCGTGGAGCAAGCGGCACGGCCTGATGGCCTGGGCCGCCCTCGATTACCTCCTTATCCGCGACGCCTATCCGGACGGCGGCGACCATGCCGCACGGTGGGAAACGTCGCACCTGATGGCCCTCTACCCGGAGACGGTGGACCTCGATGCGCTCGGCCCGCCGGGCGAACCGCTCGTGGGCATCCAGGGCGAGGACCCGCGCCAGGCCGGCGCCGCGTTCGGCGAGGAAACGCTCCAGGCCTCCGCCGAGGTCATCGTGAAGGAGGTGCAGCACCGCCTGGCCCATCGGCAGGAGTTGTATCGCCCGCATGGCCAGTCGATGCAGGAAGGGCTGTGGAGAAGCGAAGGGCCGAATGAGGAATGACGAATGGCGATTGAATGACCAATGACCAAGCCCCAAGGACCCAAGCCGACCGGTGGCCGTGTGCCTGATTCGTCATTGCGTCTGCATTCGTGATTCGTTCGTCATTCGGGCCTCGTCATTCGTCATTCTCTGCCCGCCTCCCTTGACAAACCCATCGCCCGGCGTACACTATCGAGCGCACCGGCAGCGTAGCTCAGGGGTTAGAGCAGGGGATTCATAAGCCCAAGGTCGGTGGTTCGAATCCACCCGCTGCCACCAACGTAAACCTGGCCCCGCTCGCGACTTATACGCCAGCGGGGCTTTTCGCGCGCGGGCCGAAAACCGGCTTTATACGAAAGATTATACGAAACGGCCTTGACCGTGCGGCCCTCCGGCGTAAGGTGTAGCCGGTTCGGCAGAGGTGCTGGATACGAAAAAGGGGAGAAATTATGGGCCGGTCGAAGGCAAAGGTTCCCGGCTCGATCTACCGCAACGGCAGCCGATACCGTGTAGAGGTCGTCCACCTCGACGCCACGCGAAGAAGCCGCGTACCGCAGCACACTTTCTTTCACGCAAAAACGCCCCGGAAGCCCCATTTCTGGCCCGACAACCCACATTCACGCACATCTGGCCCCAAGGAAACTCGAAGCGCCGACCTGCAACGTTCCGCAACGTTGTGCCTGCCGTGCGGGGGTATGCCTTGGTCCTCGGCTACCTCGCCCGCCGCAGCGACACGCTCTACACCATCCCGATCATGGGCAACCGCTGCATCCTGCCCGACGGCACGGAGGTGCGGGCGTGAACGGCCATCTTCATGGGTGGGGCGCGGCGGATTCAGTCTTCGGCCCGACCGGCCAGGTAGGCGTCGGGACCGACCACGGGAACTTCCGACTTCCGGAACCCGGCCAGGTCCCTGGTCACGAGGTGGGTCGCGCCCGCGCGGACGGCGCACGCGTGCTGGATGGCGTCCTCGAAGTCCGGGAAGGGCGAGTCCATCGCCTGATGGATGATCTGGGCGTCCACCGCGACGATCTCGAAGACGTCGCGCAGGCCCTTGACGGCCCGCCGCGCGGTTCGCTCGTTGGCATGGTGCCGCACGATGTA
>JAWODB010000135.1:0-9506 GCA_046483505.1 Phycisphaerae bacterium
TTCTTCGCTCGCGGACCTGGCATGCAGATCTGGCTTGCCCCGGCACGCCTGTTTGTTTCCAGGGAGGTAAGTTTCCTTCATGGTCTCAAGGAGTGGGTTGAAGAACGTGCGGACATCGAGGTCATCCGCGACTGGGCGAAGGCCCATCCCGGCTGGGAGGACAAGCAAATGGAGTCCGGCGGCCCCATGGATGAATCGCGCCGGCCCGCGTGCGTTAAGGCGCTTCGCCCTTCTTACGTATCGGTCTACGACGATGCCACCGTAAGCATTTCATGGGGAGGTGGCTTCTTCGCTTGGGGAATGATCATCTACCCGCAGGGCAAAGAGACGCCGGAGCCGGATTATAACGAGTTGGTTATCGCTCCGGGTGTCGTCTTATGGGACGAACCGTGATGCCTGCCGCACCGAAAAGGACTCCGCCGTGACGGAGAAACGCTTCGCCTATCCGATCGTGTTGGACCTGGCCGGCCGCCGGGCCGTCGTCGTCGGCGGGGGACGGGTGGCCCTGCGCAAGGCCCGTGCCCTGGCGGAGGCGGGGGCCCGCGTCACCGCGGTGGCCCCCGAGTTCCTGCCGGAGTTCGCCGAGGCGGCGGGCGTCGAGTGCGTCGAGGCCCCCTATGCCGCCGGGCACCTGGACGGGGCCGTCTTGGCGATTGCGGCGACGGACGACGAGACTGTTAACCGCCGGGTGGCCGGCGATGCCCGCGCGGCGGGCGTGCTCGTCAACGTGGTCGACGTGCCGGAGGCGTGCGACTTCATCGTGCCGGCCCAGGTGCGGCGAGGCGATTTGCTGGTGGCGATCACGACGGGCGGGGCGGCGCCGAGCCTGTCGCGCCGCCTGCGCGAGCGGCTGGAGGCGGCGTTCGGCCCGGAATGGGAGGCGTACCTGGAGCAGTTGCGGGCCGTGCGGGAGCGGGTCCTCTCGGAGGGGCATCCCCCCGCGGTCCGCCGCCGCATCTTCGAGCGGCTCACCGAACCGGACGTCGTCGAGGCCGCCCGCGACGGTCCCGACGCCCTCCGCCGGGCCATCGACGCGGCCGTCGCGGAGGCCCGGCGGGGGTGAGGCGAGGCGCCGGGTGCCACGCTTTCGCGCTTCTGCGAAAGCGTGCCCTCTGCGGCGCGGGGCTCATGCTTTCGCAACGGCGCGAAAGCATGCCACCCGCCAGCGAGATTTCTCCGCTCGGCCTCGCCTAGCACTCCAACGCTAACTCGTGCGCGGCGGGTCTCCGTACCCGCCGCGCAGCCCTGGAAAGGGCGTTTCGAGCGCGGTGGGTGCGGAGACCCACCGCGCAAATGGCCGACTTAGCGTTGTCGTGCTAGCCTGTAGGCCGCGGCGCGCCGCGGCCTGCGCCTACGGCTCGACGAGTTGTTTGGCGTCTGGCAGGTCCTTCAGGCTGCCGAGGCCGAACGCCTGGAGGAACTTCTTCGTCGTGCCGTAGAGCAGGGCCCGGCCCATGCCTTCGCTGCGTCCGGCGACGCGCACAAGGCCGCGGTCCATGAGGGTCCGGATCATGTCGCCGCACGCCACGCCGCGGATGTCCTCGATCTCGGCCCGCCCGACGGGCTGCTTGTAGGCGATGATGGCCAGGGTCTCCAGGGCCGCCTGCGTGAACCGCTGCCGACGCCGGGCCGCCAGCACCGTCTTCAGGTACCGGTTGTACTGGGGCCGGGTGAACAGTTGCAGGCCGCCCGCGATTTCCTCGACGGTGAACGCCCGGCCCTCGGCGTCGTACTCGGCGACGAGTTCGCCGACGGCCTCGCGGACCTGGGCGGCGGTCGTGCCGTCGCCGGCGGCCTCGGCGAGCCGCTCGGCCGGCACGGGCTCGTCGCTGGCGAAGAGGACGGCTTCGACGATCTGCTTGAGGGTGGCCTTGGCCATATCGGACTACCTCTTCCCCATCGCCTCGCGTATCCGCCCGAGGGCCTGCCGCACCGCCTCTTTCGCCGCGTTCGAGGTCACGGTGGCGGCGGTGATGGCCTGGACGTCCGGCACCTCGCGGGCCGTCTTTCCCTCGAAGCGGTCGAGGAACGGGTTAAACACCCGCTCGGCCTCGTCGGCGCCGAACAGTTTCTGCCACAGCGTGTAGGTGCTTCGCCGCTCGGCCACCTGGGCGCCGAGGCCGGGCGTCTCGGCCTGGGCCGTCACGACCACGTCGTGAATCACGAGGCCGTCCGGCGTCGGCTTCGCCCCGACCATGACGCGGACCGTGCTGGCGTACCCCTGGGCGGCGCCGGCGGCGACGTAGGCGACGGTCTCGCCCGAGGCGTCGCGGGCGGCGTAGACGGCCGACGGCGTGCCGGCCTCGCCGGCCACGGGGTCCGCCGCGTCGACGGTCGTCCCCTCGGGCGCGACGGCCTGGATGGCCTGGCGGCGGGCGGCGGCCCGGCGGTCGGCGATGCGGCCGCGCCACAGGCCGTACAGTCCCGCCACCCCGCTGCCCATCACGATACACACCAGGCCGAGGATGACAACGAATTTCAACAGGTTTCGGGTCATCGTTCGTGTCCGAAGATGCGCGGCTGGGTCCAGCGGTCGATGAGCGGGACGGCCGTGTTCATCAACAGAATCGCGTAGCAGACGCCCTCC
This sequence comes from Phycisphaerae bacterium, assembly GCA_046483505.1. Taxonomy (GTDB): domain Bacteria; phylum Planctomycetota; class Phycisphaerae; order FEN-1346; family FEN-1346; genus BS750m-G62. The sequence goes on from JAWODB010000135.1 coordinate 2,588, forward strand.
GGGTACCCGCCGTAGAGGCGGATGAGGACCGTCAGCACACCGCACCCCGCGCCGAAGATCCACAGCCCTTTGGCCGTGATGGGCGAGGTGACCATGTCGGTGGCCATGTAGAGGGCCCCGAGCACCAGGCCGCCGCCCAGCAGGTGATATCCCACGAACAGAAGGGCCACGTCCGGGTTGCCGAACACGATGGGCCGGTACACGGGTTCCGCCTCGCCTGTCTGGACGGCGATGGGGAGGAACAGGGTTCCGAGGGCCACGGTGGCGAGATACGCCACCGGCACCCGCCAGCGGATCCAGCCTTTGTAGATGAGATAAACGGCTCCGATGGCCAGGAGGAGGGCGCTCGTCTCCCCGACGTCGCCGCCGACGGTGCCGACGGCCATGTCCCAGAGGTCCGGCACCTGTTCGAGGGCCTCGCGGCTGCCGGCGGCCACGTCCTTCAGGTGGGCCAGGGGACTGGCGCCCGAGACGGCGTGGACGCCCTCCGGCAGGCCGCCGGCGGCCGTGCCCACGTTCCCGACGAAGGGGTCGCCCGTCAGCACGGGGTACGCCGACGGGTTCATGTCCGTCGGGAACGAGACGTGGACGAACGCGCGGCCGACGAGGGCGGGGTTCCAGATGTTGCAGCCCAGGCCGCCGAACGCCTCCTTGGCGATGGCGATGGCCACCGCCGAGGCCACCACCGGCACGAACCACCGGGCCTGGGCGGGCAGGCAGAACGCCACCAGGATGCCCGTCACGACGGCGCTGCCGTCGCCGACGGTCATCCGCTTGCCGCGCAGGCGCCGGATGAGGGCCTCGACGCCGACGGCCGTCGCCACGGCCAGGGCGATGTGCCCGTATGCCCGCCAGCCGACGACGTAGCCTGAGAAGACGGCGGCCGGCACCAGCGCCGCCGCCACCGACCACATGATGCGGGCGGTGGTCTCCTCGCCGCGCATGTGCGGCCAGTGGCCGACGACGAGGCCGGCCTCGGCGGGGGCAGCGGCGGATTGGGCGGTGTCGGAACCTGTCATCACCTGGGGCGCGGCGGGTCTCCGTACCCACCGCGCACCTCCTGGCTTCGGACGGATTCGGCGCGGCGGGTGCGGAGACCCGCCGCGCATGGATCTTACTGGCCGACCGCCTCGCTCGCGCGTTTGAGGTCGGCGGCCTGGGCGCGTTCCTTCTCTCGCCGGCGCTGCTCGGACCGGCGCCGCTGGTCGCGGAGCATCTCGATCAGGTGGACCATCCGCCGCCGCGACGGGCACACCTGCGCGCACGTGCCGCACAGAATGCAGTCCATCAGGCCGAACCCGAGGGCCGCGTCGATGGCGTCGAGGTTCCCGTCGAGGAACGATTCGCCGAGGATCGAGAGGCGGCTCGGATTCAGGTACGCCGGGCAGTGGCGGACGCAGGCGCCGCACCGGATGCACGGCCCGCCCTCGTAGACGGCGGCCCGGCGGAAGACGAGCAGGCCGCTCGTCCCCTTCAGGACCGCCAGGTCCGTCGTGAACTGGTCCTTGCCCATCATCGGGCCGCCCAGGATGAGTTCCTCGAAGCCGTCCTCGACCTGCGCCTCGCCGAGCAGGGTGGCGAGCGGCGTGCCGACGCGGGCCCGCACGTTCGCGGGCCGGCCGACGGCGTCGCCGGTGACCGTCAGGACCCGGTCGATGAGCGGCAGGCCGTGGACGCAGGCGTCGGCGACGGCCACGGCCGTCTGCACGTTCTGGACCACGACGCCCACGTCGACGGGCAGGCCGCCCGTGGGCACCTCGCGGCCGAGGCAGGCCCGGATCAACTGCTTCTCGGCCCCCTGCGGGTACTTCGTCCGGAAGAGGCGGACCTCCAGGTCCGTGTCGTCGGCCACGGCGTCGCGCATCGTCCGGGCGGCGTCCGGCTTGTTGTCCTCGATGCAGACGATGCCGCGGTCCGCCCCCGTCGCCGTCATGCAGAGGCGGAGGCCGATGACGATCCGCTCGGCCTCCTCGAGCATGACGCGGTGGTCGCAGGTGAGGTACGGTTCGCACTCGGCCCCGTTGAGGAGGATGGCCTCGACGGCCTTGCCCTCGGGCGGCGCGAGTTTGACGTGCGTGGGGAACGTGGCCCCGCCCATGCCGACGATGCCGGCGTCGGCGACGGCCTGGCGGATGGCGTCCGGGTCGAGGTCGCGCCAGGGGCGCGGCTCGTCGGGGACGGCCTCGTGGAGGCGGTCCTCGCCGTCGGCTTCGATGACGACCGCGGTGGTGGTCCGTCCGGTGGCGGCGTCGACGACGCGTTCGACGGCCGTGACGGTGCCGGAGGTCGGGGCGTGGACGGCCGCCGAGATGAAGCCGTCCGGCTTGCCGACGGCCTCGCCGCGGGCGACGGCCTGGCCCTTCTCGACCGTCGGGACGGCGGGCGCACCGAGGTTCTGGGCCATCGGCACCACCAGCCGGTGGGGCACCGGCAGGGTCCGGATAGCCCGGCCCTCGGTTCGCTCCTTGTGTTCCGGCAGGTGGACCCCGCCGGGAAAGGTACGTGCCGTCACGCGGTTTCCCTGTTCCGAAAGAACGGCGATTATAGCCGTCCGGCCGGCGGGCGTAAACCGTTTTCGCCGCGGCCGCGAAAGCGGGCCCGTGCCCGGCGGGCGGCCGCGAAAACCGCTTCGCGCCTCGGGCGCGCCGCCGTATCATGGGGCCGGCGACAAGCGAAGCGACGCGGGGGGGCACGATGACCGGGAACAATCCACCGCCCGACGACACCGACGAGCGGCGCACGCGGACGCCGGCGGTCCGCGTCCTGGCGTTCGTGGCGGCGGCCGTCCTCATCGGCCTGGCGGCCTGGGTGGGCGGCATCGCCTTCGCCCTGGCGGGACCGGTCGGGACGGCCGTCGTCCTGCTGGTCCTGGCGGCCCTGCTGGTGGGCGGGGGGCTGGCGCTGGCGGTGGTCGCGGCCCTCGGCCCCTCCGACGCGCCTCGCGGCGAGGCGGCCATGGAATGGAAGGCCGAACGCCGGGGCCTCCCGACCGATCCAAAGGCCTACCAGGACGGCGGCCCGGCCGTCGCCACGACCACCACCACGGTGCCGGAGGCCGACGCCGCCGCCGCGTACCTGAACGCGTGCGGCGTGCCGGCGTGGGTGGACCAGGGGTACGCCTCGACGACGCTGTCGCACCTGCAGTACGCGATGAACCCGTCGGGCGTGCGGGTGCTCGTGCCGCTGGGCCGCCTCGGCGACGCCCAACAGGCCCTGGCCGACCGCGTGCCGATTGAGGAGGAAGACGAGGAGAAGGCGGAGGACCCCGGCCCGGCATGACGCACCAGCACCCACGGCGCTGGCATACGGGCGACTCCGATCCTCCCGGCCGGGCGAGACCGGCCGGGCCACACACGCGGCGTGGCTTGAGGCTCGTAGCTGGCGGCTCCAACAGCACGCGCCGCGCAAGCGCGGCGGCTAAATGTGGCACCCGTGTCCGGTGGCCGTCTTTGCCGCTGCCGTCGACGTGTTTGGCCGTTGGTGTTGACCTGTTTTCGCCGTTGCCGTCTTTGCGGCTTTGCGCCTTTGCGTGAGGCCGCCGTTGCCGTGGTTGTTGCCTATTTCTTCGCTTTGCGCTTCTGCTGCTCGAGCGCCTTCTGCACCGCTTCGGTCCCGACGGGGGCGTCCTTCGGGCGGGGATGGTCGTCCGTCCAGACGTGCAGCGACGCCTCGTCCTCGACGACCGTGTCCGTCTCGTCCACCCCGCCGCCGGGCAGGGCGACGGCCTCCAGGTCGAGTTTCAGGTGCCGGGCCATCCATTTGTACATGGGCAGGCGCTTCGAATACTCGTACCCGTGCCCCTCGTAGAGGACGTGGGCGTTGTGCACGTTCTTCCGGGCGCCGAAGAGTTTGTAGACCCGCCAGATGTACGGGAACTCGACGCCCGGCACGTTCTTCGTCCAGTCGCCGCCGCACGAGACGATGAGCAGGGGGCGCGGGGCGGCCATGGCGGCGATGTCGCAGTTGTTCGTCTCGTGCATACGGCTCTTATGAATCGGCATCCCGCTCTCGCACTGGCACCCGCCGAAGAAATGGGCGCTCACCATCACCACGGGCACGCTGACCTTGACGCGGTCGTCGAGGGCCGTCAGCAGGAACGTCTGCGTCCCGCCGCCGGACTCGCCCGTGCAGCCGATGCGGTCGGCGTCGACGCCGTCGAGCGAGAGGAGAAAGTCCAGCGCCCGCATGCTGTTGTAGTGCTGGACGGTCAACACGTTGGGATCGGTGTGTTTGATCTGGTTGCACTCGTTCCAGCCGACCATGTCCCAGGCGAAGACGACGGCCCCCATACGGGCGAGCGTGGCGCAGCGGGTCTGGGTGTACGGGGCGAGCCGGCCCTTCTTCGAATGGCCGTGCGGGCACAGGATGCCGGCGTACGATTTCTGCTCCTTCGCCGGCCGGTACAGGTTGCCGGTCACGTAATAGCCGGGCAGGCTCTCGATGGCGACGTTCTCGACGGTGTAGCCCTTGCGTTCCTGTTTGCCGCGGATGACGGGATTCAGCGGGCACTTGGCGGGGAGGGGATCGAGGTTCGCCCCGCGGAGGATGCCCTCGCGGTTGCGCTGGGCGCGGGCCCGCCACTGGTCGGCCGTCTCGAACGTCTCGGCGAAGCGGTCGAGTTGGGCCCGGGCGGCCCCCTCCGTCTGGTGCGGGTGGCTCGAGCGGGCCCCCGCCGCGGCGCACAGGCCGCCGACGAGCAGGACGATCAGCATTCGACGCATCGGTGTTGCTCCTTTGGCATTCGGTTCTTAACGCAGAGATCGCCGAGAACGCAGAGAGAAACAGAGAGCGGCAAACGGCAAAGGCGGAGCAACCGGGTACGCCGGAAGCGCCTGATCCCGCGCTGCGGCACAAACGCGCCGGACAAGTCCGGCGGCTACATGTGGTTCATCGCCGAGCGCCTCCGGCGCACTCTATTCCTTCCGCTGTTCTCCGTTGTCCTCTGCCGTTCTCTGCGCCTTCTGCGATCTCTGCGCTAAAAACGATCCCGCGGAATGCTACCCGCCGGCCAGGCTGCGCCCGAGGTCGGCGGCGGCGTCCATGGCCTCGCGGTTGTCGCGGATGCCGCCCTGGCCCGTGCTGCCGTGCGCCACGCCGGCCAGGTCCATCTCGTTGAACGTGCAGACGTCGCGGAACGTCTGGGCGGCGTTCGCGCAGCCGGACTGGACGAAGTCCGGCGCCCCGTAGGTGAAGACCAGCCCCACGCGTTTGCCGACCAGCGCCGACTCGCCCGCCAACGGCACCAGCGCGTAGCACCGGTCCAGGGCCGTCTTGAGTTGCGCGCTCATCATGAAGAAGTAGATGGGGCTGGCGAAGACGATGGCGTCGGCCGCCCGGAGTTTCGGATAGATCTCGTTCATCCGGTCGTCGATGACGCAGCCGTCGGCGCCCTCCTTGTGGCACCCCTCGCAGCCGGTGCACGGCGAGATGGCCATGTCGTGCAGATGGAAGACCTCGACGGTGGCGCCCTCGGCGCGGGCGGCGTCGGCCAGGTGCCCCACCAGGGCCGCCGTGTTGCCCTCGCGGTGCGGGCTCCCCTGGAGCACCACGATATGCGCATCGGCCATGATCGGCTCCTTGCCTGCGGGTCCGCCCTTCAGCCTACCGCCGCGGCGGGGCCGGCGTCAAACGTTTGCCGGAATCGAGCCATTTGCGCTGTGGCCTCTTGGACGCAAAGGTTGGACAGTCGGGGCGGGGTGGAGCGGGGGGTTCAGGGGGTGGAGGCGGTGGTGGGGAGGCGAGCGGAGACCGCGGCGCAGACTCACATCGCCCGGATGGCCGATGGGGAGCCGGGATGGGTGCCCGGCCGGGCTGGCACTACAACGCTAACTCGTGCGCGGCGGGTGCGGAGACCCGCCGCGCAACTCCCCGCCGGAAAAGGACTCCTGGAGCCTCCTCCGGTTCGCCTCACGCGCCCCGGGTGCTCTCCGGCGCCCTGGGCGCATGCTTTCGCAACGGCGCGAAAGCATGCCACCCGCCGTTCTCGGTCACGCGCGGGTCGCCCGCGCCCGCCGCCCCACCGGCAACCACGCCAGGACCCGCTGAATCTGCCGGTCCCACGAGGCCCACTCGTGCTCGCCGGGACCTTCCTCGTACACCAGGTCCAGGCCCAGCCGCCGGGCGTGGTCGCGGAACGTCAGGCTGTCCTCGTACAGGAAATCCTCCGTGCCGCACCACACGTACAGCGCCGGCCGGGGCCGGTCCGACGCCGCCAGCCGCTCGGCCAGGTGCATGAGGTCGTGGTCTGAGCCGGCGATCCGGTCGAGCCGGCCGAAGATGTTCTCCATCTCCGGCTGCGCGTCCGGGCCGAGGCGGTCGGGGGCGGTGGCGGCGTCGAGGACGCCCGACAGGCTGGCCGCCGCCGCGAACGCCTCCGGCCGCGACAGCGCCCACTTGAAGGCCCCGTACCCGCCCATCGAGAGGCCGGCCACGGCGTTCGCCTCCCGCTCGGCCGACAGGGGAAAGAGCGACCGGGCCACGCGCGGCAGTTCCTCCGCAAGGAACGTCCAGTACGGCAGGCCGCGGGCCATGTCGGCGTAGAAACTGCGGCCGGCCGCCGGCATCACCACCGCCAGGCCCGCCGCGTCCGCGTACCGCTCGATGCTCGTCCGCCGCTGCCAGATCGTGTGATCGTCCGACATCCCGTGCAGCAGCCACAGGACCGGGAACAGGCCGTCCGGGCCCGTCCGGGCCACGCCGTACGGCCCGTCGTCGACCTGGGGCAGGATGACGGTCATGGAGGTCGAGAGGCGGAGGACCTCGCTCTCGAAATCGCAGTGGATCAGGGCCATCGGGCCGACGCCTCCTTCGTGCCGCTCGGGCGGCCCCGTATCCTACCGCGCCGCCGCCCGCCGCGGCGAGTAAAAGTACGATGAAGGTGCGGCCGGCGATGTGTGGCCCGGCCGGCTTGTCCGGCCGG
>JAWODB010000221.1:0-25931 GCA_046483505.1 Phycisphaerae bacterium
TCCGCCATGTCGAACAGGCGGATGCCGCGGTCGTAGCAGCCCTTCAGGAGGGCCTCGAACGTCTCGCGGCCCAGGCGCGTATGGTCGCTCTGCCGCCGGCCGCCGTGCATGCCCGTGCCGATGCCGACCAGGCTCGTCTCGATGCCCGTCTTGCCGAGCGTGACGGTGCGGTACGGCCCCGCGGGGACCTCGTTCTTGCGGGCGGCGGTGCTGGGCGTGCACCCGGCAAGCAGGGTGCCGCCGGCGCCGGCGAGGGTGGCGGTCAGGAACGTGCGTCGGGTCAGCATGGGCGTATCTCCTCCGCAAGCGGTTCGTGCATGGTACTATACGCGGATTGCCCTCCGAATGGAAAGGGACTTCCGGCCGGGGCGGCTATTGACCGGTGCCTCGCACCTTGGTAGGGTTTTAACCCTGCGGAACGCGTTCGGTTTTCGCAAGAAGCCGACACAGCCAAGGAGCCAGGCATGAAAGGGAGGCACGTCATGGATCTGTCGCGGCGAGGGTTTCTGAAGGCGGGGGCCGTCGGGGCCGTCGGACTCGGCCTCGCGGGACTCGGGGCCGCCGCCGCCCGCGGGGCCGGCAAACGCATCCCCGTGGGGCTGCAACTCTATTCGGTCCGCGGGCCCCTGGGGAAGGACGTGGAGGGCGTCATCGCCAAGGTCGCCGAGATGGGCTACGAGGGCGTCGAGTTCGCCGGCTACTACAACAAGGACGCCGACGAGTGGAAGAAACTCCTCGACAAGAACGGCCTCGTGTGCTGCGGGTCGCACGTGCGCGGCCACGAACTCCAGGAGAAGAACCTCGAGAAGACCATCGCGTTCCACAAGACGCTCGGCAACACGTTCCTCATCAAGCCGTCCGGCGCGGGCGGCAAGACGAAGGAGTCGTGGCTGGAGGCCGCCAAACGCTTCAACGCCATCGCCAAGGCGATCGAGCCCCACGGCATGTACACCGGCTACCACAACCACGCGGCCGAGTTCAAGCCGATGGACGGCTCCTGCGCCTGGGAGATCTTCTTCAAGAACACCGGCGACCGCGTGTGCCAGCAACTCGATACCGGCAACTGCATGGGCGGCGGCGGCAAGCCGTGCGAATACCTCAAGATGTTCCCCGGCCGGACCCGCACCGTCCACCTGAAGGAGCACGGCGGGCCGGGCGACGTCGGCAAGGGCACGTGCCCCTGGAAGGACATCTTCCGCCTCTGCGAGACCGTGGCCGGCACCGAGTGGTACATCGTGGAACAGGAACGGTACTCGCAGCGTCCGCCCCTGGAAGCCGCCAAACAGGCCGCCGACTTTATGAAGGAGATGGGCAAACTGGCGTAGGCCGCGGCGTGCCGCGGCATTCCCCCTCTCCCTGGATGGGAGAGGGCAGGGTGAGGGTGAACCGACCGCGCGGCGGGTCTCCGCACCCGCCGCGCCAGCGATGTCATTCTGAGGAGGCCCGAACGGGCCGACGAAGAATCTCGCCGTGGTCGTTGCTTCATACGGGGCCTGCGCGGCGGCCGGTCTTGCCCGCCGCGCGTGTCTATTCGACGGGCCCGTCCGGCGCCGCTTCGTCCGGCGGCACCTCCTCCGGCGACCGTTCGTCCGTCTTCCCGCGGCGCCGGTTCACCTCGGCCCGCACGCGTTCGGTCTTCTCGCGGAGCCAGTGCCCCGCCCGCGTCCCCGGCAGGAGCAGCGCGAGGCCCGGAAAGATGAAGATCCATCCCGGCAGGATCGGCAGCAGCAGGCCCAGGAGGCCGAGGAGCGTCAGCAGCGCTCCGGCTGTCAGCCGGAACGGCGTCTTCACGACCTGCCAGAGTTGACGGAGGGTGCGTTTCATTCGGACGGCCGGAGGGCGTCGAGCACCGCCTTCGCCTTGCCGGGCGGGCCCACCAGGTACACCGGCGACGTCGAGAGCGTCACGGGCCCCACGTCGCCCGGCCGGCCCATCAGGTCGAACCGCGCGAGGCCCGGCGTCGGGGGGACGGCCACCGTCGCGCCGGAATCCGCCTCCGTGCTCCAGAGCAGGACGACGCTCTGCCGCCGGTTCCGGAAGGCCAGCGCCCACCCGGTCTGGCCGAACCGCCGCTCGGCGACGAACGTCGGCTCCGGCCCGAGCAGGTCCGCCAGGACCGCCAGGGCCGGCAGGACCTTCCGCGGCGCCCCGCCGTAGGCGAAGAGCGGGCACTCGAAGTTCGCCTCGTGGGCCGACCCGCTGGAGCCCGAGTGGATGAACACCTTCTCCGCGCCGCGCGACAGGTTCACGGCGACGTACCGGACGGTGAGGTCGGCGCAGGCGCGTTCGCTCTCGAGCAGCCGCTGCTCGGACCACGACCCGCGGCGCGGGACGAACGGGTCGCGCGGCAGGTCGTCCACGGCGTAGTAAGCGAACTCGGTGATCCAGATGGGCACCCGCCCGCCCGCCGCGTCCATCAGCGACAGGAGCCGGTCCATTTGCGGCACGTACCCTTCCGGCCGGCGGGCGCCGGGATAGGCGTGCAGGTTCAGGATGTCGATGTGTTTGAGGATGCCGGCATCCAGGACCTCGGGCGTCAGGTGGAGCGGCCCGGCGGCGATGCCGCCGATGACCCGGCACGCGGGATCGGCCTCTTTCATGGCCTTCGACGCCGTGGCGAGCAGGCGAACGTAGTCGGCGGGGCTGTAGTTCGGCCCGTCGTAGCGGTTGCCCGAGTCGCCGGGCAGGGCGTAGTCGGTGAAGATGGGCTCGTTCAGGAACTCCCACACGCGGACGCGATCCTTATACCGCCGCACGGCCTGGCCGATGAAGCGGGCCAGTTCGGCCGGCTCCTTCGGCGCCCAGGCGGCGGGCAGGCGGCTGGCGGGGTAACCTCTCTTCGGCAGCGTGTCGGGCGCCTCGCTGATCCAGTCGGCCGACGGGAACGGCGGGAGCAGGCACACGAGGTTCGCCCCCAGGTCCGTCACGCGGCGAATCTGGTCGCCGGCCCGCTCCCACCGGAACGTGCCGCGCTCCGGCTCCACGTGCTGCCACTTCAGCGACCAGTCGCGGAACCATCCCACGCCGCCGCGCATCGCCTGCCGCACCAGGTACGGCGTGGCGAAGGCGTGATTGATGCCGAGGACGGAGTCGTCGCTGCGGCGTTTCGGCACCACCGCCAGGCGGAGCGAACCGGTCTCGGCCGGCCCGCCGCCCTCCAGCGTCCACCGCACGCCGTAGTAGCCGCGCCAGTCGGGCGGCAGATGGAGGCGGCGGACGAGGACGGTCCGCGGTTCGACCTCGGCTTCCATCCCCGGCCAGTCGACGGGACGGTCGAAGAAGTCCGTCACCTCGAACGCGAGCGTGCACCGGACGGCCGCGTCGCCGTGATTGACGAGACGGACGGCGAGCGCGTTCTCCCCGCCCGCGACGAACAGGCCGCCGGGGGCGGATGGTTCGAGGCCCGCCTCCACCGTCCGCCGTGGAGCGAACGTCGTGGCCGCCGCCCCGGACTCCAACTGGACGGCGTCGAGGTCCACGTGCCCCTCGGCCTCCTCCTCCAGGTCCGGCCCCGCGAAGACGTACGCGTACGGGTGGGCGGGCCGGAAGGTGACGGTGTACCGTTTCCACTCGGCCGTGAGGCGGAGGGACTCGGCGTCGTCCTGCCTTCCGCCCGTCGGCCGTTGGCTGCGGACGCCCAGGCGGGCCCGGACGCCGTCGCGGCCGGCACGCATCCACGCCGAGAGGGTGTGCGGCGTGCCGGGCTCGACCTCGATCCATCCGAGCGTGACGGCCATGGGGGCGAGTTCCCGCCGGACGGTCGCCTCGTAGTAGTCGAACGCGAGGACGGGCGTGGCCTCGCCGCCCATCGGGATCCTGAGGAACGACCGGCCGTGCGGGGCGTCGCCGCTCTCGACCCGGCCCTGCAGGCGGCTGAGGTTCCCCCAGCCGGTGCGGGTGCCCTCGGACGACCAGCCGGCCGGGCCGGCCTCGAACGAGCCGTTGCGGACGCGGTTCCGCCCGCCGGCCGCCGGGACCACGTCCGTGTACGCCACGTCCTTCATGCGGATCTCGGCGATCCGCACGTCGTCGAGGCACAGCGTGCCCGTCTCGCCGAACCAGAACTGGAGCCGCGTGTCGGCCGCCGCCACCGTCTGCGTGGCGTGGAAGACGCGGCGGAAGGTCTTCCACCGTCGCGTCACGGGCAGGCTGCCTCGCAGGCCGCAGTTCGACCAGTGCCTCGTGTTGCTGACGGCGAGGTCGACGGCCCCGCCGGCGAGGCCCTCGGCCCGTGCCCGGCACGAGAACTCGTACGTTCGGCCTTTCCGGAGGGCGACGACGCCCGTCTGGGCGAGCATGGCGTGGCTGGCCGGGCCGCGCTTTTCGTACGCCGTGCAGACGAGGCGGGCATACGGGTTGCCGGACGCGTCGCGGGCCACCTCCAGCCGCTGCGCGACGTGCGCGTCGCCGGTGGCGTCCCAGTGTTTCGGCTTGCCGTCGGCGGCCTCGGCGAAGTCGCCGTTGGCGACGAGGTTTTCCGCCCCGTCTGCGGGTGCGGCCGTAGCGGCGAAGAGGCACGCGGCGAGGAGAGGCCGGGCGAAGAGAGAGAGGCGGTGCATGGCGGGGCTCCTGTCGGGGTGGCATGGCCACGCCCTGCGCGGCCATGGGATTAGCACTACAACGCTAACTCGTGCGCGGCGGGTCTCCGTACCCGCCGCGCAGGCCTGGAAAGGCCGTTTCGAGCGCGGCGGGTGCGGAGACCCGCCGCGCGGGATGCTTCCGGCGGCTGACTGTGGCCGGCGGACGCCGCGCTACTTCTTCGCACTGGGTGTGGCGTCGGCCTCCAGGTCGCCCAGGGCGTACTGGATGCCGTCCAGCCAGTGCTGGAGGACCATCGGGTTCCAGAACAGGTCGTGCATGTGGCCCCAGGCGTTGTAGAAGACGCGGCCCTGCTTGTACGTCTTGATGTATGTCATGGCGAAATCGCCGTCGGTGCGGCGGATCCGCTTGCGAACCTTCTCCATGTCCGTCCGCTCGGTGTCGATGGAGACGAGGACGCGGCAGAGGTCGCGCGAGTACGGATCGTTCAACTGGTAGACCTCGTCGACGATGGGGAAGCGCTCTTTGTCCAGCGCCTGGCAGAGCGGGTGGTTCGGTTCCTCCACCTTCATGATGACGGTCGACCCGGCGCCCCACGGGTGGTTCCAGAAGCGGGAGCCGAGGATCTCGCCGAACTCCGGCCACTCGCGGAACATGTTGCAGGCGGCGTGGTTGGCGGCGACGCCGTGGCCCGCGGCGAGCCACTGGCGGAAACTCGCCTTCAGGTGGGCGTCGCGTCGCTCGACCTGCTTCTTCTCCTCGGGCGGCAGGTCCTTGAAGTTCGCCGGCCGGAAGACGTCGCGGTTCGCGTTGTTGAAGAAGACGGCGTCGAAGGTTTCGAGGCGGTCCGGCTCGAACATGGCCGGGTCGTCGCTGACGGTGGCCTCGAAGGCGCCGGTGGCCTCGCCCAGCAGCGGGATGGCCGCCTTGCCGTAAGGAATCGACGAGTGGAAGTACCCGTGCGAGACGGAGAAGACGAGCAGCCGGCGCGGCTTCTTCGGCTGGACGCGGGCCTTCACGTCGGCGCAGGCGGCCTTGATTTTGGCGACCTCCTCGTCCGACGGGCCTTTGTGCTTCGCGGCCGTTGCGGGGAGGGCGGACAGCGTCGCGACGATGACGGCCGCGGCCAGGGTGAGGGCGATGAGGCGAGAGCGTGTCATGGGCGATCGACCTCCTTCATGTTCGTGTGGCGCAGCGAGGTTCGCACCCCTGCTGCGCAACGGCGCCGTGCCGATGTTGCGGGTCATTGCACCACGACGGACGGGCAAGTTCAAGGGGGATTCGGCGGGTTCCCGTGACGGTGCGCCGCGGAGCGGTGGGCAAGCCCCTCGCGGGGGACGAGGGGCTTGCCGGGGGTTGTACGTCTTCCGGGGGGATGCGCGGTGGGTCGGGGGACCCCCCGCGCCGGACCGTGTCCCGCTGGACGCGCGGCGGGCGCGGAGACCCGCCGCGCTATCATGCGAACTTACAATGCGCTAGCCGCGCCGCCTTCTTTGGACCAGGAGACCGATTCCGGCGGCCAGGAGGGCGAGCGTCGCCGGTTCGGGCATCAGCATGAGGCCGCCTCGGCCGCCGTTGCCGTCGTCGTCGCCGCCCACATACAGACCGCCCGCGTCGGGGAAATGGCCCTCGTGGTAGTAGATGTTCAGGCCCGCGGGGTCGAGGCAGGAGCCTTCCGTGATGAAGAGGCGGTCGACGTACAGGGCCTCGGCGCCGCTGGAATCGGGCTGGTTGTCGACGAGGTCGACGAGGCGGAGGAGGGCGGCGGCTTCCTCGCCGCCCACGTGCAGTTCCTCCAGGGCGAAGTTCAAGTCGAAGCCCTGGTTCGAGAAGCCGTAGTCCACCCCGGCCACCTCCAGGGTGCTCCAGCCGTCCGTGCCGCCCTCGAAGACGAGGGCGAGATTGTTCAGGCCGGCCAGGGCCCGCTCGTCGGTGCTCAGGATGTCGAACGTCGTGGGGCGCACGCTGCCCGTGTCGTCGGACGTGCCGGTCAGACGGACGGCCGCGCCGGACCGGACCCGCAGGCGGCTGCCGCGGCCGAGGACCATCCGCTCGGTCACGTGGACGTCGGCGACGGGGCTCATCAGGGCGAGCGTGGCGAGGCGGCTGGACGCGTGCGTCGGATACGGGGAGCCGACCTCGAGGCACCCGGCCGTCAGGCCGCCGCCGAACAGGCCGTAGGTGGCCTGGCCGTCAATGCGGAGGCGGTCGGTCGCCACGCGGCCGCCCGTCTGCGAGAACGAGGCGCGGTCGCCCCAGCCCATCAGGGTGATGGACTTGGCCTTCAGGCGGCCGCCGGCCACGTAGACCCGGCTGTGCGGTGGGCAGGGCCACGGGACGGCGTCGTCGGGCAGGGCCACCGTCTCCGCCAGGCAAAGCGGGTCGGTGATGTCGTGGGGGGCCGGCCCGTTCGTGGCGATGCGAACCGGCATGTACCGGCCCACGTGGAGGGAGCCGAAGGCGGCCTGGCCCCCGTGTTGGATGTAGGTGGCGAGGCCGGGACCCCAGGCGGGGCCGCCCACCTCGGCCCGGTCGGCCTCCAGCGTGCCGCGGCGGAGCAGGTACAGCCCCTCCGTGACGGCCAGGTGGTCCAGCCGCACGTCGCCGCTCCATTGGGTGAAGCGACCGCTGGGCCACGGCCGGCGGTGGTGCCTGTGCAGCGCCGCCTCGGCGACGTTCCTGGCCGCCTCCTCGGCGAGGGCGTCGACGGGCACCGGTTGGCCGGCGAGTCCCCGGCCGACGACCATCCGTCGGGCACGGAGGCCGCCGCGGGTGACGCCGCTTCGCCAGTCGCGGACCTGGAGGGTGCCCCGGCCGAGGTCCACCTTCCCGCCGCGGACCGCCAGGCCGTTCTCCAGGTCGATGCCGGCGGGGTACGGCGGGTAGGCGGTATCGTCCGTGGGGCCGGCGGCGGCCAGGAGGTAACCGTGGACGACCGTGAAGTCGTCGATGCGTCCCCATCCCACGACGCCGCGGCGGCGGGAGATGTGCAGGGGCCGGCCCGCATGGTGGACGATGCCGGCGGACTCGAAGTGGCCGAACTCCTTGTACGGGTTGAAGCCGCGCGGGAAGATGGCCAGCGACTCCCGGCCGAGGGCCATGAAGGCGTCGCCGGTATCGGCGAGTTTGCCCCGGCCGAAGTTGAACACGCCGTGGTGGGCCTTCAGGCCGGTGGCCTCGCCGGCGAAGTCGAGGACGCCGTCGCACGTGATGCCGTCGGCAATGGCGAGGCGGCCGCCGGCGTAGGTCCACGTGCCGCCGCGGTCGATGGCCAGGAAGTGGGTCCGCAGGCCGCCGCCCTTCTGGACGACGGCGCCGGTCCGGCCGACGTGGACGCGCCGGGCTTCGTGGCGGCCGCCCGAGATGTCGAGCCGGCCGTCCGACGGCGGGGGCGGCGGCACGTAGACGCTGACGGTGGCCTCGCCCGTCGGCGGATCGACCGGTTCGGCGTCCATCAGGACGGGCCCGTCGATGGGCGGCCACGGCCGCGGGCCGCCCACCGTGAGCAGGTCGTGCACGGTCAGCATGCCGCCCTCCAGGACGGCCCGGCCGCGGCCGGTGGCGCCGATGGCGGCGGCGCCGGCGTGGAACTCGCCGCCGGCCAGGGCGAAGCGGCTGGGCGGCAGGTACAGGTCCACCGCGCCGGCCGTTTGCGTGACGTCAGGTCTCGGCCCGATGGGCGGTGTCGGCCCGATGGGATAGATTGGCCAGTCGCCGACGGCCAGGCGCTCCGTCTTGGCGGCCCCGCCCGCCTGGGTGAACTCGCCGACGCCGTAGTCCCTGCCCACCTGGATTCTGCCGGCCGCCAGGGAGCCCCGGTCGAGTTTGTACGCCGCCGGCAGGTTTGCCCGCGCCCCGATGTACAGGCCGTGCGTGAAGTCGGCGTGCAGCCAGACCTGGGAGATGGCGCCGCCCCGCCGGCCGCCGATCTCCAGCGTCATGGCCGTGGCGCCCCGGGAGGCGTCGGAATCGGTCATGTCGCCGGCGTCCGGGTCGCCCGGGACGGTGCGGATGCCGATGACGGCCGTCCCGCCGTTCTGGACGTACGCCCAGTCCGTGTCGCCGGGGACGCCGGCGGTCCAGTTCTCGGGCAGGAACCAGTTGCCGGGCTGCGACGGGTCGGCCTGCCAGTGGGTATCGTCGGCGGCCGCCGCGGCGGCGAGCAGAACGGACAGTCCGACAGCGAGCAGGCGTTGCATGACCACCCCTCCTCCTACGGGCTCTCGCGGGTACCGGAAGGTGTGGGGCTCCGGCGTTCGGTCCGGCCGCCGCGCACTCCCTGGGTGGGCGACGGCGCACGCTTCTGCGGTCGACGGCCGAGGCGTGCGGCGCAGGCGTGCACGCTCGGCGCGGGGCGCTTCCGTCGGGACGTCGCGAAGACACCGGGCAGTGGCTGGTCATCCGGCCCCTGGGTGGATGGCCCGGCTTTCCTTGCACGGGTATGCTTTCGCGTTCCAGATGTCCAGTCAACGGCTTGTGCGCGAATTCAGTGGCGGGCCGCCGGCGGGGCGAAAGGGGCGCCCCCTGGCAGTCCCGGAGCCGAGGCCGAGGTGGGAAGCATGCTTTCGCAAAGGCGCGAAAGCATGGCACCCGGCACAATGCAGCCGGGCCGTCGGCCGGCGGCGAAAAGTCTGGCCCCGCCGCGGCACTTTCCCGTATTCTGACCGATGCGCCGGCGCCTGCCGGCGGTTTAATACCCGATGCGGAAGACCGGCCCGGCCGGCCCGACGGCGGGGCGGCCGGCCGGGGGTCCACGGAACTCGGAGGAGGTGCATCATGCGTGCATGCGTTGCGATGTTGGTCGGTGCGGGACTCGTCCTGGCCTGGGCCGGGACGGCCGCCGCCATCACCCCGGAGGAGAAGGCGGCCGGGTTCGTCTCGCTCTTCGACGGCAAGACCCTGGAGGGCTGGGACGGCGACCCGCGCCTGTGGTCCGTCCAGGACGGCGCCATCCGCGGCGAGACGACCGAGGAGAACAAGGCTCACGGCAACACGTTTTGCGTCTGGCGCGGCGGCAAGGTGCGGGATTTCATCCTCAAGATCAAGTTCCGCATCCAGAACGGCAACTCCGGCATCCAGTACCGCAGCAAGGAACACAAGAAGTGGCGCATCAACGGGTACCAGGCCGAGGTCGAGAACAATCCCGGCAAGGTCGGCTTCCTGTACCACGAGGGCGGGCGCGGCTGGCTCGTGAACGTCGGCGACTTCATGGTCATCGAACCGGGCGACGACGGCAAGTGCGAGAAGAAGGTCGTCTCGAAGGTCTCGGACGTCAATGCCCTCAAGGAGAAGAAATACTACGAGAGCAAGGGCTGGAACGAGTACATCATCATCGCCCAGGGCACTTACCTGCGGCATTACCTGAACGGCTACCCCACGATGGCCCTCATCGACAGCGACACCCCCACCGACCCGGACGACCCGAACGACAAGAAGGGCTCCATCCGCGAGGGACTCCTGGCGCTCCAGATTCACGCCGGGCCGCCCATGGTCGTCGAGTTCAAGGACATCCGCATCAAGCACCTGAAGTCGGATTACGGCAACGCGGTGCGGCTGTTCAACGGCGAGAACCTCGACGGATGGACGGTCCCCTTCGAGAAGATGGTCGAGGCCAAGACCTTCACCGTCAAGGACGGTGTCCTGGACGACACGGGCCGGCCCGCCGGCTACATCCGCACCACCGACGACTTCACCAACTACACGCTGCACCTTCAGTTGCAGCACGTGCAGAAGGGCAACTCCGGCGTCCTGGTGCGGATGACCGGCAAGGACAAGGTCTGGCCGAAGTCCATCGAGGCCCAGGGCCAGTCCGGGTCCATGGGCGACATCTGGAATATCGATAAGTTCCCCATGAAGACGGCCGAGGACCGGACCCGGGGCCGCCACACCGTCAAGCGGCACGAGTCGAACGAGCGGCCCATCGGCGAGTGGAACGATTACTGCATCACCCTGGACGGCGGCGACCTGGTCATCAAGGTCAACAACCTGATCCAGAACACCGCCACCGAGTGCGAGGAAGTGCCCGGCAAGATCTGCCTCCAGGCCGAGGGCTCGCACAAGCAGTTCCGCAACATCGTCCTCGTGCCCATCGGGAAGTGACCGAATTCGGAATTCGGATTGCGGATTTCGGATTGGCGCGGTGGAAGAGCGATAAGCGCGGCGGGTCTCCGCACCCGCCGCGCTCCCGTTGAGAAATGCAGGGAACGTGCCACGGCCGGTCTCGTCCGGCCGTGCGATGCTTGAGCCGGCGACCGAAGGTCGACGCGAGCAGGCCGGGCGGCCAGGGCGGATGAGGGCGTCCGGCCGCTTCCGGGGCCGGCTCGAACACCAACGACCGTCGACGTGCCGTCGACGGCTTAACACTACAACGCTAACTCGTGCGCGGCGGGTCTCCGCACCCGCCGCGCAGCCCCGTAAGAGGCGTTTCGAGCGCGGTCGCTGCGGAGACCCACCGCGCAAATGGCCGACTTAGCGTCGTGGTGTTAACAGCCGCATTCAAAGCCGGGGGCTTTTCCATGTCCGCGAGATGGCTGCCGCCCGTCCTCGTTCTCGTCGCCTGTCTTGCCCCGGCGGTGCCGGTCGGTGCGTGGGAGGGCGCCCCCGTCGCCTGCCCGGCCCTCGAAGGCCCCCCGCCGCGCACTCTGGAGCCGGGGTACACCCTCCCCACCATCGACCTCGCCGGCGAGACCGACCGCCAGACGGTCGTCGACCGCGAGGAGGGCCAGTACCTCGGCCATCCCACCACGGTCCTCCTCGAAGACCATCGCACCATGTTTGCCGTCTACCCGAAGGGCCACGGCAGCGGGGCCATTGTTCTGAAGCGCTCAGGCGACGCCGGCCTCACGTGGTCCGACCGCCTGCCCACGCCCGCGAACTGGGCCAGCAGCCAGGAGGTGCCCACGCTCTACCGCACCGTCGCCCCGGACGGGCACCGCTGGCTCATCCTGTTCTCCGGCCTATATCCTATCAAGATGGCCCGAAGCGAGGACGACGGGCTGACGTGGACGCCCTTGGAGCCGATCGGCGACTTCGGCGGCGTGGTGGCGATGGCGTCCTGCGTGCGCCTGGCGGACGGCTCGTACATGGCCCTCTTTCACGACGACGGGCGGTTCATCAGGGGCGGACCGGGCCGGCACCGGCAGTCGCCCGCCGGCAAGCGGACCGGCACGTGGACCGTTTACAAGACGCTCTCGTCCGACGGCGGCCTGACGTGGTCGGACCCGATTCCGATCGCGAAGTGGACGGACGGCCCGCACATCTGCGAGCCGGGGGCGATCCGGTCGCCCGACGGCAAGGAGATCGCCGTCCTTCTCCGCGAGAACAGCCGCAAGTATAATTCCATGGTCATGTTCTCGCGCGACGAGGGCCGGACCTGGACGCCGCCCCGCCAGGTGCCGGCGGCCCTCACCGGCGACCGGCACGTGGGCAAATACGCCCCGGACGGGCGGCTGGTCGTCTCGTTCCGCGACACGACCCGCAAGAGCCCGACGAAGGGCGACTGGGTGATGTGGGTCGGCACGTACGAGGACATCCGGCAGGGGCGCGAGGGGCAGTACCGCGTCCGTCTCAGGGACAACCACCGCGGCGCCGACTGCGCCTACCCGGCCGTCGAACGGCTGCCCGGCGGCACGTTCATCGCCACGACGTACGGCCACTGGACGAAGGGCGAGGCGCCGTACATCGTCAGCGTCCGGTTCAAACTGGAGGAAATCGACGCCAGGGCGAAGTGACCCCTCCTCACGCCAAGACGCGAACCGTCGTTGCCGTTGCCGTTTGTCTCTTGGCGTGAGTCGTGAGGCGTGAGGCGGAAGGCTACGCTTCTTCGATGGTCGCCTTTTCGCGGAGCGAGTCGAGGTACGTCTCGACCGCCGCGTCCCGCAACGCCTGCTGGGCGCGCTCGCGGGCGAGGTCCTCGACCTCCTCCAGCGGCACCACGCCCTCGGGCTTGCGGTCGATCATCTTGACGATGTGCCAGCCGAACCGCGTGGCGAAGATGTCGCTGACCTCGCCGGGCTTCATTTTCCAGATGGTGTTCTCGAACTCCTCGACCATCTGCCCCCGCGCGAACCACCCCAGGTCCCCGCCGGGGTCCTGGCAGTCGGAGGCGGTGTCGGCGGCCTTGGCGAAATCCTCGCCGGCGTCCAGGCGCTGGCGGGCTTCGCGGATTTTCTCCTCGGCCACCTCGGGCGGCGTGTTCGCGTCCACGTGCATGACGATGTGGGCGGCATGGACCCGCTCCGGCGCGCGGAACGCGTCGCGGTTCTCCTCGTAGTAGGCCCGGACCTGTTCGTCGGTCGGTTCGGGCGCCTCGGCGGCGGCGCGTTCGAGGAGCCGCTGGATCTTCAGATTCAGTTCCACCTCGTCGCGGACCTCGTCCACGTCGGCGTCGTCGCCGAGTTGCCGGCGGGCCCGGTCGAGGGCGTCGGCGAGTTGCTCCTCGGGCAGGGGCTCGGTGTCGGCGCGGGCGGCCTGTTCGAGCAGCGTCCGCTCGACGGCGTTCTCGCGGGCCCACTGCTGGAGCCGCTCCTCCCGCTCGTCCTTCTCCTCGTCGGCGAAGGTCCGTTCGAACTCCGGCCGCATGCGTTCGGCCTCGGCCTCGACGGCCTCGTCCTGGATGGCCTCGCCGTTGACGGTGATGGGCATGGTGCCTCCGGATGACAGGAATGTTACGCTCGTGGCGGGGCGGGTCTCCGGACCCGCCGCGCTCTTTCAGGCGCGAACGAGCATTGTACCGGCTGACGGTCCGTCCCGCAATGCGCGAAGCCGCGTCCTTGACATTCCCCCACCCGCCCGGTACAGGCAAGGGCAGGGCATTGCCGCCCGCCATCGAAAGGACCCGCCATGACGGCTTCGCGGATACGGCTCCCGAGCGATGCAACCAGGCCTCTCCCTCGCGCCGCCGCGGTGATGACCGTCGCGGCGCTGCTCCTCGCCGTCGGATGCGGCGACGGCGCAAGGGACGCACGGGCCGCCGCGGCCCCCGCCGGCCGCAGCGCGGTTCTGGACTACGACGCGGCCGACCCGCGCATCGCGTTCGCGGCCGACGAGGTCCGCGCGGCCCTTCGCAAGGCCGGTTACGCGGTGGACGCGAAGGACCCCGCCGTGCGGATCGCGTTCTCGCTAAACGAACCGGGCCTCGGGCCGCAGGCGTTCCGGATTCGCCGCGAAGGCCCCGGCGCGATCCGCGTCGTGGGCGGCGACGCGTGCGGGGCGATGTACGGCGGCCTGGAACTGGCCGAACAGGTGGCCCTCGGCGGCGGTCTGGACGCCGTCCGCGAAATGGCCCGCAAGCCCTACGTCTTTCGCCGCGGACTGAAGTTCAACATCCCCTTCGACGCCCGGGCCCCCTCGTACGACGACACGGGCACCGCCGCCCAGGAGAACGTGGCCGTCATGTGGGAGTGGGACTTCTGGCGCGAGTTCCTCGATACGCTGGCCCGCAATCGCTACAACGTGCTGACGCTCTGGACCACCCACCCGTACCCCGGCCTGGTGCGGCTGCCGGACTACCCGGGCATCAACTACGACGACGTGCGGGTCCTCAAGGAACCCGTGACGACGAAGACCGACCGGCACTTCGCGCGGCCGGACCCATTCGACCCGGCCAACACGCGGGTCGTCAGGAAGATGCCGCTGGATGAGAAGATCGCGTTCTGGACGAAGGTGTTCGACCGCGCCGAGGCCCGCGGCATCGAGATCCACCTGTTCCACTGGAACATCTACACGTTCGGGGCGGCCGGCAAGCACGGCATCACCGACGTGCCCGACAACCCCAAGACCATCGCCTACATGCGGTACTGTATCGGCGAGTTCCTCAAGACCTACCCGCAGGTCGACGGCATCGGCGTGACGGCGGGCGAGCACGTCCATCGCGGCCGCCTGAAGGGCACGAGCATCGAGAAGTGGCTGTGGCAGACATACGGCCAGGGCGTGATGGACGCCAAGGCCGCCGATCCGGGCCGCACGATCCGCTTCATCTTCCGCCAGCACCAGGCCGACCTGGGACGCATCACCGACGCCTTCAAGGCGTTCGACGGCCCGTTCAACACGGGCCACAAGTACGCCCGGGCCCGCCTGTACTCGACGACCACGTCGCCGTACCTCGACATCGAGTACCGGCGGCAACTCGAGCGGCACCGCGTGCCGTGCTGGTTGAACCTGCGCAACGACGACCTCTTCGTGCACCGGTGGGGCGACGCCGATTACGTCCGCGAGTTCCTCCAGAACGTGCCCCGCGACCTCATGCGGTACGAGGCCGGCTTCTACATGGGGCCGGACGGTTTCGTCTGGGGCCGCGAGTTCGTCAGCCGCGACCCGGACCTCGCCGGCCGGCTCGAGGTCGACAAGCACTGGTACCGCTTCATGCTGTGGGGCCGGCTGGGGTACGACCTGACGCTGACGCGCGGCGACTTCGAGCGGCGGCTGGCGGCCCGGTTCCCGGAGGCCGACCCCGCGCGGCTGTACGACACGTGGGCGGCGGCGTCGAAGATCGTGCCGCAGGTCAACCGGTTCTTCTTCCGCGTGAACGACTTCCAGTTCGCCCCGGAAGGGTGCATCTCCAGCGGGGGGTTCCTGACGGTCGAAGGGTTCTTCAAGCACCCGCCGCTGCGGACGTCCGGCATCCTGTCCGTCCAGGAGTACGCGAAGACGGTCGTGACGGGCGAACCGGCCGACGGCCTCACGCCGATGGAGGTGGCCGACCATCTCGACCGCCTGGCCGCGCGGGCCCTGGCGGGCGTCGCCGCATTGCGCAAGGGCCCGGGGCTCGGCAAGGAACTCGCCGCCACCCTGACGGACATGGAATCGATGGCGTGCCTCGGCCGGTACTACGCCGACAAGATCCGCGGCGCCGCGGACCTGGCCGTCTTCCGGGCCGACCCCGCCCGCAAGGCGGCCCGCGACCGGGCCGTCCGGCACCTCGAGAACGCCGTCAAGGAATGGGAGGCGTACGCGGAGGTGGCGACGAGCCGGTACCGGCCGCAACTCCTCTCCCGCACGCACGTCCTGGATTGGAAGGCACTGCTGGAGGAGGTGAAGAAGGACGTCGCCATCGCCCGCACAGCCGAACCGAAGTAGGCTGCGGCGTTGCTGTTTATGGAGTGCGGCGGCCTTGCCGTCTTTGCGGCTTGGCGCCCTTTCTTCGCGGGCTGCGTCGCCCGCTTCGCAGGGCGGAGCAGGCTTTGCGTGAGGCATGCCTTCCGCCGTTTTGCGCCTCCGGGTGAGGCCGCATTTTCGATACTCTGAGAAAACGCCCTTCCTCGCCACCCCCGAGAATGCGCCTTTTCGGACCTCGAATCGCCGATTCTGACGCGTGAGGGACGATTCGGGTCCGAAATGTTAAAATGGGTAAGGCAAAACGCGCGACTTTTGCCCCGCTTTTTTCGGAAACGCGCGAAAACGCGCGAAAAACGCCCCGGAAATTTCGGGTTTTTACGAAGAATCAACTACGGGCCATATGAATTAAAAGGGCTCTCCTCCCAAAAAGTTGGTATCGTCCCAGAAGTGGGGGACGGGCGGCCCACGGCTCCGTCAGCGTGCTGGGGCGAGGCACGCCCTGGGGGAGATTCCATCTCCCCCAGACCCCCTCGGCCCATGCCCAACGCAAGCGGGGGATCCCCCATCAGGGGCCCCCTCAAGCCCCTGGAGCCCCGTCGCGTCGGCGTCGGCCTCACCCGCGGCCCGAAGGGCTCCGGTCCCGGTCCGGTTCCGGTGGTCCGGTTCCGGTGACATGCACCTTCCGGTTCCGGTGACATCCGGTTCCGGTGACATGCACCTTCCCGGTTCCGGTGACATGCACCTTAATTCCCTGATCCGGTTCCGGTGACATCCCGGTTCCGGTGACATGCACCTTAATTCCCTTGACCCGAGCGGCGGGGCGCGGTAGCGGGACCCCATGACCCGCCGCGCACGAGTTAGCGTTGTAGTGGTAACCGGCGGCAGCCTACGTTCTTCCGCGACGAGGATTACGACACGTACGTCCGCCTCATGGCGGCCTCGTGCCGCGAGCACGGCGTGGCCGTGTGGGCGTGGTGCCTGATGCCGAACGACGTGCACCTCGTGGCGGTGCCGGAGACGGCCGAGGGCCGCTGGGGCCTACGGTTCTCGCGATAGAGAAGCGCGATGGGCCGGCAGACCCACCGCGCGGAACGGAGTTCCCCTCGTTCTCAGATACTCGGACGCAGGCCGCGGCACGCCGTGGTCTTCTGTTGCGCGAGGCGGTCGCACAAGGCATGCCCTGAGCGACGTCGAACGGGCCGGCCGTGGCACGGGCGCCTTACCGTCCCCTCGGTTTCCCCCTCCTTTGGCGGAAGAGGGAGCAACACGAGAAGCGCGGCGGCCAAGACTGACCGCCGCGCCCACCCAATGAACGCCTTTCACCCAGGCACGGAGGCACCCAGGCACCGCCGTCCTCACTCCAGCGGCGCGACCCAGATGTTCCGGTACTGGACCGGGTTGCCGTGGTCCTGGAAGTGGAAGTTTCCCGCGCGGGCGTTGCCCTTCAGTTCCACGTTGTCATGGATTCTGATGCCGTTGTGCCACACCGTAATGCGCGGCTTGCCGGTGGGTTTGCCGTCCTTCGTGTCCACGCGGTACTCGATGTCGTAGGTCTGCCACTGGCCGGGCGGGAGGCTGGCCAGGGAGAACGCGTCGAACGCGTCGGGATCCTTCCATTTGTACAGGCCGCCGCACCCGCCGCCCGTGTAGGTGGTCATGCCGAAGGAGTCGAGCACCTGGATCTCGTTGCCGTTGGGCAGGTACACGCCCGAGTTGCCGCGCCCCTGGCTGCGTGCCTTCGGCTTGAGGGGCACCTTGAATTCCACGTGGGCGCGGAACGGGCCGGTGAACCGCTGCTTCGAGTTGAACCCGCGCTTCGGCACGACGAAGCCGCCGTCGTCGCCGGGGACCCACTCGGCCTGGTTCCCCTTCTTGTCCTTGCGGACGACGACCTCGTCGAAGTCCTTCTCGCCGACGGCGAGGAGGACGACGGCGTTCTCGGGCGGTTCCTTCCCCAGGGTGGGCGGTTTGCGGACCACCCGTTTCAGGGCGAACTTGCCGGTGCCGCACGTTCCGGCGATCGCGCCGCCGGACCACGCGCCGGACCACTCGGTGCCGCCGACCTTGCCGGCGAAGCGGACGGTGTCGCCCTCGGTCTTGCCTTCGATCTTGCCGAGCGCCTTCGTGCCGCCGCCCGAGACCATCTCGCGGAGGAAGACGTCGAATTTGCCGTTGCCGGTGGCGACGACGCGGGCCTCGACCTTCTGCCGGCCGCCGCCGGCCGCGCAGACGCCTTCGTAAAGCCCCTGGACCTCGCTTTCCTCGGGGGCGGCAAGCGCGGTGCCGGCAATGACGAGACAGGCCAGGGTCAACCAGGTCAGACGGTGATGCATGGTGCGATCTCCTTTTGCAGGCGGCCCGCCGATGGCCGCGGTTCCTCCATTTAACCCGCGAACAGGGATGGGGCAACGGGAAAAGAGCGACGGGGGAGCCGCAAAGGCATCGCGGCGGTACCCGGGAACGCCGGAACGGACGGAAGGGGAAACGGAAACCGGCCGCGCACGCCCGACCGCTGCGCGACCGAACGGGCGTGCAGCCGTCTGTCAGACCGGTCAGGGGAGCCGTGAGCCGGCCGTCTTACTCAAACGCCTGGGCGGCCCAGAACAGCATCGGACCGTTCGCCACGGCCAGGACCGTGGCAGCGATCGCGAGGGCCTTGCGCCCGTCGCCGAACAGGCCTGCCACGCCCAGGGCCAGCGCCAGCGGGATGGAGCCGAAGCCGGCGATCATGCCGGCCCAGTCCATGATCCCGCCGACCGGCGGCCGGAAGACGATGAGCATGGCCACCACCGCCCACGGCACGACCGCCAGCGGCAGGGCGATCTTGCCGAAGAGGGTCCGCCCCTCATCGGCCGCCGACCTCGCCTGCGGCGTGCCCGCGTGGCCCGCATCGGATTCAGCCAGTGCGGCATGCATGGGACACCTCCTTCATCCGGAGTACCCGTGTCTGCGTTCCAGTGTACCATCGGAGGGCGGTCTGCAGCGAGGGCGAAAGTCATTTCTTGCGCCTCGACGTCCGTTTGGATGCGCGCACGGCGCACGTCAGGGCCTGGTCGAGGTCGGCGATGATGTCGCCTGAGTCCTCGACGCCGACGGCCAGGCGGACGAGCGTGTCGGTGATGCCCAGTTCCAGCCGCTTCTGGCGCGGGTAGTCGTAGTAACTGATGATCGCGGGGTGCGTGATGAGCGTCTCCACGCCGCCCAGGCTCGGCGCGATGAAGCACAACTGGAGGCAGTCGAGGAACTGTTTGCACTCGGCCAGCGTGCCCTTCGTCTCGAACGTGACCACGCCGCCGAAGCCGTCCATCTGTCGGACGGCGATGTCGTGGTGCCGATGGCTCGCCAGGCCCGGGTAATAGACCTGCTTGATGCGCGGATGGCCCTCGAGGAACTCGGCCACCTTCTGGGCGGTGGCGTTCTGTCGCTCCATGCGGAGGGCGAACGTCTTCAGGCCCCGGAGCAGCAGGTAACAGCAATGGGGATCGATGACGCCCCCGAGCGCCTTGTGGAGGTCGCGGATCTCGTCGATGAGTTCGCTCCGGCCGAGCACCGCGCCCGCGAGGATGTCGTTGTGGCCGGCCAGGTACTTCGTGGCCGAGTGGATCACCAGGTCCACGCCCCACTCCATCGGCCGCTGGTTCACCGGCGTGGCGAAGGTGGAGTCGATGACGGTGAGCACGTGGTGCCGGTCGGCGATCTCCTTCAGCCGCTCCAGGTCGAAGATATTGAGATACGGGTTCGTGGGCGACTCCGAGAAGATGAACCGCGTGTTCTCCTGGATGGCGCTCTCCAGGGCCTCGTAATCGCCGAACGGGACGATCGTGCAGTCCACGCCGAACCGCGCCAGGTACGCCGAGCAGAACTCCAGCGTCTTCTTGTAGGCGTCGTCGGTGATGACCAGGTGGTCGCCGCTGCGGACGAGCGTCAGGATGGTCGTGACGATGGCGCTCATGCCGGAGGCGAAGACGACGCAGTCCTCGGCCCCCTCGAGTTCCGCCAGCCGCCGCTGGGCCACCCGTTCGGTCGGGTTGCCGTACCGGCCGTACTCGAACCGCGTCTTGCCGTGTTTCGTGTAGGCCTCCACCTCCTTGGTATCCTTGAAGGCGTAGGTGGAGGTCTGGACGATGGGGGTGGTGATGGCGTCGGCGTAGCGTTCGCGTCCCTCGCCGGCGTGGATGGCGCGGGTGGAGTAGCCGTGCTCGGGATGCTCGCGATGGCGGGCCTTGCGCTGGTGGCTCATGGCGTCTCCTGCGTGGTTGAGGATGCGCACCGAGGCGGGGCGCGCGGGCACCGGCAGCCGGCACCTCCGCCGGAAGGCTTCACCCTACCGCGGGCGGAGGGCGCCGTCAACGGTCGTCGCGCCCGTGCCGGCGCTCCCACACCTCCTCGGCCTCCGGCCGGCGGAGGTACAGCGGCTCCAGGCGGAGCGGGTCGGCCGCGGCGCCCGTCTGCCACGCGGCATAGCCGAGGCGCGCCACCGCCGAGGGGCGGACGTCCCAGAGGTCCTCCGGCGCCAGGTCGAACGCCGCCAGCGCCTCGCGGGCCTTCGGCACACCCCGGCCGAGGACCAGCGTCCCCGGCGGGAGCCGCGCGGCCAGGTCGTCCGGCTGGATGAGCGCGGGGCCGAACGTCTCCTCCAGCGCTCCCCCCCGCCGCTCGAAGACGCCGGCGTACAGGCCGCGGCGTTTGGCGTCGCGGATGCAGCAGACGGGCGAGCGGTCGGGCGGGGCGTTCTCGGCCAGGGCACGCAGGCTCGGGACAGGGATGACCGCTGCACCGGCGTCGTGGGCCACGAACTTGGCCAGGGTGACGGCAATCCGCACGCCCGTGAACGAGCCGGGGCCGATGCTGACGGCCAGGGCGTCGATGGCCGTCGGCACCAGGTGCGCCCGGTCGCAGGCGTCGCGAAGGGTGGGCAGGAGGTCGCGGGCGTGGCGGAGGCCTTCCTGGAGGTACGCTTCCTCCAGGAGTCGGGGGTCGCCCTCGCCGCCGGCGGCGAGGAGGGCGATGCCGCCGCGCGCGCCGCTCGTTTCGATGGCCAGCAGGTGCATGAAGTCTTCCCTTGAGCCGCCGGCGCATGCCCGCGCCGCCCGAGCCGGCCGCGGCAGCGGCCGGACATCCCCGTCTGTCGTGGCACGCGACATGCCGGATGGCGGTGACCCGCCGCTCCCGCGGCGGGCTCGAACGGCGGGCGCCCCGCGCCACGACCTCGGCGGCGGGCATTATAGCGCGGCGAGGTGGCCGGCGAAAGGCTCGGGCGGCATAAAACGGTTGACTTGGCCCGCCGGCCGCCTAAACTGGCGTCGCTACGGTCGGCCGGCGGCCGGCCGCTACGGGGAGGGGCTGCCATGATTGACGACAAACTGCTCGATATCCTTGTCTGCCCGGCATGCCGGACGAAGGTCGTTCGCGAGGGCGACCGGCTCATCTGCCAGAACCCGTCGTGCGGGCTGCGGTATCCGATCCGCGACGACATCCCCGTCATGCTCGTCGAGGAGGCCGAAAAGCCCGGCGACGCCGAGCCCACCGGCGAGGCATCGTAACCAGCCGCCCTCTACCGGGCACGCGACGTTCGAGGAATCCATGCCACCCGCCGTTGCCATCGTGTCGGATATCCACGCCAACCTCGAGGCGATGGACGCCGTTCTGGCCGACATCGACCGCCAGGGCGTCGAGAAGATCTATTGCCTCGGCGACGTGGTCGGGTACGGGCCGGACCCGGCGGCGTGCGTCGACCGCGTCATGGAGCGGTGCGAGTTCGTCATCATGGGCAACCATGACCACGCCGTCTTCATGGAGCCGATGGGGTTCAACACGCCGGCCGAGACGGCCATCTTCTGGTCCCGCCGCCGCCTCAGCGCCGAGGAAGATGAGCAGAAGCGGCGCCGCCGGTGGGAGTTCGTGGCCGGGATGCCGGCGTTTCGCGAGATGAACTCCGTCCTGTTCGTCCACGGGTCGCCCCAGCGGCCGATGCACGATTACCTCTTCCCGGACGAGGCGGAACTCAACATGCCGCACCTCGTGGGCGTGTTCGATTTGTTCAGCCAGGTCTGCTTCGTCGGGCACACGCACCTGCCCGGGGTGTTCACGGAGACGTACGAGTTCCTGAGCCCGGCCAAGGTCGGCGACCAGTACACGATCGGAAGCCGCAAGGCCATCGTGAACGTGGGCAGCGTGGGCCAGCCGCGCGACCTCGACCCGCGGGCGTGCTACGTCACGCTCTCCGGCCGCGACGTCCGCTGGCGCCGCGTGCCGTACGACCACAAGAAGACGATGGAAAAGATCCTGGCCACCGACGTTCTGGACGAGTTCCTGGCGAACCGGCTGGCCGACGGGCGGTAGGTCACCCTGACCCGGCGTCCGGCGCCGGGACCCCTCTTCCCTTCCGCATCGGAGTTATCGTTGGATAAAGAAACGGTCATCCGGATCGTGGTGGCGGCGGCGCTGATGGCGGCGATGTTCTACGCCTACCAGGCGTTCCTGAAGCCCGAGCCGTCCCCGCCCGGCGAGCGGCCGGATGCCCCCGCCGAATCGCCCGCCACGCCCGGCGAGGAGACGGCGGAGGGCACGGGGGAAAAGGAAGAGACGGGCGAGGCACCCCCCGCCGGCGCCGAGACCTACGACCTCGCCGCCGTCGGCGCCGCGGAAGCCGCCGCGCCCGTCGTGCTCGGCTCCGACCTGCCCATCAGCCGCTTCGACCTGGAGGCGGAAATCCATCCCACGGGGGCGGCGATGCGGCGGCTGACGCTCGCGCGCAAGAAGTTCTTCGAGACCGTCGCCGATCGCGACCTGCCGCCCGTTGAGCGCGAGCCCCTGCACCTGGTGGGTCCGGAGGCGGACGAACCGGCCATGGCCGTCGAGGAACTTCGTCTTCGCCTCGAAGGGCGCGAAGGATGGGGCAGGGCCGACCTGGCCGGCGTCCCGTGGCGGGTGAAGGACGCGGCGGACGATCGCGCCTCGGCCGTCTTCGAAGTGGACGTGCAGGACTCCGGCGGGGCGCCGCTGGCCACGGTCCGCCGGGCGTACACGCTCTTTCCGCGCAGCCCCGCCGGCGAGGACGGCGAGTCCGTCCCGCAGTACGAACTGCGGATGGCCGTCGAGATCGTCGCCCGCGACCCGCGCCTCGAGCAGGCGTACTACGTGCTGCACGGTCCGCCCGCCCTGCCGCGCGAGGGCCAGCGCCGCGACTACCGCGGGGCCGTCGTCGGCCGGTGGGCCGAGGGCCAGGTGGACGTCGAGCAGTACAAAGGCGAAATCGAGGGCGGGCCGCGCATCGGCCCGGAGATGGCCTGGTTGGGCCAGGAGGACAAGTACTTTACGGTGGTGCTGATCCCGCTGGTGCCCGCCCCGGACGGGAGCCACGTGATTCCCACCTCGCCGCCGGCCTCGGGAACGTTCGCGGCCGGAGCGGAGGTGTCGGGCCGGACCGTGACCGAAGGCCGGTCGGAGGTGACCCTGCCGGTCGTCCGCCTGGAGTCGAAGGCCGTGGCACTGGAAGCGGACGAGCCGCTCCGCCACGAGTTCGTGGTCTTCGCCGGTCCGAAGGACCCCGATCACCTGGAGGCGTATTACCAGAAGATCGGCCTGGACAAACTGGTCGTGTGGAGCCAGTGCTGCTCGTTCTTCGCGCCCATCAGCCGGCTGCTGCTGGCGGTCGTCGAGGCGCTGCACTCGGTGGTACAGAACTGGGGCGTGGCCATCATCCTCTTGGTCATCCTGCTTCAGATCGTCCTGCTCCCGGTCACGAAGTGGAGCGCCAAGTCGATGGCCGAGATGCAGCGCCTCGGTCCCAAGATGCAGGAGATTCGCGAGAAGTACGCGAACGACCAGAAGAAACTCCAGGAGGAGATGGCCAAGATCGGCGGCTTCAAGGCGTTCGGCGGGTGCCTGCCGATGTTCGTCCAGATGCCCATCTGGATCGGCCTCTACGGGGCGCTGCTGGTGGCGATCCAGTTGCGGCACTCGGCGTTTCTGCCGGCCGGCTGGATTCCGGCCGGGTCGCTGTTTCTTCAGGACCTCTCGGCGCCGGACGCGCTCATCCACTGGGCCGAGCCGCTGTACCTGCCGGGGAAGGACATCCCGCTGCTGGGGTGGGTGATCGGCGGCATCGAGTCGATGCTCGGCGGGGCGGGGGGCATCACCAGTTTCAACATTCTGCCCATCGCCGTCGGCGTCCTGATGTACGTCCAGCAGAGACTGATGCCGATGTCTTCCTCCGCCGCCTCCGCGAACCCCCAGATGCAGCAGCAGCAGAAGATGATGATGCGGATCATGCCCGTCTTCCTGGGCGTCGTGCTCTACAGCGCGCCGTCCGGGCTGTGCCTGTACATCACGACCTCCAGCCTGGTGCGGCTGGTGGAGAGCCGCTTCTTCCGCCACCGATGGATCGAGGCCGCCAAGGCCAAGGCCGAGCGGGCGGACGCGCCCGAACCGCCCGGCGAACCCGGCAAGGCGGCCGCCCGGCAGTCGCGCGTCGCCGGCCGCAAGAAGTCCATCGGCGAACGCGCCGAGGCCTGGATCCGCCGCAAGATGGACGAGGCCCAGAAACCGAACCGCGGCAAGGGCAAGAAGTAGACACGGCGGCGACGGGCTGAGGCCCGTCG
Source organism: Phycisphaerae bacterium (assembly GCA_046483505.1). Classification (GTDB taxonomy): domain Bacteria; phylum Planctomycetota; class Phycisphaerae; order FEN-1346; family FEN-1346; genus BS750m-G62. The sequence goes on from JAWODB010000221.1 coordinate 24,198, forward strand.
AGGAGAGCGCCAATGTCGAGGAGTGACAGCCCCGAGTATCTGGCCGGGCTCCTGCATGAACTCTGCAACGTTGCGGGCGAGACGGAGTGGGTGGAGTTCAAACGCAACAACGCCGACCCGCAGGAGATGGGCGAGTACATCTCGGCGCTCTCCAACTCTGCGGCCCTTTGCGGCAAGGCGAACGCGTACCTGGTCTGGGGTGTTGACAACGATACGCAGGAGATCGTGGGAACCACATTTCGGCCGTCCCGGGCGAAGAAGGGGGCGGAAGACCTCGAAAACTGGCTCACCCGGCTGCTAAACCCGTCACCCCATTTCCGTTTCGTCGAATTCAAGTATGAGGGGATGCCGGTGTCGCTTCTGGAAATCCCCCGGGCGTGGCATCGGCCGGTCCAATTCCAGGGCCAGGAATACATCCGCGTGGGATCGTACAAGAAGAAACTCAAGGAGCACCCCGAGAAGGAGCGCGAACTCTGGCGGGTTTTCGACATGGTTCCTTTTGAACAACAGGTGGCGGCCGAACGCCAGTCGGGATCGAATGTCCTGAGCCTGCTGGATTACCCGGCGTATTTCGCTCTGCTTGACGTTCCGTTGCCGGAGAATCGGGAGCAGATTCTGGCGCGGCTTGCGGACGATCACATGATCGCGCCCCGCGAGCACGGGTGCTGGCATGTTCTGAATCTCGGGGCGATCCTCTTCGCGAAGAACCTCGCCCGGTTCCAGCATCTCGAACGCAAGTCCGTTCGTGTGATTGAGTACGAGGGGGAGGGGCGCATCCTGACCAAGCGGGAGTATCAGGCGCATGTGGGATACGCGGCAGGGTTTGAGGGCCTCATTGGCTTCCTGAAGCCGCTGATGCCGGAGAATGAGGTGATCGGAGAGGCCCTGCGGAAGACCGTGCCGATGTATCCGGAACCGGCGATTCGCGAACTGGTGGCCAATGCGATTATCCACCAGGACTTCACCATGACGGGGACGGGACCGATGATCGAACTGTTTTCGAACAGACTGGAGATTACGAATCCCGGTGAGCCGCTGATGGACACACGGCGTTTCGTGGACACGCCACCGCAGTCGCGGAATGAATCGCTGGCGTCGTTCCTCAGGCGGATTGGTATCTGTGAGGAACGGGGCAGCGGTGTGGACAAGGTGGTGTTCGAGACGGAGTTCTACCAGTTGCCGGCACCCCTTTTTGAGGTGGTAGGAGGGCACACGCGGGCCGTCCTCTTTGCCCACAGATCCTTCAGGGAAATGGACAAAGCCGACCGGATTCGGGCTTGCTACCTGCATGCGTGCTTGCAACACGTTCAGCGCAAGCAGCTGACCAATACAACGCTTCGGGGTCGGTTCGGCGTCGACGAGAAAAACCGGGCTCAAGTGTCGCGGGTGATCAGCGATACGATGGACGCGGGCCTGGTCAAGCCATACGATCCGGAAAGCGACTCAAGACGGCATGCAAGTTACGTTCCATACTGGGCTTAGCCTCACGGGGCGGCCTATTTGCCTGCTATTTGACGCCGTTGCACGGGCCGCTGCTTTTTGTACATGATGTGGGGCAGGTGCCGCGGTGGGCCCAATATATAGTATGGGGGCGGCTGTCTCTTATTTGACGATGGTTTTATCATATAAACGTCTGAGTACATTTGCATAGTTAAATTCTTCTTCATTTTTATTGAAGTAAATTTGCTCTAAATTCTCTTTAAAAAAGAAGTAAGTTTCTTCGAAATTTTCATC
>JAWODB010000236.1:0-6425 GCA_046483505.1 Phycisphaerae bacterium
TGCGACGAGGCACACCCTGGGGGAGAACCCTTCTCCCCCAGACCCCCTCTTCCCAAGCCCCACGCAAGTGGGGGACTGTCTCATCCACACACCCCCGCAAGCCCCTGGAGCCCCGGAGCCGAGGCCGAGGCCCTCCTATCCTCGCATCGTCCCCCACCTTTGGGACGATACTAAAACGTTATGGAAGAAAAGCGGACGGCGGTGCGGGTCAGTCCAGATAACCGAGCGCCCGGAGCCGCTGGCGGATCAGGTCGACCTCGCGCCCCGACAGGCCGCCGCTCTTGGCGGCGCCTTCGACCGCCGCCAGGTCCCGCAGGACGTAGACGACGAACTCCGTGACGGACCCGAAGCCGGTGCCGTCGATGATCTGCTGAATGCGTTCGTAGAGTTCCCGCGGAATCTTGATGGTGACCTTGTGTCGTCCCGAGGGTCCGGCTTTCCCGTTTTTCGCCTCCATCGCCGCCTCCAGAGTGCGTTTGGACTCCTGCCACACTCCAATCAGCATACCCGCGCCAAGGCCGCTGTCAAACGTGAAACGGGGGGCGGGCGGGTGGGTGGCACGCTTTCGCCCTTCTGCGAAAGCGTGTGCCTCGACTCGCCACGCATGCTTTCGCGACAGCGCGAAAGCATGCCACCCCGGTGCGTCGACGATCCGCCCTGCCCGTCAGGCCTCGACCTCCCGGCCGTCCTCGTCCAGGCCCGCCTCCTCGGCCCGGCAGAAGACGGCCTCGTCGTAGCGGAGCATGACAAGGCCGGCCTCCCAGGCATCCGGGTCGATCTCGGGCTCCAGGCCGAGGTGCTCCTGGATGAGCCATTTGGGGAAGTCCGCCCCCGCGCGGATGGCCAGCGGCACGCCGCCGCCGAAACGCGGGTTCACGTCGAAGAACTTCACCGCCCCGTCGGCATCCACGCGGCACTGGCACGTGACGACGCCGCGGCACCCGCCGAGCACCTCGGCCAGGTGCATGCTCCGGCGGATGACCTCCGCGTGCCGGATCGTCATCCCTTTCGACACCTCGCCGGCCCGCACCTGGATGCGCCATCGCGGCACGGCGACTCGCGGCCGTCCGTCCAGGCCCGTGTAGACGTCGACGGTGTACTCGCGGCCCTCGACGTATTCCTGGAAGACGAGGCGCCGCCGGCGCCGGCCGATCCGCTTCACCGCCGACGCGCTGTGCAGTTGCCGCACCCGCTTCGACGCGCTGCCGTACCGGTCCTTCGCGATGACGGGAAACGGCCCGGCCGCCGCCTCCTCGAACGAGAGGAGGCGCGGCGTGGCCACCCCCTGCTCGCTCAGAAATCGGCACGCCCGCTGCTTGTCCCAGCAGATGCGGGTGACCTCCGGCGAGGAAACGACCACGCGGACGCCCGCCGCCTCGAAGCGGTCGCGGGCGTCGGCCAGCGTGCACAGTTCCCAGTCGAGGAGCGGGACGACCAGGTCCACCTCCTGACGCCGGCACAGGTCCAGCAGGGTGTCGGCGTACTCCGGCGCGTTGACGCCCGGCACGATGAACCCCTCGTCCGCCACGTGGAACGCCGGCGCCAGGGCCGACCAGTCGGCGCCGAAGACGCGTCCCTCCACGCCCAATGACGCCAGCGTGCGGCGGAAGGCCTCCAGCAGGCTCACCCGCCGCCCGATGCACGTCAGCAGGATGTGGACGCGTTCGGCCATGCATGCACTCTCAGTGATACGCCGGTGATGTGACCGCGGCCGCTCCGGCAGCGGCATGCCACGCGGTGCCCGGCGGCCCTGCAGCATACCGGCCCGGCGGCTCGTGTCAACGCTTTAACACAGGTGCGCGCCCGAACGCCGCCGGCCACCTCACCACTTCTGGTACGCCGTGTCCCGGCCGAAGCCTTTGAAGACGGTCCGCCACAGGATCCACACGTCCAGCGGCAGACTCATCCGCTCGACGTACTGGACGTCGATTTCGAGTTTCTCCTCGTGCGGCACCTCGCCTCGGCCGTGGATCTGCGCCAGGCCCGTCAGCCCCGGCCGCACCGCGAGCCGCCGACGCTGCCGCGGCGTGAACGCTTGGGCCTGGCTCATGTAAAGCGGCCTCGGGCCGACGAGGCTCATCTCGCCCTTCAGGACGTTCCAGAGTTGCGGCAGTTCGTCGAGGCTGGTCTCGCGGAGCCACCGGCCGAGGCGCGTCAGCCGCGGGTCGTCCGGCGAGCCGGGGCTCACGCCGTAGGGCGCCGCGTCCGTCCGCATCGTCCGAAACTTATACATCGTGAACGGCTGCATGTGCCGCCCGGCCCGCTCCTGGCGAAAGAGGATCGGTCCCGGGCTGTCGCGGCGGATGGCCAGGGCGATGGCCAGCAGCACCGGCCAGCCTACCAGCAGGGCGCCGGCCGCGACGGCCACGTCCATCGCGCGTTTGACGGCCGCCTCCGCCGGAGTCATCGTTGCTCCCGATCCTGCTGAGACGTACCGCGCGCCACGTTGACCCGCCGACCGAAGGTCGGCGGTTGTTCGAACAGCAACAACCGGCGACGTACCGTCGCCGGCTCAACAGGCCCGTTTCGAAACGGAATGCGCATTTCATGCGCAGTGGGCAAGACTGCCCACCGCGCAACACCTGTGCGTGGCCCGGCCTCATAGCCCGTACAGCGCCGCCGCCACCATCCCCAGCCACACCAGGAGGGCCACGACGAACGGCGGGTCCCGCCGGAACGTGTCCACCGGGCCCGTCACGCGGCCGGCCAGCGTCAGGCTGTAGAACCGGAACACCGCGTACACGACCGGCAGCACCGTGACGAACAGCCACGGATGCCCCACCTCCCCCTTCAGCGTCCGCGGGCTGACCGTGTACAGCATGTACGTGACGATGGCCAGGCCGGCCGAGATCGTCATCATCTGTTCCAGGCCGCGCCGCGTGTAGACCGTCCAGGCGACGGCCCGGGTGTCGCCGGCCCGGTCGCCGAGGGCGGCCCGTTCGGCCTCGCGCTTCGCGAAGCCCAGGAACAGGCTGAGCGTCAGCGTGCACAGGAGGAGCCACTGGCTGACCTCCACCCCGGCCGCCAGGCCGCCCGCCTCCGCCCGCAGCAGAAAGCCGCACGCCAGGACCAGCACGTCGAGGATGGCCACGCGCTTCAGCCCCGCCGTGTACGCCGCCATCAGGACGAGGTAGGCGCCGACGACCCACGGCACGCGCGGCCCGGCGAGGACCGCCAGGACCATCCCGCCCGCCGCCAGGACCAGGCTGAACGCGACGGCCGTCGCGGGTCCGACGGCGCCGGAGGCGACCGGCCGGTCGCGCTTCAGCGGGTGGCGGGCGTCCTGCCGCCGGTCCAGCACGTCGTTGAAGGCGTAGACCGCGCTGGAGGCGAGGCAGAAGCCCGCCGCCGCTATCAGGACGGCCGTCCACGCGGCGGCGTCGCCGGCCCGCCGGCCGAACACGATCGCCGCCAGGACGAACACGTTCTTGATCCAGTGGGGCGGCCGGGCCAGGCGGACCAGGTTCCAGGCGGTGCCCTTCACGCGTGTCCCTTCACGGAGGCTGCCGGGGCGTTTACCGTTAGACTCGCAAGGGCGGCCGGTGTCAACCCTTCGGCTGTGCGGGTTATCGACACCTGGGCGTGCGGCGTGCCAGCGAAACGGCGCGCCCGATGCGCCGGGTGGCATGCTTTCGGGCGTTTGCGAAAGCATGCGCTTCCCGCGCCGGCGGCACACGCTTTCGCAGAGGCGCGAAAGCGTGCCACCCGCCTGGCAAAACGACCGGCGACGTGCCGTCGCCGGCTCAACGGGGCGCTGGCCGGTTGACATCCCGCCGCCGTGGGGTAGGATGCATCGCGTCCTGCGACCCGGGAGCGCGCCGTGGCCCGTCCGCTGCACATCCTGGCGATCGAACCGTACTTCGGCGGGTCGCACGCGGATTTCCTGGACGGCCTCCGGGCGGCCTCCCGCCATCGCTGGACGCTGCTCGCCCTGCCGGCCCGGAAGTGGAAGTGGCGAATGCGCGGGTCGGCCATCCACTTCGCCCGCGAGGCGGCGCCCCTCTCGCGCCGCGAAACGTTCGACGCCGTCTTCGCGAGCGACTTCCTGAGCCTCGCGGACTGGCGGGCCCTGGCGCCGCCGCCGCTGGCGGCCCTGCCCACCGTCGCCTTCTTCCACGAGAACCAGTTGTCGTACCCCGTCGAGCCCGGCCAGACCCGCGACTACCAGTACGGTTTCACGAACCTGACGACGTGCCTGGCGGCCGACGAGGTCTGGTTCAACTCGGCGTACCATCGGACGGAGTTCCTGGACGCCGTCGGCCGCCTGCTCGGCAAGATGCCCGACTACGTGCCGGAGGCGCTGCCGGAGGAGATCGAGGCGAAGAGCCGCGTCATGCACCTCGGGGCGGACCTGAAACCGCTCGTCGCCGGCCGGCAGGAGACGCCGCACGAGCCGCCGCTGACGATCCTCTGGAGCCATCGCTGGGAGTACGACAAGAACCCGCAGAGTTTCTTCCGCACGCTCTTCTTCCTCGCCGAGGAGGGGCTGCCGTTTCGCCTGGCGATCCTGGGTGAGACGTTCCGCAAATGGCCGCCCGTCTTCGAGGAGGCCCGCCGGCGCCTGGCCGACCACATCGTCCAGTTCGGCTACATGCCGGACCGCGAGGCGTACGAGGCGCACGTGCGGCAGGCGGACATCGCGGTCTCGACGGCCATCCAGGAACGGTTCGGCCTCTCGATGGTCGAGGCGATGGCCGCCGGATGCTTCCCCCTCATGCCGAACCGCCTGAGTTACCCGGAACTCGTGCCCGACGCGGCCCGCGAAACGTTCCTGTACTCAGGCGACCCGTCGCTGCGGCGGAAACTCGCGGCGCTGCTCCGCGGCAAAGGGCCGTGGGACCGGGCGAAGCAACTCGCCGACGAGGTCCAGCGGTTCGACTGGTCGAACCGCGCGCCGGTGTACGATGCGGCCCTGGAGGAGGTGGCGGCGAAGGGAACGACTCCCGACGCGCCGGGGTGAACAACCGCGCCTTGTTTAGCCGCCGACGGCACGTCGGCGGTCGTTCCTGGCGTTCGCACAACCGCCGACCTCCGGTCGGCGGCTCAACGCTGCATACGAAAAGGTATCCGCTGCCCCCCACCGCCCACAACCCGACGCCCCTGCCCTCGCCCGGCCGGAAGCGGCGGCTCCGTGGGCGGCTGCTCGACTGGTACCGCGCCCGTCGCCGGGACCTGCCGTGGCGGCGGACGCGCGACCCCTACGCCGTCTGGGTCGCCGAAGTCCTCCTCCAGCAGACGCAGGTGCCCACCGCGGAGCCGTATTACGAGGCGTTCCTCGCGCGGTTTCCGACGGTCGAGGCCCTCGCGGCGGCCCCGCGGCAGGCCGTCCTGAAGGTCTGGGAAGGCCTCGGCTACTATCGCCGGGCGATCCACCTGCACGAGGCGGCCAGGCGAATCGTCCGCGACCACGCCGGCCGCGTGCCGGATGACCCGGACGAGTTTGCCGCCCTCCCCGGCGTGGGGCGGTACACCTGCGGGGCGGTCCAGTCGATCGCGTTCGGCCGCCGCCTCGCCGCGGTCGACGGCAACGCCGTCCGCGTCCTCGCCCGCTGGTTCGCCGTCGAGCGATCCGTCTCGGACACGGCCGTCCGGGAAGACCTGTGGCGCCTCGCCGAAGACCTCGTGCCGCAGGATGCCCCGGGCGACTGGAACCAGGCGGTGATGGAACTCGGCAACCGCGTCTGCACGCCGCGGTCGCCGGCGTGCCCCGTCTGTCCCGTGCGGACGCTGTGCCGTGCGGCCCGGAGGGGCATCCAGGACCGCCTGCCCGTCAAGCGGCGGCGGAAGCGGGTGCCGCACATCGAGGTCGGGGCGGGCATCGTGTGGCGGCGCGGCAAGGTCCTCATGTGCCGCCGGCCGGAGGGCAAGATGCTCGCCGGCCTGTGGGAGTTCCCCGGCGGCAAACGCCGCGACGGCGAATCCATCCAGGAATGTATCCGCCGCGAACTCAAGGAGGAGTGCGACCTCCAGGTGACCGTCGGCGACCACCTCGTCGACGTCACGCACACGTACTCGCACCTGAAGGTGACGCTGCGGTGCTACCACTGCCGGGCGCCGCGCGGGCGCGTCCGCGCCCTCGCCGCCGACGAGGCCCGGTGGATGCGGGTCGAGGACATCCCGACGCTGCCCCTGCCGGCGGCGGACCTGAAGATCCTGACGGCCCTGGGCATCGGCGCCGAGACGGCCCGGAAGGCGACGCGCGGCGGGGAATGACGCGCGGGGAGGCGTCGTCGCCTGCCGCGTTGAGCCGCCGACGGCACGTCGGCGGTCGTTTTGCCATTCGAACCACCGCCGACCTTCGGGGCTACGCCTTTCGGCTACGCCCGCGCGGGCGGTCGGCGCCTCAACGGTGGGTGGCATGCTTTCGCGCTGTTGCGAAAGTACGAGAGACGCAAAGGCACGCGGCCCGCAAGCGGGCCGGCGAA
>JAWODB010000251.1:0-25039 GCA_046483505.1 Phycisphaerae bacterium
CCAAGGAGGCCGAGGACCTGGCCAAGGCCGTCAAGAAGGCCAAGGTGCCGTTCGGCGTCGCCCACACGTACCTGGGGCACTGGTCCACGTGGGTGAGCCGGTGGATCGTCCAGGGCGGGAAACTGGGCAAGGTCCGCTGGGTGGACGCCTACTACCTCCAGGGCTGGCTGGCCAGCCGCCTGGAACTGGAGGGCCTCCAGCAGGCCGAGTGGCGGACCGACCCGAAGAAGGCCGGCGCCTCGTGCTGCGGCGGCGACATCGGCACCCACGCCTTCATGCAGATGCGGTTCGTGACGGGCCTGGAGGTCAAGAGCCTCCGCGGCATCATCGAGACGTTCCTCAAGGGCCGCCAGTTGGACGACCACTTCACCACGTACTGCGAACTGGGCGGCAAGATGGCCGCCAAGGGCGGCGCCAAGGCCCTCATCCGGGCCACCCAGATCGCCATCGGCCACAAGAACGATCTCGGCATCGAGGTCAACTGCGAGAACGGGACGCTCATCTGGCGGCAGGAAGATGCCGAACGTATCCAGATCCGCCTGCCCGGCGAGCCCGACCGCGATTACTGGCGCGGCGAACTGGGCGAGAAGGATTCGTTCCTCGGCCGCGTGCCCAAGTGGGTCAGCGAGGAACCGCAGGTGCCCTCCGGCCACGTGGAGGCGTTCCACGATGCCTACCGCCGCCTGCACGCCGCCTTCGAGGACGACGTCCGCAAGTACAACGCCGGCCGCAAGTTCAAGTGCGACGGCTCGAAGTACGCCAGCGTGGACGACGGCGTGGCCCACATGAAGTTCGTCGAGGCGGCCGTCAAGAGCGCCAAGAACAACTCGCGGTCGGTCAAGCCGTAAGGCGACGGTCGGCGAACGCGCACGCAACTGAAGCGCGGCGGGTCTCCGCACCTGCCGCGCTTTCCTTTGCGCGCCGGGTGCCACGGATTGCTTGCCAATCCGTGCCTTGCGATCGTGGCGCACGGTTTGACGAGCAAACCGTGGCACCTGCGTAATCAACGACCGGCGACGTGCCGTCGCCGGCTCAACCTGGCGGACCGGACGCAAAGGTGCCAGGCACCTTTAAAGACCTTAAAGGTGCCTGGCACATCTCGATTCGTGGCGAGCCGAAGGGCCGATCAGTCCTCGGGGCCCGGCCCCGCCTCGCGGCGCATCCGCTCCAGGGCCTTCTTGAACGTCTCGCCCCGGTCGTCGTGCGGGATGACGGTATTGTCCTTCAGCGTAATGACCTTCGGGTCCGTCGCGTTGTACCGGACGATGGGCACGCCCTGGCGGAGCGTTACGACGTTGTCCTTCACGAGGTTCTCGCGGGCCTTGTGAAACCGGAACGGCGAGCGGACCGTGTCGTGAATCAGGTTCCCTTCGATGACGATTTCAGTGGTGCCCTCATCGAGGAACATGCCGTTCGACTCGGCCCGGCCGGCGTTCAGGGGAATGTCGTGGATGTGGTTCTTCGCCAAGAGCGTGCCCGGCTGGCGTCCGAGGGTGTAGATGCCCCCGCCGTCGGAGAGGATCTGCATGCAGTGGTGGATATGATTCGCCACGACCTGGTTGTTCCGGCATGGCGTGGGGTCCGGGTTCCATTGCCAGCCCACCGACACCCCGGTATACGGATGGTGGGCGATCTCGCTCCGGGTGACGACCGTCCCGTCCGTGATGCCGACCCACACGCCGACGGCCCCGAAGAACCGCTGCCCGCACCGGAGCACGCGGGACTGCTTCACGAGGATGCGCTTCGCGACCGTCGCCTCCTTGGCCCCGCCCTCGCCGATCATGACGCCGTTGCCCGCCACGTCTTCGATGCGTGAGGTGGCCAGGGCACACCAGCGGCACGCCCGCCCGAACCACAGCCCGGACCCGCCCAGGTGCCGGAGGTGGCAGCCCTCCAGCGCGCAGCGCTCGGCATGGGTGAACTCGAGGGCGGGGGTGACGGGCCGGTTGTCGCCCCACTGGTCCTTCTCGCGGGCCTCGCCCTCCCAGTGGAAGCAGGCCTGCATGCCGGCGTACCGGCCGCCGGCCGGCATCCACAACGCGTGCTCGAACGCCAGGCCGCGCAGGTGCAGGTTGCGGACCGGCTTGGCGCCATCCGGGTCCCCGCGGACGACGAGCAGTTGCGGTGCCACGGGGGCGATCGTCTCCGTCTCGCCGATCGTCTCGCCCGGCATCGGGCGGTACGTCAGCACGCCGGTCTTCGTATCGAGATACCATTCGCCCGGCGCATCGAGGAGCGACGGATGGTTCTCGATGCGGTACCGCGGGTGCGGCTCGAACCCGTTAATCCGCCAGAACCGCGCCGGCCCGCCAATGCGGTCGGCGGTGGTCAGGGTCCGGCTCCCAGCATCCATGGAGGCGATGCGGACGCGCGTGACCGACCAGTCGTGCAGGAGGAGCAGTTGCGCCTCGCCCACGTCCGCAAGCGCGGGCACCTCGCCCTGGTTCCAGGTGAACTTCCAGCGGTCGTCGACGACCGATTCGACGCGGGCCCAGCCCTCGTTCGGATGGCGTGCCCGCGGCCGCCGCTCGCCTCCGACGAAGAGTTCGTTGAAGCGCCACGTGCCGGCCTTTACCTCGGGGATGGTGGTCCGCCAGACCTCACCGTCCTTCTTCCATCCGGTGACGGGCCGGCCGCCGGAGATGACGGGCGTCTGGCCCTCGGCCGCCCGCCAGATGACGTCGTGCTCCGCCGTGCCGCCGTCCTGCGGGCCGAGGACGAGCGGCTCCGTGACGCGGTACGTCCCGTCGTGGACGACGACGTGCAGGTCTTCCTTCAGCCCCCTGGTGATGACTTCGCGGGCGGCGCCGCGGGCGCGGGTGAGCGTCGCGACGGGCCTGGGGGCCGTGCCGGGATTCGCGTCGTCGCCGTGGGGGGCGACGTGGATCTCGGCGGCGGGGGCAAGGGTGGGCGCGAGCGCCAAGGCAAAGGCGATCGAGAGCACCAAGAATCGCAGAGTCCTCATATATGGCCTCCTCATGTAACAAAGCATCAAACACGAATGTTGAGCCGCCGACCGAAGGTCGACGAACAAGCCCCAATGCGTTCCAAATGCCAAACGACCGGCGACCTGCGATCGCCGGCTCAACAGGCGCGCGATAACGCGTGCTATGACTACTTCACGACCGGCAGGATGATACACGACGGCCGGGCCCCGTCGCAATAGATGCGGTTCATCTGCGGCACGCGCTTGTCCGTGTCGGTCCACGGCTCGCCCGTGCCGGGGTTCAGGTCGTATCGCGGGTAGTTCGAGGAAGTCACCGTCACCCGCACGCGGTGGCCCGTATTGAACACAATGCTCGTCGACCAGAGGTCCACCTCCACCTCGTAGACTTTGCCGGGCTCAAGGAGCACCGGCTCGGCGAGCGACTCGCGGTACCGCAGGCGCAGGGTGCCGTCGGTGATGAGCATCGACCGGCCGTCCGGGTACACGTCCGAGAGGCGGACGGAGAGGTCCGTGTCGCGGGCGTCGGAGGCCACGAACACGCGGCCCCGCAGGCGGCCGGTCACCTCAACGGGGTCCTCGAGCGGGGCGGAAGTGAACGTGAGGACGTCGTCGCGGCCCTCGATGGGCCGCTGGTCGCGCGGGCCGGCGGGGATCGTCAGGTTCCGCCCGCCGATGGTCGGGCACGGGTCGGCGGGATCGAACGTGTATGCGCGCGACGCCTCGCCCTCCCCCGCCGGCTTCTTCAGCGACAGCGAGCCGTCCTTGTGGAAGTACGCGGGCGTCTCCTCGGCCGGGACGGGCCAGCGGTCGGCGAACCGCCACCGGTTGCCGGGGGCCTTGCGGTCGTCGCAGTCGCCCATCGTGTAATAGGCGACGGGCGCGGCCTCGGCGGCGGCGTTGTCCTCGCCCTTCAGGTGATGGGCGAACCAGAGAAGCATGTCGTACTGCGGCGGGGGCTTGGCGTTCGGGAAGCGCAGGCCCCCTTGCCGATCCCGGTTCAGGCCGCCGTGCGTCCACGGCCCCATGACGAGTTTCTGCGTGCCGCGGGCCCCCTCGCCCCCGCGAACCTGCCGGCCGACGAAGGCATCAATCGTGCCCTGGCTGAAGGTGTCGAACCACCCGCCCACGTGGACGGCCGGGCAGGTCATCCGGTCGTGGCGGCGGGTGGAATCGAAGCGGTGCCAGTACGCGTCGAACGCGGGATGGGCCCGCCAGATCTCCATGGCCTTGGGGTCGAACTTGTTGCCGCGCGTCCAGTTCTCGACCTGCTCCTTCCGGAGCGCCCCGCCGGCGTAGGCGGCATCCGTGTAGAGGTTGGCGGCCGCGATGACGATGTACTGGCAGGCGAGTCCTTCCGGGGCGGCGGCGGCGAGGAGGTTCTGCGTGATGCCCCCCGCCGACCCACCCGCCGTGCCGACCCTGCCGTCGGACCACGGCTGTCGGCGAATCCATTCGACCGTCTCGGCGCCGTCGCGGTACTGGACCCATCCGCACCCGATGAACGGGAGGTTCTCGCCCTCGGAGTCGAACCGGCCGCGCATGTCCTGCGAAACGGCGGCGTAGCCGAGCATGGCGGCCACCTTCGGCGCCCCCTGCTGCGCCCGGCCGTAGGGCGTCCGGCTCAGGATGGCCGGCCAGGGTCCGTCGCCCTGCGGCGGGAGGACGACGTCGGTCGCGAGGCGCGCCCCGTCGGCCATCTCGACCATGAGCGTCCTGCTCGTCCAGTCGGGGCGGGCGCCCTTCTCCGCGGCGCGCGACGGAGCGGCGGGCACTACGAGGGCCAGCAGCAGCGGCAGGAGGACGGCGAGGCGGCGGCGCATGGCGGACCTTTCCGGTGATGGACCGTTCCGGCGGGGGGCGTCCGGCGCGGCGCGCGGCACGCCCCTCCGGCAGATTCAATGCGCCCCGGCGGCCGGGGTTGCGGGGGAAGCAACTCTCAAATGCCCAATGACCAATGCTCAATGCCCAAGCAGGCCTGCGGCCTGTGGGACCAGCGCCTCCGGGAACGTTGAACCTTAACCACGGTCCCGCCCCGCCTTCGTTACTCCGTTACTGCGTTACTCGATTTTCGTCACCCTCACCCTGCTACTCTGCGAAGCAGCGTTTCGCTGCGAAGCACGAGCGTCCCTCTCCCGTCAAGGACGAGGGAGTACGCCGCGGCCGCTTTCCGAGAAACCCGCCGCGTGGTTCTGCGCTTGATTTTGCAGGCCCCCGCTTTAGGCTTGAGGGGGCGAGAATCCACGCACCCGTGCAGGAGACACACGATGCCGCACGCCCTTTCCCGCCGCCGATTTCTCCGGTCCGCCGCTGCCGGCGCCGGCCTGACGCTGCTCGGCCCCGGCCTCGCCCGCACCTACGCCGCCGCCGACAAGGTGAACGTCGGCATCGTGGGTGTGGGCGGCATGGGCAAGGGCAACCGCCAGTGGCTGAAGCGGATCGATATCACCAACATCGTCGGCCTCTGCGACGTGGACACGAATCGCCTCGCGCAGGCGGCCTCCGAGCACGCCGGCGCCAAGACCTTCACCGATTACCGCAAGATGCTGACCGAGATGCGAAAGGACCTCGACGCGGTGTGCGTCTCGACGCCGGACCATCACCACTTCCCCGCCTCGATGCTGGCCATGCAACTCGGCATGGGCGTCGATACCGAGAAGCCGCTGACCCACAGCGTGTGGGAGGCCCGGCAGATGGGCCTCGCGGCCGCCAAGCACGGCGTGGCCACCCAGATGGACAACGAGGGCCACGCCCGCGAGGGGCTGCGCAAAACGGTCGAGTGGGTCAAGTCCGGCGCCATCGGCCCGGTGCGGGAGGTCCACATCTTCACCAACCGCCCCATCTGGCCACAGGGCATCAAGAAGCGCCCCCGCACCCGAGACGTGCCCGAGAACCTGAAATGGGACCTGTGGATCGGCCCGTCGCCGTACCGCGACTACCACGCCCACCTGCACCCATTTGCGTGGCGGGGATGGTGGGACTTCGGCACGGGCGCCCTCGGCGACATGGGCTGCCATTTCTGGGACTCGCCGTTCTGGGCGCTGACACTCGGCCATCCGGACACGGTCGAGGCCGAGCACGAGGGCAACTCCGAGGAAACCGGCCCCATCTGGTCGACCGTCCGGTACGAGTTCCCCGCCCGCGGGCCGAACCTGCCGCCCGTCACGGTCACCTGGTGGGACGGGCGGAAGCCGCGCACGCTTGCCAATGGCGAAGTCAAGTACGACGTGCCGAACCTGCCGCCCCGGCCGCCGCAACTGGAAGAGGACCGCAAGTTCCCGCGCAACGGCACGATGTTCGTCGGCGAGAAGGAGACGCTGCTGGTGCACGATACGGCGAGCCCGCGGATCATCCCCGAGCAGCGGATGAAGGCGTTCGAGCCGCCCCAGGCCTTCATTCCCCGCTCGCCAGGCCACAAGCGGGAGTGGCTGGAGGCGGTGCGCGGCGAGCGAAAGGCGAGTTCGAACTTCCACGATTACGGCGGGCCGCTCGCCGAGGCCGTCCTCCTGGGGAACCTGGCCATCCGTGCCGGCGAGAAGTTCCGGTGGGACGGGCCGAACCTCAAGGCCACCAACTGCCCGAAGGCCAACCGTTACGTCCGCCGGCCGTATCGCGAGGGGTGGGACTTCTCGCTCGAGGCGTAAGCACGGCGCGCGCCGACGCTGTCATTCTGAGGAGCCCGCAGGGCGACGAAGAATCTCGCCTTGGTCGTTGCCGTTTGGCCTGTCGCACGGCGAGATTCTTCGGCCTCGCACGCGAGGCCTCAGAATGACAACGCACCGCCAAAACAACAATCATCAACAAGGAACGCTCAATATCGAACACCCAAGGGACGGGGCGGCGCCCCGTAGGAGGGAAGCCGGCATGCGCGCGACGATCGTGACGATGGCACTGCTCGGGCTGATCGCCGGGATCGCCGCCGCAGCGGGCGCGGCCGAGAACGCCGGCGATCGTGTCGTCGCGGCCCTGAAAGTGACGCCCGAAACGCCACAGGCCCAGGCGTACCAGGGCACGCCGTACGTCTGGCTCGGACGGGCGACGTTGCACCTGACCGCACCCCTGGCGCCCGCGCCGGGCCACGTCCTGGAACTGGACTGGGGCGCCAAGGAGGACGAGCGCCGCGCCCTGGCCGTCATCAACGGCGCCCGGGTCACCGTGAAGGCCGGCGGGTGGGACGGCTTCCGGCCGGTCCGCGTTCCCCTGCCCGACGCCGTCGGGGGCGAGGCGTACGACATCACGCTGCACCAGGCCGCCGGCGGGAAGCCGGCGTTCCTGGCGGGCGCCCGCATCGTCGCCACCGGCGAAGCGGCGCAGGTCGCGAAGTCCGCGACGTCGGCGGCCCTGCGGCTGAAGGTAAACGGCCCCCAACGGCCGACGGCGCTGCCCGAGATGCGCGGCCTGTGGGAAACGTCCCCGCCGTCCGGCCCGCCCGGCAGCGAGACGGCGCGCGAGGCCGCGCTTCGCAAGGCTGCGATTGCCGCTGAGGTGGCCGGGTACTCGCTCAGCAAGGTCCAGCGCTGGCTGCACGAGGTGGCCCTTAAGAAGATCGAGCCGGACACGGGCCTCTACCACCCGGACGGCAACTTCAACTACCAGGATGCGTGGGCGGACTGCTATCCGTTTCTCTGCTGGGCCGCCTGGGCCACCGACCTGGAGGCCCTGAACGGGCCGGTCCGGAAGGCCCTGCACGCCGAAATCGCGCATTGCCCGGACGGCTTCTTCACCAAGCCCGAGAACGCCTTCGGCGGAAGCGAGTACGTCAAGGACGGGCTGGTGGCCATCGTGGAAGTCACCGGCAAGGACGAGTGGTTCGAGCGGATGAAGACGATCGAGGAAGCCATCTGGCAGAACCCGACCGTCGAGACGCCGTTCGGCCGGATCCCGTCGAAGAACATCGAGGTGGGCGGCGAGCAGTTGCAGGTGCTGGCCCGCCTCCACATGATGACCGGCGATGAGCGGTTCCTCGGGTGGGCCCAACGGCTGGCCGACTACTACCTGAGCGACGACGCGTTCATCCCCAAGCGCCTGCGCGACCACGGGTGCGAGATCATCGGCGGCCTCGGCCTGCTGCTGGGCGTGGAGTCCGAGGTCCAGCCCGAGAGGGCTCGACGCCGCTTGCCGCGCCTCAGGAAGATGTTCGATGAAATCCTCTCGCGCGGCTGCAACGAGGACGGCATCATGTACAACACCCTGGGGGCCGAAGGCGGCCGGCTCAGCGACGGGTGGGGCTATAACTACGTCGGCTTCCTTTGTTACGATCGGGTGGCCGGCGAGGCCGTGTACCGCAAGCACGTTGCCCGGACCCTTCAGAACCTTGCGAAACCGACGTACCAGGACTACCCATGGGAGGGCCGCTCCATCGACGGCTTCGCCGACTCGATCGAGGGGGCCATCTACTGCCTGAACCGCGTGCCCGTCGCCGAGGGCTTTGGTTGGGTCGACCGCGAGGTGGTCCGGAACGTCGCGTACGCCGCCGCCCCGCTGGAGACGGCCGACCTGTGGGGCACGATGAAACTCCAGTCCAACGGCGTGCGGACGGTGATCCTGCACGCCCTGATGCACACGCGTGGCCTGCTGGCCCGGCCGTGGCGGCGCGACCTCCGGCTCGGCGCCTGGAGACACGGCGAGGGGTTGGCCGTCGTCATCAAGAGCGAGAAGGCCTGGTCGGGCCGCCTGGTCTTCGACATCCCTCGCCACAAGGCGTACATGGGCTTCCGGCACGACTGGCCCCGGATGAACACCCTGCCGGAGTGGTTCACCGTGGAGGCGGACGCGCCGTATACGGTGCGGAACCTGACGGCCGGCACCGAGGCCACCCATACCGGCCGCGCGATGGCCGAGGGCATCCCCCTCCGCGTCGAACCCGGCCAGGAGGTGCGGCTGGTGGTGGAGGCGAAGGCGGGGCGCTGAGGCGTCGCCCGCTCCGCCGGGCGTGCTGGTTAAAAGGGGTTGATAGGGCGCGATCCCCCTTGTTGCGGTCTGACGCCGCGCGCCGTTCATGCTGCATTCCGCAATCCGCGATCCGAAGCGGTTTCCCCCCGCATTTCCCTTATCGGACACCTTGCCGCGCCGTATAATGGAAGGGTCGATTCAGGGCGTTCGCGCCCGCTTTGTGGCTTCAGAGAGGGAGGTGAACCCGTGATACGCCACCGAGGCGGTTTCACGCTCATCGAGTTGCTGGTCGTCATCACGATCATCGGCATCCTGATGGCCATGCTCTTCCCGGCGGTCATCTCGGCGCTGGGCTCGGCCAACGAGACGCAGTGCCAGAGCAACCTGGCCCAATTGGCCAAGGTCGTCATCGCCTACTGCGCCGACAACAAGGGCCGGTTCCCCATCCACGCCACGGAGGACCGGTCGGGCCAGCCGAGCGATTGGCTGTACGTCCCCACAAGCGGGCAGAACGATGTGACGGAAGGCCTGCTGATGCGCGGGAAGTACATCGGCAGCGAGGATATCCTGCATTGTCCCGTCGACGCGGGCCGGGGCTTTCCGCGGCCGAGCACCGTCTTCGAACTCAAGAAGCGGACCGACGAATACGGCCACACGTTCACAAAAATCGACCCACCGTCCTACGTCATCAACGCCAGCATCACGTGGGGCGAGTACGACGAATGGTCCTCCGAAGAGATCGGAAAGGTCCGCAGCCGTAACATCGGGGACTTCGACCCCATCGACTTCCTGTTCATCGAGCAGAGCGCCGGCGTGAAGCCCGAACCGACCCCCTCCAAATTCGACGATGCCTACATGATACCGAACGCCAACGAGTACGCCCTGACGAACCGCCACCGCGACGGCGGCTTCGTCTCGTGCATGGACGGCCACGTGGAGTGGTTCACCCACGAGAAGTTCGAGGACGGGATGCAGGCGCTCCAGTCGGACGGCTCTTCCAGCCACTGGTTCAACAAGAAGCCGAAGCGGCCGGCCGGCACCCCCGATCGCGTGGTCAGCCCGGAGGAGATCGGCGCCCGCTGGAATCCCGGCTGATCGCCGCCCAACCCACGTGTCGTCCTGCCTTCCTCCACTTTGCGGTAGACGGGCCGCGCACCCGCCGTTACACTTGCCGCGTTATGGCTGAACCCGGCCCGAACGCTGCGCCCGGCCGCGACGAGGCGGACCCCGGCACCCTGCCGGCCCAACTCGTCCTCCGTCTCCACACGCCGGACACCGCCCTCCGGGACGCCTGGGAGGCCGTGGACCCGCCGCCCGGCTTTCGTCTCGAGGTCCTCCCGACGCTGACGCCGGACGCCTTCGCGGGCGAGGGGCCGTCGCTGGTCCTCGTGGATGCGGCCGTCGCCGCCGACGCCGAAGGCGCCCTCGCCGACGCCATCGACGCCCACCTCCATCGGTGCGTGTGGACGGGGCCGGCCGAGGCCGTCGAGCGGCTGGGCCCCGCCCGGCTCCGCGACGCATACGACATCCTCGTCACGCCCGTAACCGCAACCATCCTCGGCCGCCGGCTGGACGACTGGTCGCGGAACATCCGGCGGACGGCGGCGCTGGAACACCTGGGCCACCGGGCCGAGGACCTGGCCGAGCAGAACAGCCGCCTCGCCGCTCGCCTGGCGGATGCCGAGCAGGCGTCCGGCGATCTTGCCGAGGAACGCCGCCGCCTCGACCGGGCCCTTCACCGCATTCACACGCTGGCCCGGCTCTCGCACCGGATCAACTCGCTGGACCTGGACCAGATCGTCGAGGCGGCCGTCCACGAACTGCCCCAGGTCGTCGAGGCACGCCGGGCCAGCCTGTACTTCTACGATGCGGCCGACGACCGGCTCGTCCTGCAGGGGCATTCGCACGAGTCGCCCATCGCCGAGCGCGTGGAACTGGCCGCCAATCCGAACAGCCCGATGGCCCATGCCGTCCGCCGCGGCGAACTGCTCCTCGTCGGCCGGTTCAACACCTTTCAGAAGGAAACGGGCCTGGTCGTCGACCGCCCCTACGAGAAGCGCTACGACTCCGAGTCGTGCATCGTCGTCCCCCTGAAGGGCAGCGGCCGCGTCTGCGGCATCCTGAACCTGGCCGATAAGAAGGACGGCCTCCCGTTCGACCCCGACATCGACCTGCCCATCATCGAGCAGATGGCCGAACTCATCGGCGCCAGCATTTACAACGTGGAACTGTTCCGGGAGATGGAGCACCGGGCCAAGAGCGACCCGCTGACCGGCCTGGCGAACCGGCGTGCCCTCGAAGAGACCCTGGCCCGCGAGGTCGACCGCACCCAGCGGTACGGCTCGTCGCTGGCGGTCCTGATGATCGACGTCGACGGCCTGAAGGACGTGAACGACCGGCACGGGCACCCCGCCGGCGACGCCGTCCTCCAGAACCTGGCCGCCATCCTCCTGGAGGCCGTCCGCAGCGTGGACGTGCCCGGCCGCTGGGCCGGCGACGAGTTCCTCGTCATCCTGCCCGACACGGGCGGCAACCAGTCCGAGCAGTTGGCACGGCGTCTCCGCCGCCGGAGCCACGAGCAGCCCGCGCGTCTCGATACCGTGGAGATCCCCGCCACCATCTCCATTGGCGTCACCGAGTACGTCCAGGACGACACGGCCCAGACGCTCGTCCGGCGGGTGGACCAGGCGCTGTATCGGGCCAAGGAAGCCGGCCGCGACCGCATTGCCACCGCTTAACTGCAGGCCACAGGCTCCACGCCTCAAGCAACGGCATCGCCCCGCTCACTCCCCGAAGACGGGCGCCAGCGCCCGGTACGACTCGATGGCCGCGCGCTCCGGCTCGTCGGCATACGTGTAGAGTTCGACGGCGGCGGCGCCCTCGTAACCGATGGCGTCGAGGGCCTCGCGGATGGCCGGGAAGTCGATCTCGCCCCCCTCCCCCGGAATCAGGTGGTAGTGGGCGCGGTTTTTGATGTCCTCCAGATGGAGATGCTTGACGCGCCGGCCGAGGGCGCGGATCGCCTCGGCGGGGTCGTCGCCGGCGCACCAGGCGTGGCCGACGTCCACGTTCGCCCCGAGGCGGGGGTGATCGATCGCCTCCAGCACGTCCCGGACGGCGGCGGTCGTCTCGATGAACTGGCCGGGCTCCGGCTCGAACGCCAGGTCGACGCCGGCCACGTCGGCCGCCCGGACGACCTGCTCCAGCCCCTCGAGCAGGCGGTCGCGGAGCACGTCGGCCGGCTCGTCGGAGGTCGGCTGCCCGCCCGTGATCGTCACGACCGGGGCGCCCAGGCGGTTCGCCAGGGTCATCGCCTCGCGGTAGATGCGGATGCGGTCGTCGCGGTGCTTGGCGTCCGGGGCGATGAGGCTCGGCTCGAACGTCAGGGCCTCCGGCAGCGGGTCGAAGTACGCCATGGCCGTGTTGGCGTTGACGGCCACGGGCGCGAGGCCGAGGGCGCCCAGCCGCTCGCGCAGCCGCCGGGCCTCGTGCTCCGAGAATGCGGGCGGGTAGGCGTGCGGATGGTCCGCCAGGATCTCGACGCCCCGGTAGCCGGCGGCGGCGATGCCCTCCACCGCCTCCGACAGGCGATGCTTCGTGTACGCGTTCGTGCTGAAGGCGAGGCGGATCATCGCTTCTTCCTTTTCCGGGGTGCGCTTCGGGTGAAGATACCCCGCCGCTTACGCGGCGGGCCCGATGCGCAGTGCACCTTCACTTGTCATTTCCACCGAGGTATCGCGCAGCGATGCCGAGCGGAGCGCCGTACCCCGAGTGCCCGCAGGAAATCTCTCCGTGGTTGTGCGTAGAGCGCGGCGGGCCTCCCGGCCTGCCGCGCACAAACCGGGGTCCCGTATTTCGTGCGCCCCGTTGAGCCGGCGACCGCAGGTCGCCGGTCGTTGGCGTGCGCGGCGGGTGCGGAGACCCGCCGCGCTGTGCTCATTGTGTCACCGTTACCCGCGCCAGCACGGCTCCGTGGACCAAGACGCGCGTCGCGAAGCCGCGGTCGAACGTCCCCAGGTCCTGCTGGCGCCACAGGTCACGGACGCGGCACGGACCGGTGAGGCCCAGGTCGTCCCACGCGACGCCGACCTGGCGCGGCTCTTGGTCATCCCGGTTGAAGAGGCCGACGGCCATGGATCCGTCGGCCATCGGCTTGGCCCACGCCTCGGCCGGTCCGTCGCGGCGGACCCGCCCCGCCTGCCGCCCGAGCGGGTCCTGGCTGACCGCCAGCACCTCGTCGTTGGTGAGCAGACCGAGCGTGAAGTCGTCCAGGTTCGTCAAATCGCACCCCAGCAGCAGCGGGGCCGCCAGCAAGCACCACAGGCTGATGTGCGTGTACTGCTCGTTCGGCGTCAGGTTCGTCGGGCGCAGGTTCGGACCCCACCCCACGCGGCCGACGACGAGCATGTCCGGATCGTTCCAGTGACCCGGCCCGGCGAAGCGGCGCCACGGCTCCTGGGCGAAGCCGATACCGGAGATCGATTCCCACGTGTCGGCGATGTCGGCGGTCGTCCGCCAGCAGTTCGCGACCCGGGCGAGGGCCGGCGCCAGCGCGATGTCCGCGTTGTTCGAGAGGCTGTAGACGATGTCGCGGCCGGTGGCACGCAGGGCCTCGCCCATGGCGCGGGCGCGGTCGAGGTCGATCGGGTTCCAGTCGTACTTCAGGTAATCGACGCCCCACGCCGCGAACCGCCGGGCGTCGGCCTCCTCGAACCGCACGGGCCCGGCGGCGTGGGCCTTTTCGACGACCCGGCCGTCGTCGGTGTCCGCCGACCCGCCCGGGTAGCCGGCGTACGTGGTCTTCCACGGCGAGGAGTAGATGCCCAGCCGCAGGCCGCGCCCGTGCACCTCGCCGGCCAGGGCGGCCATGTCCGGAAAGCGCTCCTTCGGGACGAGGGCGTACTCCGGCGGCGCCCGCCAGCCCTGCCAGCAGTCATCGATATTCACGTACGACCATCCGTGCCGCGCGAGGCCCGACTCGACCATCCCGCGCGCCGCGTCGCGAATCTTGCCGTCGTCGACGGCGTTGCCCCAGCAGTTCCAGGAGTTCCAGCCCATGGGGGGTGTCAGGGCGATGCGGCCGCCCACGCGGAGCGTGAGCGTCCGCGCCGCCCGGCCGCGCGCGTTCTCGGCCGCAAGACGCACCGCATAGTCACCGGGTTCATGCGGAGCGACGCCCGCCAGGTGACCGGTGCCGGTATCAAGCGCCAGGCCGGAGGGCAGATTCGTCGCGGCGAACCGCATCGGCCGCTCGCCCGTCGCCGGCACCTGGAACAGGACCGGCGCGCCGGGCGATGCGCCGAGAACCTGCGGCCCGACGAGGCGCGGTTCGGGCGGCGGCGGGGGCGTCAGGCGGCCGTACTGTTCGGGGTCGGGCATGGGATTCCCGGCGCGCGAGGGCGCGGTGGGTCTCCGCACCCACCGCGCTTTGTGCCGCACACGCGGCGGGTACGGAGACCCGCCGCGCAACCAGCGAGTCACTTCACCGGCGTGAGCGTCACGGACTTCAGGTTCATCACGGCCGTGCCGGGCTTGGACTGGGGCTTGACGGCCATCGAGACGCGGCCGGCCTTGGGAATCTCGATCTGGCCGAGGTCCACGGTCTTGAACGCGCTCCAGCCGCCCGTTTCCTCGACCTTGCCGTTTACCTTCTGTGCGTTCGCGTACACGTGATACGTGGCGCCGCCGGAGCCCGGCGCGGCCGCGTACGTGACCTCGACCTTGAACGTGCCGGGTTGCGTCACCTTGACCGGCCAGCCGACCCAGTCGTTCTTGTCCGTCCAGAAGCCGATGTTGTCCTTCCCGCCGCCGGACTCGTACTTGGCCGTGTTGCCGTGGACGACGGCCCGCTCGGCCGGGAGGACGATCCGTCCGTCCTCCTTCTGGAAGACGGGCGGCCCGTGGGCCAGGTCCTCGTCGACCTCGGGCGGCCCGTCGAACTCGACCGCCACGACCGTGGCCACCAGGTCCGGCGTGGCGGGCATGGCGAGTTCCAGGAACGTCACGCCCTGGTCCTCGGTCACCTTGTGCGCGGCTGTGCCACAGCGCTCATCGACCACCCGGACGGACTTCACGTCGCCCTTGAGACCCGGCAGCCGGACCGGCCCGTCCCACGCGAAGACGTGGACGTACAGCGTGTTCCCGTCCACGGTGCACCGCCCGTCGAACGGGTGCTTGTGCCACGGGCTCTGCGTGGTGCCGTAGATGGCCTCGCCGTTGTGCGAGAGCCACCGGCCGACCTGCTTCAGCCGCGTGACGGACGGCTGCGGGATGGTGCCGTCGGCCTTCGGCCCGACGTTCAGGAGGAAGTTGCCGCCCTTGGAGGCAATGTCGATGAGTTTGCGCACGAGGTCGGCGTCGGACTTCCAGTTGTCGTCGTTCTTCTTGTAGCCCCAGGTGTCGTTCATGGTCATGCAGGTTTCCCACAGGCGTCCCTGGATGGCGCCGGCGGGGATGTTCTGCTCGGGCGTTTCGTAGTCGCCGTCTTCTCGTTTGCGTTTGCCCACCCGGTTGTTGACGATGAGGCTGGGCTGGAGGTCGCGGCAGAAGCGGTACATGTCGCGCCCGTCCTCCTGCGTCCATTCGCCGATCCACTCGCCGTCGAACCACATGATGCCGAGCGGCCCGTACCGCGTGATGAGTTCCTTGACCTGCGGCTTGAGGTAGTTCTTGTGGTAGTCGTCGAACGCGCTGCCCTTCGCCTTCGGGTGATGCCAGTCCATGATGGAGTGGTAAAAACAGAATTTGAGGCCGTGCTTCTTGCAGGCCGCGGCGAGTTCCTTCATCGGGTCGCGGTCGAAGGGCGTGGCGTCGATGATGTCGTACTCAGAGACCTTCGAATCGTACATGGCGAAGCCGTCGTGATGCTTCGACGTGATGACCATGTAGGTCATGCCGGCCGTCTTGGCCAGGCGAACCCACTCCTCGGCGTCGAACTTCACGGGGTTGAACTGCGGCGGGAACTTCTCGTACTCCTCAACCGGGATGTTGGCCCGGTCCATGATCCACTCGCCGATGCCGCCGATCTTCTTGCCCTTGTACACGCCGGCCGGCACCGCGTAGACACCCCAGTGGATGAACATGCCGAACTTGCCCTCGCGGTACCACAGGGTGCGCGGCGAGGTGAGCGGGTCGTCGTCGAGCGGCGCCTTCGCCAGCGGCACGCTCCACGGGTATTCGTCGCCGGCGGTGCCCTGGACGGCCTTCTCCGGCGGGACGGTCGGAGCCTTCGCCTTGGCCGCCCCGCCCGCGCCGGCGGCCGCGCAGCCCGCAAGGGCAACGGCCAGGGCCAGCGTCGCCATCACGATCCGATGGCGGTACCTTCTGGGGATGCGGTGCATCGTCGTCTCCTTCGTCGATTCTCGTTTCAGGGCACCTTCCGCGCGGTGGGCCTCCCGGCCCACCGCGCTCGAACCCACGTTTCGCAACTCGCGCGCCCGTTGAGCCGGCGACCGCAGGTCGCCGGTGGTTTGCGCGACAGGCGATTCTGCGGCTGCGCGGCGGGTACGGAGACCCGCCGCGCGGCAACCCGCGTCGCCGCGTCAGCGTCCCGCCCGGAAGTTGCCCACCGCCTCACTCGTCCGGAGATACCGGTCGTAGACGCGCACGCGTCCGACACGGCCGTCCAGGCGCGGCGCGATGCGGATTGTATCAGAACCGGACGGGCGGCCCAAGGCATTCGGAAAGCGACCCCAGCCATACTGCCGGGCCTCCCCGCCGTCGCACAGGCGTCCGTCCACGACGAACGTGACGATCTTCGGCCCGCCGTCGATGGTCGCGACGACGTGCTGCCACCTGCCGGCCGAGAGGGCACCCGGGTCGGTTTCCCACGCGGCCTCCGTCGTGCCGTCTGAGAGGACGAGCCGCAGGGCCTTCGCCCCCGTCGTGATGAGTGCGAGGCCCCTGCCCTCGCCGTCGCGGGTGTCGAGGACCGTCTGCCCTTCCGCAAGACGCTCGAACCGCAGCCAGACGCCGAGGGAGAAGCCACCGCCCGCGGAGAGGTCCGGCAGGTTCGGCATCGGCGCCGTCACTCCGCCGGCACATTGCTCCGCCGGCAGGTCGAGGGCCAGGCCGTCCGTCGCCACGGTCCGATTCTCGAACTGGTTCCACAGGCCCTCCAGCAGCGACCGGTCGATCGCGTGCACCCGGGCCACGGACTTCTGCGTCTCCGTAATCCAGAACCGTCCGTCCTGCTGGACCAGGTCCGGGTACGACATGCGGACCTTGGGGTCGGGATCGTAGAGGACGATCTCCGGCTGGGACCAGTGGATGCGGCCGTCCTTTTCGACGCCGCTCGCGAGCCAGGCGGGGTTGCGCCCCTGGAACGAGCGGCCGCTGTGGTTGTGGTACCACAGGAGGTACCGGCCGTCGGCCGTCCGCCAGGCCTTGACGTTGGCCCGGGGATTCTTGACGGGCCGGCCACCGGGCGTGTACGTCATCCGCCGGGGCTCGGACCACCTCCGCCCGCCGTCCGTGCTCCGCGACTGGCACGCGTAGCCGGTCGTCGCGCGGTAGACGCAGAGGAGCGAGCCCGGCGCGTCCATCGGGCAGACGACGTGCTCCTCCTGGACGGAGCCGAAGCCGTCGCGGCGGATGCCGCGATCGCCCTCCGGCAGCAGGTCCCAATGGACCTGGGCGGCGTCGCGCTCCGTGAGGGCATCGCCGGAGCGGTACACCCATCCCTCGCCCTGATCGAGCATGTACTTGCCGAGTTTCGTGAATCCGAAGAAGGCGGCGCCGTCCTGGACGACGGGCTTCGAGACGCCCCAGAAAACCTGGACCTTGCCGCGCCAGTCGTTGCCGCGGTCGCACGCCGTGACGCGCATCGGCAGGCGCCGGCGGTCGGACCAGGTGCGGCCGCCGTCGTCGCTATAGCGGTACGCGTACCAGCCGAGCATGTCGGCGCGGATCGTCTTGCCGCGCAGCGTCCGCACCCGGTCGCCGTTGTAATCGTAGAACGCGTACACGCGGCCGAAGGGCGTGACGAGCGGCACGACCCAGGAGGCCTCGGGGCCGCCTGCCGGTTCGATGTCCACGAGCGGCGACCACGTGCGGCCGCGGTCCGTGCTGCGGGTGGCGACGACGTGCTGGCCGCGGGCGCCCTCGCGCCCGGGGCCGGTCGTCAGGACGCAGAGCCAGGCACCGTCCGGGAGGACGGCGACGTACGGCTGGTCGGCGTAGTTCTCGGAGGGGATCTCGCGGCCTGTGCGGATATTCCGCGGGTCGGGCGCCGCTTCGGCGAACAGAGGCCCTGCCGCGGCCGCGACCCCCGACATGATCATAAGGATACGGGATGCGTGCATAGGATCTCGCTTGCTCTTCCCGTTTCGGTTTCGCGCGGTGGGCAGTCTTGCCCACCGCGATACGAAAGGCACGCGCCACGCCCGGCCATGAGCGAAGCGAATGGCCGGGAAGCACTGGCGGAATCACTGGCGGACAAGCCGCCAGTGGCACCCGGCGCTCCGGACGGCACGCGCCGGCCAAGGCCGGCGGCTAACTGTGGGCGGTATCGCGCGGTGGGCCTCCCGGCCCACCGCGCGAAATACACGCTGAACTCAATCCACCGGCCCCGGGCGGCTGAGGCGCGGGGCATTCCGGATGCGTGGCCGGACGGCCAGCCAGTCCATGCCCTGGAACTCCGGGTCCGGCAGACGGCGAACCTCCTCGCTCCCGCGGTACGGGCACATCGTGTCGACCCACAGGATGAGCCGCCGCCGGCTCTCGGCGTCCACCTTCACCCCGTGGTGCTTGCCGGAGGAGGCGATCTCGACGAGCCGGCTCCGGTACGAGAGGGCCGACATCGGCTCGGGCGTCCGGTACGCCGCCGGGTCCCGCCGGCCGTAGCCCTCGACCATCAGCATGCCGGCGATGCCGAAGCCCGGCGGCGGATTCGCGGGAGGCCGATACGGACGGCCCCACGCCGGCCGGCCCGTGAAGAGCCAGTACGCCTCGTCGAACCCCAGGTGCCCCGGCCGCGGCGTCAGGTCGAGCGTCTTGCGGCCCTTCCCCTCGCCGCGATGACACTCGCCGCAGTAGCGGGCCAGGACGGGTTCGACGTACCGGGCCCAACTGACCGAGTCGTCGTCCCACTGCAGCGGCGTGACGGCGCTCGGCGGCCGGCCGAGCGCCTCGGCCCCGGCGTCCGCGACGGGCGTGGTGCTGTGGAGTTCGTGGCAGCCGAGGCACCCGCGCCGCTCGCCGGGCATGACGCCCGTGAAACTCCGCATCGTCTGGAGGGCCCGGCGGTCCGCGTCCAACAGTTGGAAGTGCAGCGGCATGCCGGACGGTGCCCGGAAATGGACCGACCCGTCGGCCTCCACCGGCACGGTGCCGAGGACGCGCTTGACGCCGTCCGACTGCAGGCCCGAGACCACCGGCCCGGTCGTCAGGTACGGACGCTTGTACCAGTAGGTATACGTCTTGTGCTCGATGGTGAGGACGCGGAGGTACCGCACCTTGCCGCGCACGGCCTCGGGCATGCCCTCGTACACGTTTCGGCTGTAGAGGACGCCGCCGGCCGGGTCGCCGCGATCCTCCGGGCCGGGCCAGGCCACGCCATCGCGGATGACGGGCGGCCGGGGACGCGGCGCCAGCGGCATGGCGTGCAGGATGTGGTGGGCGCCCTCGTAGATCAACTCCCGGTTCCCGTCGGTGTCCATCAGGTAGAGGACAAACTTCCCGCCGCGGTCGGCCGAGACGAGGAAGTCCGTCTCGCTCAGCGGATACGGCGAGTAGTAGGCGGCGTAGCGGCCGTCGGCGCGGTAGCGCGGCGACTCGACCGGGTCCACCGGCCCGTTGCCGCACTCGGGCCAGGGGACCTCGGCCGTCACTTTCGTCAGGCCCTCCGGGAAGTTGTACCCCACGTCGGGATCGATGATGCCCACCGACCCGGCGAACCAGTTGTGGTGGGCGCTGCCGGTGAACAGGATGCGGTGGCTGCCGGGAATCTGGCGGGCGTCCTTCAGCAGGTCCGGCCACACGCTCTGGTTGCCCCACACGGTGGCCACCTGCGTGCCGTCCGGGTTCGCCGTCCACAGGCTCTGGGCCCGCCAGAGGGGCTTGTCCGTGTACTCCCATCGTGTGTAGAGGATGCGGCCGTCGGCGGTGACCGACGGCAGGTAGTCCGGCTCGTTGCCGCGCGACAGGATGTAGATATTCCGCCCGTCGCGGTCGCAGCGGGCCAGGACGAACGCATTCGTCGGCGGCATGCAGCGGACGTACGTATGGCCGCGCGTCGTCGTGAACGCGATGTGCTCGCCGTCCGGCAGGCAGACGGGGTCGAGGTCGTCGTACGGACCGTCCGTGAGTTGGACGAGGCCCGTGCCGTCGGCTCCGATTTCGTACAGGTGGAACGACTTCTCGTTGTGCGGCTTGAAGCAGAAGAGGACCTTCCGCCCGTCCCAGGACACGTCCGGCCGCCAGAACGAGCCATGCAGCCGTGGCAGGGGGGCAAGTCGCCTGACGTGCCCGCCCGGCGAGAGGCCCTCCAGCACCAGCAGCCGCCCTCCAGGCACCGCCATGTAGCCCAGGCGGTGGCGCGTCTCGTGGCGCCACTCCCGGCCTCGCGGAAACGGCGTATCGACGAGCAGGACCTCGTCGAAATCGATGACCGGGTTGGCCAGCATGATGCGGCGTTTGACCTCGCGGACGCGGAAGTAGAGGCCGGCGTCGGCCTCCATGAGGCCGGCCGCTTCGTCGGCCAGGGCGTCGAGGGCGGTGAGGTCCTCGGCCAGGTCCACCTCGCCGGGATGGTCGGCCCGTATCCGCTCCGCCACCTGCCGCGCCCGTGCAATCGCCTGCCGGATGCGCTCCGGCGTCGGCCGCCCGTCCGCCTGGTGGAGCCAGTCGCGCTCCAGCGCGCGCCGGGCCTCCTCTCGCGTCAGGTCCCGCGTTTCGGGCGTCGAGGGCGGGACATACGGGGCCACGGGCTCGTGGGTGGACGGGCGGAAGGCGATGCGCGGCCCGGCGGCGAGGGCGATCTCGATCCACGCCGGCGAGAAACGGGCCGCCTCGCCGCCGCCCTTGAGCCGCTCGAAACGGTCGGCAATCGCTTCCACCTGCTTCCACTTCTTGCGATCCGCCGGCGACTGCTTCGCCCATTGGCGGTGGGTCAGCGGCATGTACTCGGTCAGGAGGGCGATGAGCCGGCCGACCATCCGCACGTTCGCGTCACCGCCCGGCAAGGTGAGGTACGCGACCGGCGTCATCTCCGTCCAGCGGGTGAAGTCGGCGAACGCCTCGGGGAACGCCGCCTGGAGCCGGTCGGCGACGGCCCGGGCCATGGCGTGTTTGCGCTCCCCATCCGACCGGGCGAGGGCCTCGCGGCTTCGGGCGAGCGACTCGGCGAACGTTTCGGCGGGCACGTAGACGGCGCGGACCTCGTCCTCCAGCCCTTCCCGGTACTGCGCGAGGGCCTGCCGGCCGCCCGAGTGGAGGCGGGCGACCTCCTCGGCGGTCAGCGCCTCGGCGTAAAGACGCAGGTCGTCCATGGCGCCCTGGAAACACTCCTGCCCCGCGAGCGAACCGATGCACCCCGGCGCCGTTCCGCCGGCCTTCAGGGGGCCGGCCCGCGTCTGCGAGCCGATCTCCCGCCCATCCAGGTACACCCGCATGGTTTGCCCGTCGAACGTGGCCGCACAGTGGTGCCACCGGCCGTCGAGGACCTGCTTCGGGTCAAGGCGGGCATCGCACTCGGCGTACCGGCCGGCGTTCAGCCCCAGCGACAGGACCGTCCCGTGTTCCTGAAACGAGAAGAGGACGCGCCGGTCGCCGTCCTCCTTGCGGAAGATCTCATTGTACCGCTCGAACCGCTCGGGTCGCACCCACGCGGCAAGCGTCACGGCCCGGAGGCGGGAAACGTCCGGCCCGTCCGCGACGCTCAGCCGGTGCCGGCCAGCGAGGGCGAGGGCGGAACCGAACACGCCGTCCGTCCGCGCGAGCCGCCCACCCTGCTCCAGCGAGGCGTCGTGGCCATGCCCTGTGGCATCGGCGCACCGGTCGGCGGCACCACCGTCGAACGTCCACCAGGCGACGAGCGGCTTCTCAAACCGCACCGGCTCGACGGGGGCGTCCGGCGCAGCAGCGGCCGCGCACGCCGTCCCCGCGACCGCCAGCAGCACACACAAGAATCGGGAGGCGTGCATGGCACCTCGTTTGCCGCCCGCTTTCTTCGGTAAAAGATACCTTCAAGCCTGTCATTCTGAGGAGCGGCAACGCCGCGACGAAGAATCTCGCCTTGTCGCCTTTCGCACGGCGAGGTTCTTCGGCCTCGCAAGCGAGGCCTCAGAATGACGTCTTCACTCTACTTTTACCGGACTCAATGAATGTGGTGCGATGGACGACTCAGCCCATCCGCTTCACGACGACGTAATGCATGCCGACGGCGTCGCCCTCGAGGCGGGCGCGGAGGCGGCCGTCGCCGGCCGCGAGCCGCACCGGCTCGAACGTGCACTGCCGCTCGCCGGCGGGGACCTTCGCCGTCTGCTTCACCTCGCCGAGTTCGAAGGCGGCCGTCCGCTCCTGCTTCGCCGGCGCGAAGAGGCACGTGACCTCGTACGTCCCCGGCCGGGCCACATGGACCTCCCAATAGCCGAGGCTCTTCCGGCCCCATCCCGCCTTCGGGCCGCGCCAGTCCTGCCGCGACAGGCGGACCGGGTTCTCGTGCTCCGTCCCCAGATGGATGCGCGGCGGGTCGTAGCCGCGCGTCGCGGACACGTCCTTGAACCACGCCTCGTACGCCGACCGCAGGCGCTGGACCACGTCCGGATTCGCCTCGGCCACGTCGTTCTTCTCACCGGGGTCGGCCTGGAGATCGTAGAGTTCGAAACGCGGCTCCCCGCCCTTTGTGTGCATGACGAGTTTCCACCGCTGCCCGACGGCGGCGGCGTCGCGGTACATCTGCGGCACGTCGCCGCGGTGCCACTGGAGGAAGAGCGTGCGGTCCGGCCAGTCGCCGGCCTCGCCCGTCCAGAGGGGGAGGAGGTTGCGGCCGTCGATCTTCCGATCCTTCGGCGGCGGCGCGCCGCACGCCGCCAACAGCGTGGGCATGACGTCGATGTGGCCGGCGACGGTGTCGATCTTCCGCCCGCCGCGAAACCGCTGCGGCCACCGGACGAAGAACGGCACGCGGATGCCCGCCTCGTACACCGTGCCCTTGCCGGCCCGCAGGCCGCCCTTGTACCGGTTCCGCTGCTGGGGCCCGTTGTCCGTCAGGAAGATGACGAGGGTGCGCTCGGAGAGGCCGAGGTCGTCCAGCCGCCTCAGGATGCGGCCGACGTTCTCGTCGACGTTCTCGACCATGCCGTAGACCTTGGCGGTCATCTCGTCGAGCCCCGCCTCCATGTACGGCTTCCAGTACTTGTCGGGCACCTGGAGGGGCGTGTGCGGGGCGTTGGTCGGCAGGTAGGCGAAGAACGGCCGGTCGCGGTGCGTCTCGATGAACTCCAGGCAGGCCCCCGCGAAGACGTCCGTGCAGTAGCCGTCGATGCGTTTCTCCCGGCCGTCCACCTGGTAGATGGCGTCGAAGTAGCCGCTGCTGTCGGGCGGGTCGGCGGGCTGGCTCATGCCGCCGCCCAGGTGCCAGACGCCCGTCTGGAATCCCTGGTCGATGGGCCGCAGGGGATAGTTGTCGCCCAGGTGCCATTTGCCGAAGATGCCCGTGGCGTAGCCCGCCCGGCCGAGGGCCTCGGCCACGGTCACCTCGTCGGTATACATCATGGCCCGGCCGAGGTAGGTGTCCGTGACGCCGGTGCGGTAGTTGTACCGGCCTGTCATGAGGCAGGCCCGGGTCGGGGCACAGACGGGTTCGACGTAGAAGCGGGTCATCTCGACGCTCTCGGCGGCCAGGCGGTCGAGGTTGGGCGTCCGGATCGTCTCGTTGCCGTGGCACCCCAGGTCGCCCCAGCCCTGGTCGTCGGTCATGACGAGCAGCACGTTGGGGGGACGGCCGACGGTGCCTGCTTCGCGGCTCAGGACGCAGCCGGCCAGGGGTGTGGCCGCGGCCGCACCGGCCACGGTTCGAAGGAAGTCGCGGCGGGAGAAGGGCATCTGTGGATCGGGCATCGGTGCTCCTTTGACTGGATCCTGCACTCGCATGCTCACTCGTACAATGCGGCGATGGCGTCGCGGTCGGGCGGGACGAGCGGTGCCGTCCGGCCGTCGCGGGTCATCCGCCGGTCGCCGCCCTCCGGGCCGAACGTGCCGACGCGGGCCGCCTCGATCCCCGCCTCCGCCAGCGCGCCGACCATCGCCTCGGCCTCCTCCTCCGCCACCGCCACCACCAGCGCCCCGCTGCCGATGGCCTCGAGCGGGTCGATGCCCGCGGCTTCGCACACCGCGCGAGTCTCGTCACGGACGGGGACCGTGCCGGCGTCGGCGTCCAGCCCCAGGCCGGCGGCCTCGGCCATTTCCCAGAGGCCGGTCAGGACGCCGCCCTCCGTCACGTCGTGCAGGGCGCGGGCGCCGGTGTCGCAGGCCACGCGGGCCGCCTCCACCACACTGATACCGGGATCGGAGAGGAAGTTCCGGGCCCGTTCGAGGACGTCCTCCCCGACGACCGCGGTGAGCGCGTCGCCCTTCTCGCGGGCGATGAGGGCGGTGGCCTCGATGGCGGCGCCGCCGGTCAGGACGGCCGCGTCGCCCGGCCGGGCGCCGGCGCTCGTCAGGGCCGGACGGCCTTCGAGGTCGCCGAGCATCGTCCCCGCCAGGATCGGCCGGTCGATCCCCGCCGTGCACTCGGTGTGCCCCCCGACGAGGCGGACGTCCAGGCGGCGGCAGGCATCGGCGAGGTCGGCGAAGATCGAGTCCACGAGGTCCGCTTCCGCGTCGACCGGCAGGAGCAGCGTGGCCGAGAAGAACCGCGGGCGGGCCCCGCACACCGCCACGTCGTTCGCGTTCACGGTGACGGCGTAGGCGCCGATGCGGTCGGCGGCAAAGGTGACGGGGTCGCTGGCCACGACGAGGTCCGTCCCGCCGAGGCGGACGACGGCGGCGTCGATGCCGATGCCCGGCCCGACGGGCACCTCCTCGGAATGCGGCGCGGCATAGGCGGCGAGGAGGCGGGCCAGGTCGCCGGCCGGCCACTTGCCCGGACCGGGCCGCCGACGGCCGCGCGATGGGCGTCGGGAAGCCATCAGTCGTTCAGGATCTGGCCGGCCGTCTCGACGTCGCTGACCCGGAGGACGAGTTGGGTTCTTCCCTCGCCCC
>JAWODB010000037.1:0-8015 GCA_046483505.1 Phycisphaerae bacterium
CAGGCGGCCGGGGAGGGCACGCCGTTCCACATGCTCGGCACGTATCACCTGGCCCGGGTCCAGACCAACCTGGGCAACCTCGGCGCCGCCGCCGTCGCCTACGAGAACCTGCTCGAGGCGACGGCGGCGGCGCCGAGGTTGCCCAGGTTGGTCTGGACCCGGGCCAGGTGATACGTGCCGAGCATGTGGAACGGCGTGCCCTCCCCGGCCGCCTGGAGCAGCCGGGTGAAGCAGTCGGCGGCCCGGACCAGGTCGCCGCGGGCGGCGGCGATGCGGCCGCGGAAGTACAGGGCCGGCTCGTCCGTCGGCGCCAGCGCCAGCGCCTTCTCCAGCGCCTCCACCGCCGCGCTCACCTTGCCGGCATCGTACCGGGCCAGGCCCAGGTTGAGCCAGATGCGGGGCACGTCGGGGGCGAGATGGGCGGCCTGGCGGAGTTCCTCCGCCGCCGTCACCGTATCCTGCTGGCTCATCAGCAGCCGGCCGCGAACGTAGTGCCCCAGCGCCTGCTGCCACGGGTCGTCCCCCGGCGATTTGAGCGGCGCCGCCGGGGGCAGGCAGTCGCGCGCCGGCGGCGCGTCGGCGGCCGCGAGAGAGGCGGCGGCCAGGGCAAAGCGGTCCGCCTCCGCCGACGGCGGCTGCGCCGCACAGCCCGCCGCGGCCACGCCGGCGACCAGCGCCAGGTGGATTGTTACGCTTCGAAGCAACATGATGACTCCAACGGCACGCGCCGGGCAAGCCCGGCGGCTAACTGTGAACGACACCGCCCACACGTAGCCGCCCTGCTTCGAGGGCGCGTATGCAACGCCACGTGCCACGGCCGGCCTTGCCCGGCGCGCCACGTGCCACGGCCGGCCTTGCCCGGCCGTGCGCCGCGAACGGCACGCGCCGGGCAAGCCCGGCGGCTAACTGTGAACGACACCGCCCACACGTAGCCGCCCTGCTTCGAGGGCGCGTATGCAACGGCCCGCGCCGCGATGCGCCCCTCCGCCGTGCAGAAGCGGCGATGTGGCGTCAGTGAATGACCTTGTTCAGCGGGTACACAATAATACCCGTGGCCCCGGCCTTTTTCAACTGAGGCACGAGGTCGCGTTCCTTGGCCGTCGAGAGCACGACCTCGACGGCGTACCAGTCCTCCTCGGCCAGGTGGCTGAGGGTGGGGCTGCGTTCGGCCGGCAGGAGCGGCCTGATCCGCGATTCCCAGTCCGCCTTGCGGACGTTCATCTTCAGGCCGACCATCGCCCTGGCGTCGATGGCGCCCTGGAGGAGGACGGCGAGGTGCTCGATCCGCTCGCGCTTGGCCGGATCGTTCCACGCCTCCCGGTTGGCGATGAACTGGGTGTTCGACTCCATGACGGCGGCGACCTCGCGGAGGCGGTTCGCGCGCAGCGTGGAGCCCGTTTCGGTGACGTCGACGATGGCGTCGACGCCGGGGAACCGGGCCTTGATCTCCGTCGAGCCCCACGAGTTCTCGACCTTGGCGTCGACGCCGAGGCGCTTGAAATACCGCTTCGTGACGCCGACGAGTTCGGTGGCCACCAGGCCGCCCGCCAGGTCCTCCGGCTTCCGGACGGGACTTTCCTCGGCGACGGCCAGCACCCACCGGACGGGCACCATGCGGGCCTTCGAGTAGACGAGGTCGCGGACCACGTGGACGCGGGACCGGTTCTCGGCGATCCAGTCCTTGCCCGTCAGGCCGGCGTCGAGCACGCCGTCGTCGACGTAGCGGGAGAGTTCCTGGGCGCGGAACATGATGACCGTCAGGGTGCGGTCGGAGGTGCGGCGGACGTCGGCGCGGGCGGACTCCTCGACGTCGTAGCCCGCGCGGGCCATGAGGTCGAACGTGGCGCGCTCGAGGCTGCCCTTGGGCAGGCCGAGGGTCAGGGCGGGCGGGTCGGTCATGCGCGGATTCCTACCTGGGCGCCGCGCGGCAGTCGGACGGCGGCGTCAGCGCTTCGTCTTGCGTTTGGCGGTCTTCTTCCTTTTCGCCCGGCTCCCGCCCTTGGCTTTAGCGGACTTGGACCGCGAAGCCGTCTTCTTGCGTTTCTTCGTTTTCGACGCCTTGGCGGCCCCCTTCCTGCCGGCCGCCTTCTTCGAGGCGCGGGCGCCCTTCTTCTTTTTCTTCTTCGCGGCGGCCTTCTTCTTCGTGCGCGTGCGTTTGCGTTCCTCGGCCCGCCGCTCGGCCGTCGGGCACATCGTCTTCAGCGGGCACGCCTTGCACCGGGGCTCGTCGACGAGGCAGACCTCCTCGGCCAGCCGCCGGAGCAGGGCGTGGAGGTCCCACGCCTGCTCGGACTTGACGGCCCGCTCCATGAACGCCTGCATGTCCGTCTCGGAGTCGGAGTCGATGTCCACGAGCCCGAGCCGCCCGAGCACCCGCCCGATGTCGCGGTCCACGGGAAAGGCGTGGGCGCCCGCGCAGTCGCGGGCCATGGTGGCGGCCACGTAGGGGCGGACCTCCTCGAGGGCCTCGAAGAACTCGCGGCACTCGATCTTGCCCATCTCCTCCAGGAAATCCCACACCATGCTGTTGTGCCGCTTGAACACCTGGTCCAGCAGCCGCGGGATGACCCGGGCCTTGGACCCGGCCCGGGGGAAGTCGTCGCCGAGGACGTCGCGGATTTCCCTCGGCCGGGAGACCCGCAGGTCGTTGAAGTCGATGAAGTGGTCGCGGATGCGGTCCATGGCGGCGTCGGCGCCGGCGCGGGTCGCCTCCTCCGCCAGGACCGTCCGGACGGCGTGCTCGACCGGGTGCGTGACGGGCGGCCGCTCCACCTCGCCGTACGTCCGCTTCAGCGCCTTGCGGATGCGGTCGAGGCGTTTCGCCTTGTCGGTAAAGGTTTCCATGGGTTCGGTTTCCGATTCTCGGGCGCCGCGCCCCGTGCCACGGCCGGCCTCGTCCGGCCGTGCGACGCGACCGGCACGCGCCGAGTAAACTCGGCGGCTAACTATGACACCGACTACATTTAGCCGCCCTGCTTGCAGGGCGCGTTGCCTCACGCCCGTCGCACGGCACGCGCCGAGTCAACTCGGCGGCTAACTATGACACCGACTACATTTAGCCGCCCTGCTTGCAGGGCGCGTTGCCTCACGCCCGTCGCACGGCACGCGCCGGGCAAGCCCGGCGGCTAACTGTCGTCGGTAGACGCACTATCGTCATCAGGCGGCTCGACGCCCCGGCGGATGCGGTCGGCCCGGGCCGCCTCGTCCTCGGCGCGGGCCTTGGCAATCAGGGCGCTGACGGCCACGCTCTTCTTGATCGACTCGTCCAGGTGGAACCGCAGCACGGGGCAGTACTTCATGTCGATGGCGTCGGCGACGCGTTCCTGGACGTGCCCGCGCGAATGCGCAATCGCCTCCATGCACTGCTGCTGCGCCTTCGGCTCGCCCAGCACCGAGACGCGCACGTCCGCGATGCGCAGGTCCGCCGACACCTCCACGTCGGTCACCGTCACCAGGGCCATGCGGGGGTCGGCGAGTTCGGTGACCAGCGTGCGGCTGACGACTTCTCGAATCAGGCTGGCGACACGGCGTCCGCGCCGGCCGCCCTTTCGGCGTCGAGTCGGTTTCACGGCATCACTCAGAGGATTTCGGTTTCGTAATCGACCAGTTGGGCGCCCGGCGTCCGCCGGACGTGCGAGACGACCTTCGAGAGCACCTGGTCGGCGAAGTCGCGCCGACCGGTCACGAGGGCGACGGCCAGCCGCGCGCTGCGCCGGCGGTCCTGGTCGTCCACCTCGCTGATCGAGACGTTGAACTCGTTGCGGATGCGGTCGCGCAGCCCCTTGACGACGCGGCGCTTGTCCTTCAGGGAGTTCGCCTCCCGGATCGCCAGGTGCAGGTGGAGGACGCCGATGACCATACGTTGCTCGCACTGACGCGCCGCGACAGGCTGGCGCGGCGGCTACATGTAAACGGCCCGCGCCGAGGAAACTCGGCGGCTCAAAGTGCGCTACAGCGTCCGGGCCACCGAGACGACCTCGTACGCCTGGAGCCGGTCGCCGACCTTGATGTCGTCGTACCCGTCGACGTGGATGCCGCACTCCTGCCCGGACCGCGCCTCGCGGACGTCGTCCTGATAGTGTTTGAGCGACGCGATCTTCCCCTCGTAGACCACCAGGCCGTCGCGGACGACGCGAATCCGGGCGTTTCGGGGAATCCGGCCGTCGGTCACCCGGCAGCCGGCGATCGTGCCGACGCGGCTGACGCGGAAGGTCTGAAGGACCTGGGCCTCGCCGAGGCGGTGTTCCTCCTCCTCGGGTGCGAGGAGGCCCTCGAGGGCCTTCCGCACGTCCTCGGTCACGTGGTAGATGACGTTGTACTGGCGGATGTCCACGCCGCGCTCCTCGGCCAGCGACCGGGCCGCCGGGTCCGGCACGGCGTTGAAGCCGATGATGACGGCGTCGGAGGCGTCGGCCAGGAGGACGTCGCTCTCGTTGATGCCGCCCACGCCCCCGTGGATGACGCGGACGCGGACCTCGGGGTGCTCGATCTTCTCGAGGTTCTCGCGCAGCGCCTCCAGGGACCCCTGGACGTCGGCCTTGATGATGACGGCCAGTTCGCCCACCTGCTGCTCGGTCATCTGCTCGAAGACGGCCTCGAGGGTGCGGGGCCGCCGCTGCTCGGCCAGTTCGGTTTCGCGCTGTCGGCGGTAGCGCTGGTCGGCGAGTTCCTTGGCGTTCGCCAGATCCTCCAGAACGTAGAAGCGGTCGCCGGCGTCGGGCACGTCGGAGAGGCCGGCCACGCGGACGGGGTCGGAGGGCCCGGCCTCCTGCATCTGGCGGCCCTTCTCGTCGTGCATCACCCGAATCTTGCCGTAGGCCGTCCCCGCCAGGACGACGTCGCCGGCCTTGAGGGTCCCGTTCTGGACGAGGAGGGTGGCCATGGGGCCCATGCCCTCGGTCAGTTCGCCCTCGACGACGGTGCCAAGCGCCTCGCGGTCGGGGTTGGCCTTCAGTTCCAGGATCTCGGCCTCCAGCGAGAGCGATTCGAGCAACCGGTCGACGTTCTGCCCGGTGACGGCGGAGGTCTCGACGCAGATCGTCTGGCCGCCCCATTCCTCGGCCAGCAGTTCGAACTGCGTCAGTTGCCGGCGGACCTTGTCGGGGTCGGCCTGCGGCAGGTCGCACTTGTTGATGGCCACCACGATGGGCACCTGGGCGGCCCGGGCGTGGTTGACGGCCTCTTCGGTCTGCGGCATGACGCCGTCGTCGGCGGCCACGACGAGGACCACGACGTCGGTGACGCGTGCCCCGCGGGCCCGCATCTGCGTGAACGCCTCGTGGCCGGGCGTATCGAGGAACGTGACGGACTTCTCGCCGATGGGCACCCGGTAGGCGCCGATGTGCTGGGTGATGCCGCCCGCCTCGCCCTCCGCGACGCGCGTCTGGCGGATGTAGTCCATGAGGCTCGTCTTGCCGTGGTCCACGTGCCCGAGGAACGTGACGACGGGCGGCCGGGGCTGGAGGGCCTCGGGGGGGTCTTCGCGGCTCTCGAGGTCCTCGATGACCTGGGCGGGGGCGCGTTCGGCCCGGACCTCGATCTCCACGTCGTGGGCCAGGGCCACCTCCATGGCCTGTTCCTCGGAGAGCGCGTCGTTGATGGTCGCCATCTGGCCCTGCATCATCAGGTACTTGATGATGTCGCTGGCCTTGACGCCGATGGCCGCCGACAGCGACTTGACCGTGAGGGGCGCCTCGACGGTGACGGGCTTTCCGGCCTCGCCGGGCCGGGGCCGCGCAGGCCGGCGCCCGGGCCGACCGGGCGCCCGGCGTGTGCCCCGCCGGCCGCGCTCGCTCAGGGTGGGCGTGCCGGTGCCGCCCTCGCCGCCCGGGCCGACCTCTTCGAGTTCCTCGCGTTGGCGGATGCGTTCGCGGCGGCGGAACGCCTGGGCGCGGCGGATGCCTTCCTCTTTTTCGCCTTCGGCTCCCTCGCGGCGCCGGCGTCCGCGACGACCGGGCGGGGCCTGCTTGGCGACGGCCTCCATCTCGGCCTTCATCTGCTCGTCGACCTTCTCGCCCTTCTTGCCCTTCTGGCGTTTCGGGCGGGCGGGCGGCCGGTGCTTCTTGCCGGCCCCGATGCCGACCGCCTGGGGATGCGGCTCGGGGGGCGGGGCGGCCTTTTCCTCCTCGACCTTCTGGGGATGGGCGCGCGGCTTCTCGGGCCGCGGGGCCAGTTTCGGGCCCGGCTTCGCCGGACGCGGCGCCAGTTTCGGACGGGGCCGCGGCGGCCGGCGGCGGATCGGCCGGCGCTTCGGACGCTCCGACGGCGTCTCGACCGCCTCCTGGACCTCTTCGGCGGCCTCCGCCTCGGCTTCGGCTTCGACCTCGGTCTCGGCCTCGGCGGCGGGGGCTTCGGCCTCCGCTTCGGCGGCGGGGGCTTCGGCCTCGGCGGCTTCGGCCTCCGCGACGGCTTCGGCGGGTTCGGCCTCCGCGACGGCTTCGGCCTCCGCTTCGGCGGCGGGGGCCTGGGCCTCGGCGGGTTCGGCCTCCGCGACGGCTTCGGCGGGGGCCTGGGCGGTCTCTTCCTCTTCCGCTTCGGCCGCCGGCGGACGGGCGGGCGGCTTGCGCCGGCCGGGCAGTTTCACGCCCTCCGCCTTCGGCTTGCGACGGCCGCGCGTCGGCAGCGCCACCACCCGCTGGCGGGCCTGGGCGAGTTGCTCTTCCGGGCTCAGTTCCGGCTCCGGTTCCGGCTCGGGCGCCGGCGGCGCCTCGGCGACGGCGGCCGTGGGCGGCGCGGGCGCGGCGGGGGCCTCCTCCTCCGGCTCCGGTTCGGACTCGTCGAGGTCCTCTTCGTCGGTGCCGAGCCGTGCGGCCAGGCGCCGGCGAATCATATCCGCCTCGTCCTCGTCGATGGTGCTGGAGTGGCTCTTGACCTCGAGGCCTGCCTTGTGGCAGATCTCGATCACTTCCTTATTCGACATGTCGAACTCGCGGGAGAGTTCGTAAATGCGGACCGACACACGTGCTCCTTCCCGGTCGGCTACTCCGGCTTACCGGCGTCGTGGTCGGGAGCCGGGCCCGCCGGCGACGCATCGGCCGGCTCGACCTCCTCGGTCAACGACTCGTCGTTCTCGTCGGGCGCGGCGTCCGCCTCGACCGGCTCCTCGGCGGGGTCGGGGGCTTCGACCGCTTTATTCTCTGTGGGCGTTTCCTCGTCCTGGGCGGCTTCGGGGGCGCCGGTTTCCTCGGCGGCCCCGGCTTCCGGCGCGGTTTCGGGTTCCTGGGCGGC
The DNA here is from genome assembly GCA_046483505.1 of Phycisphaerae bacterium. Classification (GTDB taxonomy): domain Bacteria; phylum Planctomycetota; class Phycisphaerae; order FEN-1346; family FEN-1346; genus BS750m-G62. The sequence goes on from JAWODB010000037.1 coordinate 7,228, forward strand.
TTCGGCTTCTTCGGCGCCGGGGGCTTCCTCGCCTTCCTCGCCCTCCTGGGCGGCTTCGGCCTCGGCGGCCGCTTCAGCCTCGGCGGCCGCGGCGGCCCTGGCTTCCTCGGCGGCCTGGGCCTCCAGGGCCACGACCAGTTCGCCCACCTGCCGGATGATTTCCTGCGCCTCCTCGGCCGAGACGCCGAACGCCACGAGGCGCTGCGGGTCGGCCTCGGCGACGTCGGCCAGGCTGATGTACCCGGCCGCGACGAGTTCCTCGGCCAGTTCCGGGCCGACGGTGTCGAGGCCGGCGAGTTGGTCGGCGGCGTTGGCCCGCTGCTGCTCGTACTCGGCCGGCGTGAGGATATCGATATTCCAGCCCGTCAGCCTCGCCGCCAGCCGCACGTTCTGCCCCTTCTTGCCGATGGCCAGGCTCAACTGGTCCTCGGCCACGAGGACGGTGGCGCGGTTGATGTCCGGGTTCAGCAGGGTCTCGCGGACCTCGGCCGGCTTCAGCGCGTTGGCGATGAAGACCTGGGTGGACTCGTTGTAGCGGACGATGTCGATCTTCTCGCCGGCCACCTCCTCCACGATGTTCTTGATGCGGCTGCCGCGAATTCCCACGCAGGCGCCGACGGCATCGACGCGGCTGTCGATGCTGGAGACGGCGACCTTGGTCCGGTGGCCGGCCTCGCGGGCGATGGTCTCGATCTGGATGACGCCCTCGGCCACCTCGGGCACCTCGAGTTCGAACAGGCGGACGATCAGGTCCGGGTGAATCCGCGACAGGACGATCTTGACGCCCG
>JAWODB010000042.1:0-31715 GCA_046483505.1 Phycisphaerae bacterium
CACCGTGCCCACGAGGTGCCGGCACGGGACGACCGAGTCGCCCGCCGACGGCAGCCGCAGCCCCGTCTCGAACGGATGCTTGCCGCCGCCCGACGGCATCGACATCGGCAGCACCTGGAAGACGCGAAGGGCGGTGATCCGGGTTCCGTCCGGCCACGCCTTCTGCCCGTCGTAGACGTCGATGACGGCAAGCGTGGCGTCGAGGTCCGCCTCGTCCGGGGTGCCGTCCTCCGACAGGTTCGGGGCGGCCTGCGTGACCTGCGGCCGGGCGGAGGTGTCGGGCATGACCTGCGGCCGGGGACGCGGACGGACCGGAATCGGGCTCAGGCACGCAATCTTCGGGTCCCGGTACACAAGCACTTTGTTGCCGAACGCGTCCACCAGGTAGATGCCGTAGGTGCCGGGCACGTAGCGGCGCCCCTGCCGCCCGACGCCCGGCCGCATCGACGGGTCGTACACGCAGAGGTAGTAGTCCTGGCTCAGCGGCCACGCGGTGCCGTACACCTGCGCCCCGCCCTGGCTCTCCGGGAAGGTGACCTCCGGCGTGATGCGGCGCACCGGCGCCATGCCGTCGTTGTCCTCCATGTCCGGGTCCACCAGGACGAGCGTGCCGTACGCCTGACCGTGGTGCGGGGCCGCCGTGGCGACCAACTTCGGCGAGCCGGGGATGGCCCGGATGTCGACCTCCATGTCCGGCCGGCTCCGCCGCGGGGCGAAGTTGCCGTGCACGTGCCGCGAGTCACGCCCGTCCAGCGTGGTGATCCACGGCATGTGGGCCGTGCAGCCGTGGCGGTCCACGTAGTCCCAGCGGGTGTAGATGATGCGCCCGTCGTGGGTGACGCTGGGGTGCCACTCGTTCGTCTCGTGGACGCTGAGGCACCGCATCCGCGAGCCGTCGGCCGCCATGTCGTACAGCGTGTACGTGGGGCAGACCCGTCCGCAGCGGAGGTACCCGCCGCGGCGCTCCGAGATGAACGCCACCCGGCCGTTGGGGAGCCAGCACGGGTCGAAATCGTTCCATGTGCCGTCGGTCAGTTGCACGAGGCCCGAGCCGTCCAGGTTGACACGGAAGACGTGCCAGCACCGTCCTTCGGCCCAGTGGCCGCGCGTCGGGTCCGTGTGGAACCGGTGCTTCGGGTCGCCGCGGCACTCGCAGTAGGCGAACAGGATCGTCTTCGCATCGTACGAGAGGTCGGGCGAGAGGAACGAACCGGGGCCCTCGGCGTCCGTGTCGCCGTGGAGGCCGCCGTTGCCGTCGTAGCGGAGGGTGGGCGGCGACTCGGGCAGCCCCGTGGCGAGTGGCTTCCCCTTCAGCCGGCCGTTCTGGACGATGGCGCCCTCCAGGACGTCGCGGACGCGCGGCCGGGGGCCGAAGGCGTCCTCCAGGACGTACAGCCCGCCGCCCGGCCTGGCCGCGATGCCGTAGTACTGGTCGCACATGTGGTTGTAGATGGCCCGATGGTGTTTGACGAAGAGGATGCGGTCGAAGTCGAGCAGCGGGTTGGCGAAGGCGACCTCCCGCCGCAGCCGGCACGCCTCGACGAACAGGGCGAACCGGGCCGGGCGGAACATGACCTTGAGGTCCTTGGCGGCCGCCTGGAGATGTTCGAGGCGCCGGGCCAGCGCCGTCAGGTCCGGCGCTCCGGCCATCGACCGCAGATCGTCGAGCAGGGCGGCGGTGCGGCGAAGGACGACGTCGGCCGGGTCGCGGTCCTCGGGCAGGACGAGGGCCTCGCGGCGGTACGTCTCGCCGGCCCGCCGCATGATGTGGTCCCGCATGGTGAGGTCGCGCCGAAGGGCCTCGGCCCGGCGCTGCCACTCGTTCTCCATCAGCGCGTCGGGCGCCGGCTTTGCCCGGGCCGCCGTGCAGACGAGGGTGGCGACGACCGCGACTACCACCTGTGCCGTTTGCGATAACCGTGGCCGGCTTGGCGTCATGACGGGATCCTCAGCGGGTTTCTACCGTTCCCTCTCGCCTGGCGGGAGAGGGAGTTCCGCCGTATCCTCTTTCAGCGATTGTGCGGCAAAGGGCTGCATCCGGCGCGCCCCTTCATCCCCGGAATGTCAACCCGCGCGCCGGCCGTTCGGGACGCGCGTTTTCGTTCGCAGCGGATCGACGGCGCGGATAACTCCTTGGCCCCGCCGCCGTTGGAGGCTAGAATCACCCGAAACGCCCGTGGCCGTCAAGGGTTCATACCGGCATCCGCGGGGCGGCCCGTCCGCCGCGGCGGGGGCGCGCGGCTCGCGCGCCGCGGAGGGTCGATCGCAATCACTTCATACGACTGTCACAGGACACGGGAGGCGACATGAACACCGAACACGCACGACTCAGCCGGCGGGGGTTCCTCAAGGCGACGGCCGCGGCGGCCGCCGCGCCGGCCGTCATCACGTCCAAGGCGCTCGGGGCGGCGGACGGCACCCCGCCCGCCAGCGAGCGCATCACGATGGGCGGCGTGGGCATGGGCGGCCGCGGCTCCGGCGACATGGGCCAACTCATGCGCGACAAGCGGACCGAACTCCTCGCCGTCTGCGACGTCAAGTACGAGGCCCTCCACGCCTGGGAACGGAAGGGGGCGCGCGGCTACGTCGATTACCGCGAACTCATCGCCCGCGACGACATCGACATGATCATGTGCGGCACGCCGGACCACTGGCACGCCCAGGTCACCATCGACGCCATGAAGACCGGCAAGGACATCTTCTGCGAGAAGCCCCTGAGCCTGACCATCCGCGAAGGCCGCAAGATGGTCCAGGCCACCCGGACCTACGGCCGGGTGTTCTCGTGCGGCAGCCAGCGGGTCATCGGCGACTACGGGCGCCTCGCGTGCGCCGCCCGGAGCGGCCGGTACGGCAAGATCCTGGAGGCGTACGCCAATCCCGGCGGACCGCCGCGCATGTGCTATCTGCCCGGCCAGCCGATTCCGGAGAACACGATCAACTGGGACCTGTGGCTCGGCCCCGCGCCGTGGGCGCCGTACCACCCGTTCCGGTGCGGGCGGGCGTACGGCCTGGGCGGCAAGGGGTTCCGCACCTGGTACGATTACTCCGGCGGCATGATGACCGACTGGGGCGGCCACAAGTTCGGCGGCGCCATGCACGGCATGGGCGTCGACCACACCGGGCCGACCGAGATCATCCATCCCGGCAACCAGGGCTGCGAGCACCTGACCTACGTGTTCGCGAACGGCATGCGGCTCATCAAGGGCAACGGGCAGGGGTACAAGTGCGAGAAGGGGATGGCGAAGCCGTTCCCCGGCATGCCGGTTCCCCCGCCCGGTCTCCGCTGGTACGAGGACGGCGCCCGCTCGCCGCACCAGGACGTCATCAACTGCATCGTCGACCGCCGCCGCCCCTTCCGCGACGTGGAATACGCCCACCGCGTGGCCACCGTGTGCCACCTGGGGAACATCTGCTTCCGCCTGAAGCGCGACCTCAAGTGGGACCCCGACAAGGAGGTCTTCATCGACGACGACGAGGCCAACCGCCTCCTCGACCGTCCGCGGCGGGGTCCGTGGCAGATCTGACCCGGCCCGCGGCCGCGCGCGGCCGGACGGCCGGTATCCCGGGAACTCCTCAATCAAGGACAGGAACCGATGATCAAGCGAATCGCGATAACCGTGACGGCCCTGGCGCTGGTGGCGCAGGCGGCGGCCGGCGACGTCTGGGACGAACTCGCCAAGTACGAGTACGGCGACGAACCGAACGCCGGCGAGGCCGTCGAGCAACTCGTCCAGGAGACGCCGCCCGCAGAGTACGGGAAACTCGAGAAGGGCCTCATCGGCGTCGTTGCCTCGCGCGACGCCACCCAGACCGGCAAGGCCATCGCCTGCCGCATGCTCCAGCAGGTCGGGACGGAGGCGTGCATCCCGGCCGTCTCGAAACTCCTGGGCGACGAGATCCTGTCCCACTATGCCCGCCTCGTGCTGGAGCGGCTGAAGACCGCGAAGGCCGATGCCGCCATGCGCGGCGCCCTCGCCGGCGCCCCGGACCAGGTCAAGATCGGCCTGCTCGGCAGCCTGGGCGAACGCCGAGACACCGAGGCGGTGCCGGCCGTTGCGGCACTGGCCCGCAGCGCGAAGCCGGCCGTGGCGGAGGCGGCCATCGGGGCGCTCGGCGAGATCGGCGGCAAGGAGGCGGCCGAGGCCCTCGGGTCGCTCAAGCCGGACGACGTTCTTGTTCCCGCCCAGATGCGGGCGATGGTCGACTGCGCCTCGACGCTTCCGGCCGCCGAGGCCGCCGCCCTCTCGGAGATGGTGCTCGTCGGGCCGTACAGTCCGGCCCGCATCGCCGCCCTGCGGGCGCTGGCGTCGGCGAATCCCGCCAAGGCCGCCCCGCGCATCGCCGCCGCTATCAAGGGCGACGACGTCGGGCTCCGCAAGGGCGCCCTCGGCATCGTGGCCGACACCGAGGGCGAGGGCCTGACCGTGGCCATGGTCGACCTGCTCGACGACCTGCCGGCCGACCGCAAGGCCGGCCTGGTGCGGGCCCTCGGCAACCGCGGCGACCGGAAGGCCCTCGAGCCGTTGACGAACCTCATCACGAGCGCCGCCGACGCCCTCCGCGACGCCGCCATCACGGCCGTTGCGAAACTCGGCGACGCCGGCACGGTCCCCGTCCTGCTGAAGATGGCCGATACGGACGTCCTCCGCGGCCGCGTGGCGGAAGCGATCTCCCGGATGACGGCCGAGGGCGTCGACGAGGCCCTCGCCCGGGCCCTGGATGACGCCGGCCTCCGGAAGGCCGCCATCCACGCCGCCGTCGCGCGCGGCACCGATGCCGCCGTGCCGGGTCTCCTGAAACTCGTCGCATCCGACGATGCCGCCATGCGGAAGGACGCCTGGGCGGGCGTGGCGGCACTCGCCACCGCCGAACACATGGACGGCGTCATGAAGGCCCTCGTGGCCGCCACGGACGAGGCCGGCCGGGCCCAGGCGGCCGACGCCGTCCGCAAGATCATCGGCCGGGTCGCCGACAAGGCCGCGTGTTTCGAGGTCATCGCCGGCACCTACGACCGGGTGCCGGACGCCACCAAGGCCGTCATCCTGGGGCTGGGGTCCGCCTCCGGCGACGCCGAGGCCCTGAAACTGGAGCGCCAGGCCCTGGCGTCCAACAACAAGGAACTTCGCGGCCAGGCGGTGCGGGCGTTGGCGGCGTGGCCGAACGCCACGGCCGCGCAGGACCTGCTGCGGCTGGCGAAAGGGGCGGAGCAGAAGGCGGACCGCCTGCTGGCCCTCCGCGGGTACATCCGCCTCGCCGGCATGAAGGAGGCCGACCTGTCCGGCGCCCGCCGGATCGAGATGCTCGAAACGGCGATGGACCTGGCCGACCGCCCGCAGGAGAAGAAGCAGGTCGTCAGCAGCCTCCAGAACGTCAAAGGTATTGAAGCGCTCAACATGCTGAAACAGTACATGGACGATCCCGCCCTGCAGGCCGAGGCCGAAATGGCCGCCGCCAACCTCATCTGGGACCTCCGCAACCGCCACACCGCGGACGTGGCCGACGTGGCCCAGCGGCTGCTCGAGAGCAAGAACAAGACGGTCGTCGAGAAGGCCTCCCGCACGATGGCCGACCTGGCCAAGGGTAAGGCCTTCGTCCGCGCGTGGCTCGTCTCGCCCGTCTACCGCGAGAAGGGCAAGGACGGCGAGGCGGTCCATAAAACGGCCTTCCCGCCCGAAAAGGACGGCCAGGGCGTCGAGTGGAAGCCCTTGAAAAAGGGTGTCGGCAAGGAAACCATCAACCTGGAGGCCGGCGTCGCCCGCGAGGAGCGATGCTGCGTGTACGTCAAGACGACGCTCCTCGCGCCCTCGACGCAGTCCGTCCGCCTCGGCCTCGGCAGCGACGACGGCATCAAGGCGTGGGTCAACGGCACACGGGTGCACGAGAACTGGGTGACGCGCGGCGTCGGGCCCGGCCAGGACACGGTCAAGGTTGACCTGAAACAGGGGCCGAACGTCCTGCTCCTGAAGGTCACGAACGAGGGGACGCACTGGGGTTTCTCCTGCGCCGTGTCCCAGCCGAACGGCATGCCCATCAAGGGGCTGAAGGTCCGGGCGGAGTGAGTCAGCCAGTCGGTGTGGCGTAGGGGTATGTTAATTCCGGCATGGGTGCACGCCGCGCTTGTCATTCTGAGGAGCCCGTAAGGGCGACGAAGAATCTCGCCGTGGCTGTTGCCGTTGTGCTTTTCGCACGGCGAGATCCTTCGCTGCGCTCAGGATGACAGCCCTGGGGTGTACGGCAGGGGTTGAACGGGGTGAAGCAGCAGGAGAGTGTAATGTGCATGCGTACATCCTTGTTGTACGGCCTGATCCTCGTGGGGCTGTCCGCCGCCAGGGCCGATCCGGCTGTTGCGGCCGGCGCCGACACCGCCGAGGCGATCTACGAGGCCACGGGCGTCGAGGGCGGCCTGGTGGTCCACGTGGGCTGCGGCGAGGGTGACCTGACGGCGGCCCTCCGTGCCGACGAGCGCTACATCGTCCACGGCCTCGCCACCGACCCCGCCGCCGTCGCCGCGGCCCGTGCGCGGCTTCGCTCCCGCGGCGTGTACGGTTCCGTCTCGGTTGACACCTTCGACGGCAAGCGGCTGCCGTACGTCGACAACCTCGTCAATCTGGTGGTGGTGGACGATACGGCCGGCGTGCCGATGGACGAGGTGCGCCGCGTCCTCGCCCCGGAGGGCGTGGCGTACGTCCGCGAGGGCGGCAGGTGGACGAAGACCGTCAAGCCCCGGCCCGACGACATCGACGAATGGACCCACTACTATCACAACGCCACCGGCAACGCGGTCTCCCGCGACGAAGTCGTCGCCCCGTGTTCCCGCCTCCAGTGGACCGCCGGGCCGCGATGGGCCCGGCATCACGAACACACCAGCAGCGTGGATGCCATGGTCTCAGCCGGCGGCCGCATCTTTTACATCATGGACGAGGGGCCCCGCCTCTCCATCCAACTGCCGGCCGACTGGAACCTCATCTGCCGCGACGCCTTTAGCGGTGTCCTGCTGTGGAAGCGCGACATCCCCCGCTGGTACACCCACCTGTACCCGCTGAAGGCCGGGCCGGCCACGCTGCCCCGCCGCCTGGTGGCCGTCGGCGACCGCGTGTACGCGACGCTCGGCATCGAGGCGCCCGTCTCCGTCCTCGACGCCGCCACCGGCAAAACCGTGCGCACGCTGTCCGGCACCGAGGGGGCGGAGGAACTGCTGTATTCCGACGGCGTCCTGTTCGTGAAGACCGGGCCGGTCCGCAATGAACCCGACCGCTTCACGTGGGATGACCCCGTCTGCTGGACCGTCAGTAACCATGCCGTCAACGGCCGGGCATGGACCCCGGAACACACGGGGGAGCACCTGCTCGCGGTCGACGCCGCGACGGGCGAGGTCCGGTGGACGCAGGCGGCGGCGGTGGCGCCCCTCAGCCTGGCCGCCGACGCCGAGCGCGTCGTCTTCCATAACGGCGAGGCGGTCGTCTGCCTCGACCGCGCCACGGGCAAGCGGCAATGGGTTTCGGAGGAGGTCCCCCGGAAGGGGCGCGTTCCCACGTTCAGCGGGTTCTCGCTGGTGCTCCACGACGGCGTCGTCCTGGTGGCGTACCAGGCGAAGATGACGGCCCTGGACGCCGCCTCCGGCAAGGCCCTGTGGAGCGGCCGGCGGAACCGCGGCGGGCACCGGTCGCCGATGGACCTCCTGGTCATCGACGACCTCGTCTGGTCGCTCGAACAGGGCAAGGGCCGCTTCACCGGCCTCGACGTGCGGACCGGCGAAACGAAGCGCGAGTTCGGCCCGGACGTCGAGGGCTACGGCTGGTTTCACCATCGGTGCCACAACTGCCGCGCCACCACCCGGTACCTCCTCGCCGCCCGGACCGGCATCGAGTTCGTCGATTGGCGGAAGCAGCACTGGGACCCCAACCACTGGGTCCGCGGGGCGTGCCTGTACGGGTTCATGCCGGCCAACGGGCTGACCTACGCGCCGCAGGACCCGTGCGGCTGTTACATCGAAGCGAAACTCAAAGGCCTGAACGCCCTGGCCGGCGGCGAGGGCGACGTGCCGCAGATCGACCGCCGGCTGGAAAAGGGGCCTGCATACGGCAAGGCCGGCGATGCCGCGGCAGGGGAAGCCGACTGGCCCACCTACCGGCACGACGCCGCCCGCAGCGGATGCGCGGGGACGTCCGTCCCGGCGGACCTCGGCGTCAAGTGGAGCGCCGACGTCGGCGCCGCGCCCACCAGCCTGACGGTCGCGGGCGGGCGGTGCTTCGTGGCCGACGTCGACGCGCACACCCTGCACGCCCTCGACGCCCGGACCGGCGAGACGCTCTGGACGTTCACGGCGGGCGGCCGGATCGACTCGCCCCCCACCATCCACAAGGGCCGCGCCCTGTTCGGCTGCGCGGACGGATACGTCTACAGCCTGCGGGTCGCCGACGGCGCGCTCGTGTGGCGGTACCTCGCCGGCTGGGGCCGCCGACGCATCGTCGCCCGCGACCAGGTCGAGAGTGTCTGGCCCGTGCACGGCAGCGTGCTCGTCGTCGACGACGCCCTGTACGCCGTGGCGGGCCGCTCGGCGTTCCTGGACGGGGGCATGCGGCTGGTGCGCCTCGACGCCGACACGGGCGACCTTTTGTCCGAAAGCCGCATCGACGACCGCATCCCCGGCACCGACAAGGACCTCCAGACGGCCATGGGCGGCGGGTGGAACCTGACGATGCCCACGGCCCTGCCGGACATCCTCTCGAGCGACGGCGAGCGCCTCTACATGCGCTCCCAGGCGTTCGACCTGGAGGGCAAACGGCCGCCGATCGACTCCTCGTTCAGGCCGGACGACCAACTCGGGCCCGAGGCGCACCTGTTCGCCACGTCGGGGTTCCTGGATGATTCCTGGTTCCACCGGACGTACTGGCTGTACGGGCACACGATTCAGTCCGGGTGCAACTACTGGTTCCGCGCGGGGCACTACGCCCCCTCCGGCCGCATCATGGTCTTCGACGACGACATGATTTACGGTTTCGGCCGGCGGCCGATGTACTGGCTGTGGACGCCGGCGCTGGAGTACCATCTCTTCGCCGCGGCCAAGAAGGTGACCGCCGAGGACATTGAGCGGGCAAAGAAGGGCATCAAGCAACTCAGCAAAGAGAAGCGGTGGCTCTTTAATCGGGAACTCACGCGGCCGATGTCCCAGCGCCTCCTCTCGGCGATGAACCTGAAATGGTCCAACGCGAAGCCGGACATCCTCGTCCGGGCGATGGTCCTGGCCGGCGAGCGCCTCGTCGTGGCGGGGCCGCCGGACACCCTCGATGAAGAGGCGGCCGTGGCGAGGCGATTCGAGAAGGACGTCCAGCGGGCCATCGCCTCGCAGGCGGCCGCCCTGGCGGGCAAGGAAGGGGCACGCCTGCAGGTCTTCTCCACACAGACGGGAGAGCAACTGGTGGAGGTTCACCTGAAGGCCCTCCCCGTCTGGGACGGCATGGCCGCCGCAGGCGGAAGGCTTTACCTGTCCCAGCAGAACGGAAAGGTCATCTGCCTGGGAGATAAGTGACGCCGGAAAGGAACGTTCATGACGCACCTACCAAAACGGTACACCGAAGTCGTCGTTGCGCTCGCGGCAGGTATCGCGCTCGTCGCGGCAGGGGACGGTCGGGCGGCCACCTCGCCCCGGCAAGAGGCCGCCCGGATCCTCGAGGCCACCGGCGTCGAGGGCGGCCTGGTCGTCCACATCGGCTGCGGCAAGGGTGACCTGACGGCGGCCCTCCGCCCCGACGAGCGGTACATCGTCCACGGCCTCGCCACCGACCCCGCCGCCGTCGCCGCGGCCCGCAAGCGGCTGTCGGAGCGGGGCGTGTACGGCCCGGTGTCGGTGGCGCGGTTCGACGGCCGCCGCCTCCCGTATGTCGGTAACACGGTCAGCCTGCTGGTGGCCGGGGACCTCGGCGGCGTGCCGATGGAGGAGGTCCGCCGCGTCCTCGCCCCCGAGGGCGTGGCCTACGTCCGCGAGGGCGGCAAATGGACGAAGACCGTCAAGCCCCGGCCGGAGACAATCGACGAATGGACGCATTTCCTGCACGATGCCGGCAACAACAGCGTGGCCGAGGACCGGCAGGTCGCCTCGCCGCGGTCGCTTCGCTGGGTGGCCGGCCCGCTCCACTGCCGCAGCCACGAGTTTCCGACGAGCGTCCAGGCGGTGGTCACGACGGGCGGCCGCATCTTCACCCTCCTCGACGAGGCGCCGTGCGGCGTGTTCGAGAAACTGCCGCAGAAGTGCCACCTCGTCGCCCGCGACGCGTTCAACGGTGCGCTCCTCTGGAAGGTGCCGCTGCGCCAGTGGGACTCGAAGTACGGTACCGGCCGCGGCGCCCGCTGGGGCATGCATCACACCCTTGCGCGGCGGCTCGTCGCGAAGGACGACCGCGTCTACGCGACGCTCCAATTCCTGGACTCGCCCGTCTCGGTGCTCGACGCCGCGACGGGCAAGATACGGGTCGAGGCCCTCGAGGGCACGAAGGGCGCCGATGAGATCGTCCTGGACGACGGCGTCCTGGTGGCGGTCCTGTTCGAGGAGCGCTCGCCGGGGGCGCAGGCTCGCATCCGCCCGAAGAGTCTCACGAACGCCCTGGCGGCCGTCGACGTCCGCACCGGCAAGGCCCTCTGGCGAAAGAAGGACGCCGGCGCCGCACCGTACACGCTGGCCCTCTCCGACGGGCGGGTCGTCTACCACAACCTGGAGGAGATCGTTTGCCTCGACGCCCGCACCGGCCGCGAGCACTGGCGCAGCCCGAACCCCATCAGCGGCATCCAGGCCGGGTGCACGACGCTGGTCGTCCACGACGGCCGCGTCCTGTTTCACTCGCGGATGAACCGGCGGAAGGCGCGGCTGACGGTCCTCGACCTCGACGACGGCCGCAAACTCTGGGAAGCCGGCGGCGCCGGGCCCATCTCCGCCGCCTGTACTCTTCCGACGGAGGTCTTCGTCACGGGCGACACCGTCTGGTGCGGGACCTCGACGAAGGGCCTGGACCTGGCGACCGGCAAGACGAAGGCGGAGGTCAACCTTTACAACCTCATCACGCCCGGCCATCACCGGCGGTGCATCCGCGGCAAGGCGACGGTCGACTACGTCATCCGCAACAAGCGGGGCGCCGAGTTCGTGGACCTCGACGGCGACGACCACATGCGAAACGACTGGCTCCGCACGCCGTGCTTCACGGGCGGCACGCCCGCCAACGGCATCTTCTACGTACCGCCCGACCAGTGTTTCTGCTACCCCGGCGTCAAGGTGGCGGGGTACCTGGCGATGGCGGCCGACCCGCGGGAGGTCGTCAAGCCCGCCTCCGACGGGGCCCTGGAGAAGGGCGATGCGTACAGCAAGCCGGCGCCCATGGAGATCTCCGACGCCGACTGGCCCATGTACCGCCGCGACGGCCGCCGCAGCGGCGCCGCGTCCACCACGGTCCCTGCGGAATTGAAGCAGGCGTGGGAGGTGGCGTGCGCCGCCCCGGCCACGCAGCCCGTCGTCGTGGGCGACCGGGTGTGGATCGCCGAGAAGGACGCCCACGCCGTCCGGTGCCTCGACGCCCGGACCGGCAAGGACGTGTGGCGGTTCGTCGCGGGCGGCCGGATCGATTCATCCCCCACCGTCCACGACGGGATGGTCCTCTTCGGCTGCCGCGACGGCTGCGTCTACGCCCTTCGCGCCAGCGACGGCGAACTCGCCTGGCGGTTCCGGGCCGCGCCGGATGCGCGCCGCCTCGTCGCGTTCGAGCAGCCGGAGTCCGGCTGGCCCGTGCACGGCAGCGTCCTGGTGCAGGGCGGCCTGGTGTACTTCGCGGCCGGCCGGTCGTCGTTTCTCGACGGCGGCATCGTGGTGTACGCGCTGGACGCCAAGACGGGCCGCGTCCGCCACACCCACGTGCTGGAGGGCCCGTGGCCGGACATCAAGAAGGACACCGACCGCCCGTTCGCCATGGAAGGCGCGCTGCCGGACCTGCTCGTCTCCGATGCGAACGAGAATCTCTATATGATGCGCGTGAAGTTCGACCCGGCCCTGGAGCGTCTGCCGACGGAGCGCGAGAGCCCGCTCGGCGAACTCGACATGGGCGCCATGCACCTCTCGGCCACCGGCGGGTTCCTCGACGATACGAACTTCGACCGCATCTACTGGATGTACTCGACGCGGTGGCCGGGCTTCTACTTCGCCCAGCAGTCGCCCAAGGCCGGGCAACTCGTCGTCTTCGACGACGCCACCACCTACGCCGTCAAGTTCTTCTACCGCCGGCACCAGTGGAGCCCCAAGTTCTTCCCCGGCGACCAGGGGTACCTCCTGTTCGCCGACGATAACGCGAACGAGCCGGGGTTCCTGAAGAAGACGAAGAAGGGCGAGGGCCCCGGCCTGCTCGAGTGGCTGCCCGATGCGTCCCGCAAGGACAACCATCGGCGCGGCGGGCGGGGCGTCGAGAAGGGCACCGGCTACGTCCGTCACGCGCCGGAGAAGTGGCAGACGATGATCCCCGTCCGCGTGCGGGCCATGCTCCTGGCGGGCGACCGCCTCGTCGTGGCCGGCCCGCCCGACGTCGTGCCGGAGGACGATCCGCTCGCCGCCTTCGAGGGCCGGGCGGGCGCCGTGCTCCAGGTCCGCTCGGCCAAGGACGGGACGTGCCTGGCGTCGCGGAAACTGGCCTCGCCGCCCGTTTTCGACGGTCTCTCCACCGCCCGCGGCCGCCTGTACATGGCCACCCGCGACGGCAAGGTCCTCTGCTTCGGCAAGTGACCTGCGCTTCTACGGCGTTGTCATCCTGAGGCCCGCTTGCGGGCCGAAGAATCTCGCCGTGGTCGTGGCCTTTTCGTCGTTGCCATCCCGCGCGGGGGGCGCCCGGCCCACCGTATCCCGCGCGGTGGCCCTGCGATTCCCGCGCGGTGGCCCTGCGATTCCCGCGCGGTGGCCTTCCCAGGCCACTGCGCTATAGAAGGCGAAGGATCGCGGCGGCCTGGGAAGGCCGCCGCGCCACGTGCGCAGACCCGCCGCGCACGCAATAGGGTTGTCGTGCTATCGCCGGTACGGCCGGCCCGTCGGCGGGACGGGCAGGGCGAGGTCCGCCCACTCGATCCGCGTCGCCTTGCCGCCCTCGCCCCGGACCTCGACGGGGGCGTCGGACGGCGCCCCGTCCGCCGCCACGAGTTCGATCCCGGAGGCAAGCAGCACCGGGCCGAAGTCGTCGAACCGCCACGCCCGCTCCTTCCCCTCGTAGCAGACGGCGTCGACGAACGCCCGCCCGTCCTTCGTGCCGCACGTCCACGCGACCTCGCGCTCGCCGAACCGTCCGGGCACCGTGTGGACGACGGCCTTGTGCCCGCCGGCGGCGAGTTCGAACCGCCCGCCGGGTAGCGGTGCCGCCTCGGCCTCGCGGGCGGTCACCTCCCAGCGGAGGCGGAAGTCCGACCCGCGGAAGACGCCGTCCTGCGGCCGACCGATGCTCGGGTGGTACTCGCCGCGGCCCGTCACGAACGCGACCGCCGCCAGCACCCGGAACCCCTCCTGCACGGTGTGGGCGACGGCCGAGGCGAAGTCCCGCCCGTCCTTCAGAAACCGCAGCCGCACCACCGCCGGCCGGCCCGCGGGCATCGTCCAGTACCCCAGCACCACGCGCCGCTGGTACCACAGGTCCTCGTAACTGGCCGAACCCAGGCACGCCGCCGCCGTGTAGTGCGTGGTGCCGTGGACGCTCCGCCGTTTCTCGCCGCCGTCGTAGAAGCGGTTGCGGACGGTGAGCGGATCGCGCGGCAGCCGCCGCAGCCGTGGCGCCATGTCCGGCGGGCAGCCGCGATGGGCAGACTCCTTGCCGAGACGAATCCACGTCTCCGCCGTACCGGGCGCGAGATGGTCGCGGTAGCACCGGGCGTGCGGCCCGGCCCACTGCTCCGTGCCGGGATGGTAGTGGTCCGTGATGAGCCTCCAGGCCGTGCGGCGGAGGGACTCGGCCGCCTCCCGGGCCGCCTTGTCCTCTACGTGGGCCAGGACGTGCTCGCACGCGTCCACGGTCACCATCGTGTAGGTGGGGCTGTTGTACTCGGTGAACGAGCCGTGATGCGCGACGAAGGCGATCATGCGCTGGAGTTTGTCGCGGCCGTAATCGAGATACTTCGGCTCATCGAGCAGATGGCCGGCCGTCGCCGTCACGGCACAGTCGAGCATGGCGATGTTCGTGTAGCCGAGGCCGACGTTGCGGCGGAGGATGCTCTCGCACGCATGGCCGAGGCCCGCCCGCGCCCGGGCCGCCAGGTCCGCCGGCAGATCGTCCGCGTGGCCGGCCAGGATGCGCGTGAGTTCCAGCCCGATGAAGTCCGCCCAGTTCCAGTCCGGGTTGTTCATCTCATCGAGCGGCTCCTCCAGGAAGTACGACCAGATGCCGTACGTGCGGCTCCTGGGGTTCGTGTCCTGGAGGCGGAGGACCTTGGCCAGCACCTTGCGGGCCCGCTCCAGGCGCGCCGCGCCGCCGGCGTCGAAGAGGTCCGCGGCGTAGCGGATGGACGCCCGCGTCGGGTGGACCGGGGCCTTCTGGATGTGGGTGTGAATCCACTGGCCGCCGCCCTCCGGGTACAGCAGCATCTGCGCCTTCGGATCGTACAGGCGGTCGCGTTCCCGGAGCGACGTTTCCGAGGCGGCCAGGAGGGGCGCCCAGGCGGCCGCGACGGCGACGGCCAGGGCGACAGCGGCACAGACGGTTCGCCTCATCGGTTTCTCCTGCATGCGTGTCGCACTTCCGTGGCGTCGCGCCGCGGCGATGCCGCGACGTCGGCGCTGCGGCAGTCTTACTGTACGAACGGGAAGGGCCGCCGCCAAGGCCAATTCGTACAACGTCGGGCGGTGAAGGGGCGAGGCGCGGCGGAAGGCGACTATGTCATGGTTCGCCTCGGCGGCGGGGAGGCACACGCGCCTCTCCCAAGGCCGGACGCCGATGGAGTTACACGTCGCGGACGCCATGGGAACGGAGGCCGAAGGTGACCCGCGGCGGCCGCCGCCGGTCCGCGCCGCCACAAACACGGTGGCCACCGCGGGGGCGGCATGCTGGAATCGACGCGCTACCCCCGCGGAGAGGTGGCCGAGCGGACGATGGCACCGGTCTTGAAATTCTCTTGGACCTTCCGACGCAAGTGCTTGCTTCGCTTGTAGTTACAGTGTTGTCAGGCACTTACGTTCTTCACCCGTGAACCGCTGAAGCCGCATTATGCCGCCTGAACCGCCTCTCCGGTTGTCGCGACAACCGCGCGTAGCTGGGCGGGGACGTCGTTGGCGCTGCTCCCTTCGCGACAAGTGGCAAGATATGTGACGGAGGTCGCGTTCGCGTCCGGCGTCGCAGGTGGTCGTCATCGCGTGGTCCTTTCGTTTTCGCGTTTCCACACACAGGGGCCTGCTTTCCGCCGGAAAGCAAGGCGATTTCCTGGAGGGTTCTGGATGTTTCCCGCGCGCGTTTCCAACCCTGATGCGAAAGACTGGACGTCGGCAGGGTACGCTGAGAGAATGGCTGCGCCGTTGTCTGCGAACCGGCATCCCACCGGAGGGGAAAAGGCTCGCGTGGCCACGGTCCCAAGCGCTCTTGTGAGGTCCGAGGGGCGGCGACGAGCCGCCAGGGCGCAGAATCGGAACCAGGTTTCAGCGGAAGGCCGACACCATGCATCCAACGAACTTAATGCGAGACAATGGCGTCCCGCGGACGCGGACGACGTGGCGGATCGTGGCCGGGATGGCTCTGGCGGCCATCGCCGCCGGCGCGGCAGGGGCGGCGTCCGGCGAGGAAACCGGCCGCGGCATACCGATTCGCTTTGCCTTGGACAAGTCGGGCTACGTGACGCTCGTAGTCGAGGACGGCGAAGGCGTGCGGGTCCGCAACCTCATCCAGGACACCCCCTTCGAGGCCGGCGCGCACACCATCTACTGGGACGGGTACAACCAGGGCGAGAAGTGGGTGCATCCGCCCAAGGAACCGGGCAGCCGGAAGGACGCGCCGCACTATAGCATCCATCGCGGACGGGTGGAGCCGGGAACGTACCGCGTGCGGGGCCTGATTCACGACGACGTCGCACTCCGCTATCTCACGCCGGTGCACAGTCCGGGCGACCCGCCGTGGCACACGGCCGACGGGTCGGGGGCGTGGCTGGCCGACCACACCCCGCCGGGGAAGGTGCTGTTTCTGCCCGCCGGGTCGCCGCACGGGGCGGAACCCCAACTGCACGTCACCGCCGCCGGCAGCGCCGAGTGCGGCCACAGTGCGATGTGGCTGACCGTGGACGGCCGCAAACGCTACGGCACGAAGATCGGCCACGGCATCTCGTCCTCCGGTGTGGCGCTCGCGCGCGACGACGGTCCGCAGCGGGAGAAGCGCTATTACATGTACGCGCTGATTCCCGTCAAACGCAAAGGGTTGTTCCTCTACGGATTCAGGCGCGACGTTGATCCGGCCGAGGGCCACGCCGCGATGTACCGGCGGCTGGCCCGCGTCGAGACGCCCCCGGTCCCCGACGAGGGCTGGCCCTGGCTGGCGAAGAACGCGCGGACCAGCATCGCCGTGCACAACGGCGCGGCGCTGGTGGGATGCCCGTGGGCGGGGCAGGTTCACGTGTTCCAAGTCCGCGGCGAGAAGGCGGAACCCCGCGGCGTCATCGACGTGCCGGGGGTTCGCGGCATGGCGTTCGACGGACAGGGCCGGCTGTTCGTCGCCGCTGGCGTAAGCCTCCGTCGTTACGACCGGCCGCGGCCGCTGGAGGGCGAACTGGGGCCGGCCACGACGCTGGCCTCCGACCTCGATGATCCCAACGAACTGACGGTGGACGCCGACGGCCGCGTGTACGTCTCCCAGGCGGGCGACTCGCACCAGGTGCGGGTGTTTGCGGTCGACGGTAAGGCGCTGCGGACCATCGGCAAACCGGGCGGCCGGCGGTTGGGCGTCTACGACGAGGAGCGGATGCACAACCCGGCGGGCATCGCCGTTGACGCCGAGGGCAAACTGTGGGTCTGCGAGGCGGGCTATGCGCCGAAGCGGATCAGCCTCTGGGAGGCCGCGACCGGCCGGTTCATCCGGGCGTTCTACGGCCCGCCGCGCTACGGCGGGGGCGGGCACCTGGATCCCCGCGACCGCACGCGCTTCTACTACCCCAGCGGCGGGCAGGGCATCGAATACATCCTGGATTATAAAAACCAGACCTCCCGGCCCCACGCCATTTACTGGCTGAAAGACCACAGTTCCGGACGCGCGCCGGGGGCGGTCCTCTGGCGGGACGGCCGTCGGTACCTGGTCAACTGTTTCGTGGGCCCGTCGTACTTCCTCGCCGGACGGTTGGACGTTTTCCGTTATGATCCGTCGGAGGGCGTGGCGCGGATCATCGCCTCCCTCGGCGACATGGGCCGCAAGTCCATGGGACGGCTCGACGTGATGACCCGCGCCCTGGAAGCCGACTCCAAGGTGAAGGCGAAGATCGAGCAGGCCGAGAAGCCGTTCGTCGCCTGGTCCGACCTGAACCTCGACGGCGCCGTACAGGCGGACGAGGTGCAGACCGGGCGATTCGACGGCGGGTTGATGTTCGGCCGCGACCTCTCGGTGTGCAGCGAGGCCGGGTGGGCCCTGCCGGCGCCGCGCATCACGGACCGCGGGGTGCCGGTGTGGGACCTCTCGTCGGCGAGCCGTTTTGCGGACGAGTCGCCCCGCTGGCTGGGCAACGCCCTGCGGGTCGACGAGGAGACGCACGTGATGAGCCCCGGCTGGGGTGGCTGGGGCAACGACCCGATGACGGCGTGGCGCGACGGCCGGCGGCAGTGGGTCTACCACACCCAACTGGGCGGTCTGGCCGTCGGCCCGCAGTTCCGCGGCCAACTCATCCTGCCCAAGCGGTGCATCGGCTTCCCGTTCGAGCCCGCCGGAGGACGGGTCGGCCCGATGTTCGCGGTGAACGGCTATCGCGGGTCGATCTTCGTGTTCACCGCCGACGGCCTCTACGTGACCGACCTCGGCGGGAATGTGCGCACCAAGCCCCTGCTTCGCCTGCCCGAGGCCCGGCCGGGCAGGCAAATCGACGACGTCAGTTTCAACGACGAGCACTTCTGGCCGGCGATCAACCGGATGGCCGACGGGTCCATCTACCTCGCCGCCGGCAAGGAGTTCACGGGCATCTTCGAGGTCGAGGGCCTGGAGACGGCGAGGCCCGTGGGGCCGTTCGACGTGGAGGTGACGGCCGAGATGCTGGAAGGCCTGCCGGCGGTGCGGGTCGATCCGCCCCT
The DNA here is from genome assembly GCA_046483505.1 of Phycisphaerae bacterium. GTDB lineage: Bacteria > Planctomycetota > Phycisphaerae > FEN-1346 > FEN-1346 > BS750m-G62. The sequence continues at coordinate 18,254 of JAWODB010000042.1, forward strand.
CCCCGATGAGGGGGAGAAGACGCTGACGGTGCGGATCGCGGACGCCGCCCCGACCGTCGACGGCCGGCTGGACCACTGGGCGGCGGCCGACTGGGCCGACATCAGCCCCCGCCGCCAGATGCGCGGCGCCCTGATGGTCCACGATGGGACGCTCTACGCCGCATGGCAAACGGACGATCCGAACCTGCTGGATAGTGACCTCCCGGAAGGCTGGCGGCACCTGTTCGCCACGGGCGGCGGGCTGGACCTGATGTTTCGCACCCGCCCGGACGCCGAGACCCAGCGGCTGGGCAAGCGGCCGGGCAGCCGCTTCGACCTGGCCTCCGAAGGCGACATCCGGCTGCTCGTGACCCGCCAGGGCGACCCTGCCGACGGGCCGGTCAAGGCGGTGCGCTTTCAGCAGGTCGGCGACGGACCCGGCGAGCCGGTCGAGTACGTCTCGCCGGTCGGCGAGGTCCGCTTCGACGCCGTGGCCGATGTGAGCCGGCACGTCACGCTGGCCCACTCGGGCGGGGCGTACGAACTGGCCGTGCCGCTGAGCGTCCTGGGCCTCGACGTGAAGCCCGGCCTGGCGACGCGCGGCGACATCGGCGTCCTGGTCGGCAACGGAATGGAGACGCGCGTGCGGCTCTACTGGGCGAACAAGACCGCAGGCATCGTCAGCGACGTGCCCAGCGAGGCCAAACTGACCCCGGCCGAGTGGGGGCAGTTCAAGTTCGAGTAAGCCCCGGCCGCCTCGACGGCGGCGAGGGCCTCGAGGGACCCGTCGAGGTCCTGCCTGTACGCCCACGTGCCGCTCGTGTGATGCACTACCGCGGTGTCGGCCCGGTCCACGGCAAACGGCCCGGCTCGGCAGGTACATCCCGAAGGCGCCGCCGTTACGCTTCAGTTCCCGCCGGATCGTCGACCGGTCACAGCCCAGCCGCCGGGCGATCGCCGCGTGGCTCCGCCCCGCGGCCCGCTCCTGGGCTAGAATCTCCGGGTCCTGAAGGGTAAGGTGGTGTCCGTGCATCGCAAGGCTCCCGGCTCGGGGTTGCTTGGGATGACAACCAACCTACCGAACCAGCCCTTGCGATGTTGTTTTCTACCCCTGTTGCGTTTCAGAGTTGAATCCGCACTGCGGTAAGGAGAGGTGAATGAAGTGTTTCAGGTGTGTTGCGGTCGTGGTGGCCTGGGGCGTTGCCGGTGCAGTGCAGGCCGGAGAGGCGGACATCAGGGCCCGGGCGCCGGCCGTCGAGCTCGTCCCACGAGGCGGTGCCAAGGTGACCTGCAGATTGGACCGCGCGGGGCAGGTGTCGGCGGCGGTATACGACGCCGACGGCCGCCTGGTCCGCGAACTGCTCCGCGGCGCGCGCCGGGCCGCCGGTACGCACACCGTTGCCTGGGACGGCCTGGACCGGGACGGTCGTCCCCAGCCGCCCGGCCGGTACGAGGTTCGCATTCTGCGGACGCCGGGGTTCACCGCGCACTACGTGACCAGCCTCGGCATCAATTCCGCGTCGGGGCCCGCCGACACCTGGGTGGGGAACCACGGCGGGGCGGCGTCGGTGGCGCGCGACGCCGGCGGTCTGTACGTGGCCGCCCAGATCACCGAGACGGCGCCCGTCCTGCTGAAACAGTCGCTCGACGGGCGGACCCGCCACTGGACCCGGGGCCGCGGCGACGTGACGACGGGCCGGTACCAGGGCGGCATCGCCATGGCCGCCGACGGCCACGGACGCCTCTACATGCTCCAGCAGAACGGGTACCTCCAGGTGATCGACGGCGACGAGGGCCGGCGGGTCGCGACCTGGGACGTGCTGCCCGAGGGCAAGAAACGCAAGAGCGACGGCGGGCCGACGTACTTCATCTATCGGCACGGCGACGAGGTGGCCGGGGCCGACCTCGCCGCCCGCGGGAAGACCTTCGTCGTCAGTTACCGCGAGAAGGGCATCGTCCGCTGGCTGAGTCCGGAGGACGGATCGGCCCTGGCCGAAGTGAAGGTCTCCTCGCCGACGGGCGTGGCCGTCGGCCCGAAAGGGCGCGTGTACGCGATCTCCGGTGAACGCGTGGTGACGGTGACGCGAGAGGGCAAAGTCCGCACCGTCATCGAGCGGGGACTGAGCGCGCCGCGCCGTCTCGATGTTGCAGCCGAAAATGGCGACCTGCTGATTGCCGAGCGGGCGCCCGGCCGGCAGGTCAAGCGCTTCGCAGTGGACGGGACGCCCAAAGCCACCTACGGACGCCAGGGCGGCCGGCGCGACGGCCGCTATGACGCGGGCGATTTCCGCGACGTCACGGACATCGCGGCCGACGGCGAGGGCGGGTTCGTCATCGCCGAGCTGCACGCCGCCCCGCGACGGGTGGCCCGCTTCCGTCCGGACGGAACGCTCATCGACGAATGGTACGGCGGCCAGCCGTACTACGCCTGGGGCGAGCCCGATCCCCGAAACCCGTCGCACGTGTGGTTCAACGCCGGCCACGAACTGGTGCTCGCCGAGATCGATTACGGGGCGGGCACGTGGCGGGTGCGGGAGACGTATCGCATCGAAACCCTCGCCGGCGGGCTTGTCCGGGCGATGCCCGGCCATGCCGGCCGGTGGCGGGTCCTGTATCACGCCGGCCGGCGGTACCTGGTGGCTACCGGCACGCCCCAGGTGCTGGCGCACGGCGACGGGATGCTCCGCGCCGTCACGGTACTCGGAAAGCGCGAGGCCCTGTCCAGGGCGAAGGAACTGGCCGGCCACGAGGGCAAGGCCGGCGCGTTCCGCTGGCTCGACGCCGACGGCGACGGCGAACCCCAGCCGGGCGAATTCACCTTCAGCGAGTCGCCGTCGCTGCCCGGCGGCACGTGGGTGGCCGACGACTTCGCCGCCCTCCGCGGCGCCGACGACACGACCGACGACGGCCCCCGGCTCTTCCGCATCTACCGCACGGCGCCCACGTGGGCCGACGGCCGGCCGGTCTACCCGCTCGGCGACGAACCGGGGCTGGATCGGGCCGTGGCCACGGTACCCTGCGAGGGAGGCACCGGCAGCCGGGGCAGGGCGGTTTACCGGAGCCGGAGCGGCGAGTACTACGCCCACTACAACACGGGCGACGAACGGCATGGCGATTCCTGGCCGACCCACTGGGCCGGCATCAGCCGCGTCGTCGGATGGACCGCCGCCGGCGAACCCCGGTTCAAAGTCGGCCGGCACGCCATCCACGGCGGGCTCGGCCCGGCGCCCCATACCACCCTGCCTGGACGCCTGCACGTACCCGACGGAATCATCGGCGAGGCGGGCGGCACCATCGTGGTGGCCGACCGGGTCGAAACCCTCGCGGGCGCCTGGACGACCGATGGCCTCTACGCCGGTTCCTTCTTCGACCACCGTCCCGACGACGGTCTGCCCGACACCGTGTACTACTGGTGGCGGACGCCCGGCGGCACGGAAGCGCTCACCACCTCCGACAACGCCGCCGGCGGACGCGTGTTCCAGCGCGACGACGGCACGGTCCTGTGGTTCGTCCAGGGCCGCAACTGCGTGCTCGTCTACACGGTCACCGGCTGGGATGACTGGGACCGGCAAAACGCCGCGGTCACGCTCGAGCGCCTCCCGGCGCGTGCCAAGGCCGAGGGCACGGGCCTGACGGCGCAGTACTTTCCGCGGACGGACGTGACGGGCGAGGCGGTCGCCGCCAGGGTCGAGACGCGCATCTGGCACGGCTCGCCGCGCGGTCGGCCCGGCAACGACAGCGTCGTGGACGGCTTCCGCGCGGGGCCGGTCTACGACTGGTCCGAGGGCGTCGAGCCGGTCGGGAAGCCGACCGGTTTCGCCGTCCGCTGGACGGGGCGGGTCGAGCCCCCGCTTACCGAGGCGTTTACCTTCTCGGTGTACGCGCGCGGCGGGGCGCGGCTGTGGGTCGACGGTCGCCAGCGGGTGTTCGGATGGAACGAGTGCACGACCCGATGGGAAAGCGACGCCATCCCGCTGGAGGCGGGTCGGCGATACCCGGTGCAACTCGATTTCTTCAGCACCCAGCCCCATCCGGCATGCAGCCTGAACTGGGAGTCGTTCAGTCTCGACCGCCGGCGCGTGCCGACGCGGTACCTGTACCCGGACGAGGGACCGGCGGCGGACGAACCCGACGTGCGGCCGGCCGTTCGGCGTATTCCCGCCGCGACCTTCGACGCGCAGTCCGGCGACGTGGAGCCCGGCGACGTACGCGACGGAACCATCCGCGGGCTTCGCCAGCGCGCCTTCGGCGTGAGCGGGGCCTGGCTCGCCTATCGCCGCATCGACTTCGGTAAAGGCGTACAGCGCCTGCACGTGGATGCGGACGGGCGACTGGCCGGCCGCGGCGAGTTTCCTGTGAGGCTCGCCTTCCGGCTGGATAAGCCGGACGGTCCGACTGTCGCCGTCGTCGACGTCAGCCGCGGAGATGCGCCTCACGCGGTTGACGTGAAGCGCGGCGCCGGTGTCCACACGGTCTATGTCGTCAACGCGACGGAGAAGCACTGGCACTTCATCCGCTTTCGCGGGTTCAAGTTCGACAACGGTGCGGCAGATGTGGGAGGTTAGCACGATTCCAGTCGTGACCTCGGCCTGGAGACGCGCGTTCGGCATCGCCGCGGCGCTTGTCGCGGTCTGCATGGCATGTGCTGCCACGGGCGAAACGCCGGGCGGTGCCTCGGCGCTGCACGAGAAGGACCGTCCGGTCTTCGTCAGCCGCGGGGGAGTCTTCTACCGTCTGCCCAGCCTGCTGGTGACGAAGGACGGCACCGTGCTGGCCGCGTGCCAGAAGCGATTGGGCCATCGCGGCGACTGGGCACGGTCCGCCCTGGTGCTCCGCCGCAGCACGGACGGCGGGCGGACCTGGTCTGACGAGCAGGTTTTGTTCGAGCGCGCCGACTGGTGCTGTTTCAACGGAAACCTGGTCGAGGATCGTCGCCGCGGCACGGTGCTGGCGCTGTTCATCGCGTTTCCCCGCGCCGCGGGACCGACGTGGTTCCCTCGGCAGTGGATGCCCGCCGGCGGCGGGTTCGACTCGGTTCGAAGCACCGACGACGGCAAGACGTGGTCGGAGCCGACCCATCACGTCCCCGCGCCCAATCCGGACGGCTGGCGCGGCGGCGCGGCCAACAACAACAATCATGGGTTTCAACTCTCGACCGGCCCGCACGCCGGCCGGCTGGTCGTGGGGGCCCGCGTCTTCAAGAAGGGTGTCTACGAAGGCCGGGCCAAGGGCGGCGTCATTTACAGCGACGACGGCGGCAAGATCTGGCACGTGGGCGGCGCGGGCCTGGCCGGCAAGGGGGCCGTGAACGGGGAAGTCGCCCTCTGCGAGGCCGCCGGCGGCGAGGTGTACGTGAGTTACCGCAACCGCGACCGCGCCGCCGAACCGCGCCGCCGTTTCTACTCCCGCAGCCGCGACGGCGGGGCCACGTTCTACGACGAGGGTGCCGTGAACGACCTCTCCGCCCACGGCTGCAACGCCGGACTGGTCGGCTTCACGCCGCGCGGAGCGGACGGGCGCGTCCTCCTGCTGACGTACCCGGCCCGCGCCGACCGGGCCGACCTCACGGCCTACCTCAGCCGGGACGGCGGGCGCTCGTGGACCCGCACGCGGCGCATCACCGGCCACGGCGGCTACTCCGACGTGACCGTCCTGCCCGACGGCACGATCCTGGCGCTGTACGAGGCAGCCCGAGCCGGCGGGCTGTACTTCGCGCGGTTCAACCTGGCGTGGATCGAGAGGTAGGGAACCACAGGCGCCTCGGTTTCGAAAACCGGCGGGCACGCGAACGGGGCGGTGGTCCTTACCGGCACCAGCAGTCGGCGGACGCCATATGTAATTCTTGCCTCGATGGCGGCGGGCGGGGGCTCTGGGATGCGGGCGGGCCAAGAATCGATCGCGTCGTGGTGACGGGTCTCTTCCATCGTGCCGGCCGCTGTCCGATGGACAACGATTCACGGTATCCGCGGTGGCTGCCGGGTTACTCCGTGCTTTCGACCATTCCGCGTGATATGTCGCTCTACCCGGCCGGCTTGGCGTGGAACGTCTTGCGGATGGCTCGGCCGGGGATCGCCTCGGTGACGGGCTGGTGGTTTGTCCGATCGCCCAACTCGCGGCGGATCCGGTCGGCCAGGGTGTTGAGCCGGGCCACGACCTCCGGTTGCTCGGCGGCCACATTGTTCTTCTCGGCCGGGTCGTCGCGCAGGTGGTACAGTTCCGCCGGCCGGACTTCCCGAACGCTGCCATCGGATGCGTACTCACTGCGCTGGACCCAAAGTTTCCAGTCGCCTCCGCGCACGGCGATCAACTGCTCGTTGCGATAGTAGTAGAAAGCGTCGTAGGGCGTTCTCGCCTCGTCGGGTTGTGTCAGCAGCGGCCGAATGTCGTGGCCGTCGATGGGCTGCTCGGGCAATTCCGCGCCGATGAGCGCCGCCGTCGTGGGGAGCCAATCCATGATGGTCGCCATTTCGCGGCACACTTTGCCCGCAGGCAGCTTGCCCGGCCAGCGCGCCACGCATGGCACGCGCAGGCCGCCTTCATACCACTTGGCCTTGCGGCCCGAGAAAGGGCCGGCCGACCCGCCGGGGAACTCGGGTCGCTGGTAGATGGCCGCCGGACCGTTGTCGGAGGCGAACACCACGAGGGTCCGGGCGTCGAGGTCCAATTCCTTGAGCACGCTCAGAATCTCGCCGACCGAGCCGTCCAACTCCGCCACGATGTCGCCGTAGGGCCCTCGCTTCGAGACGCCGACCCACTGCTCCGGCACCTTGATTTCCAGGTGCGGCATCGGCTGCGGCAGATAGAGGAAGAACGGCCGCTTACGGTGGCGCCGGATGAAGTCGATCGCCGCGTCGGTGAACAGCCGTGTCATCGTCGAAAAATCGTCCGGCCCTCGCAACCGGCCGGTCTCCTTCCCGTCGCGCAACAGCGGGACGTAGTCGGGCCAGCCGGTGCCGAATCCGCCGGCCCAAGGCGCGCCGCGGTACATGTCGTGGCTGTAGGGAATCACCAGCGACTCGTCGAAGCCGTGTCGCGGCGGCAAGAACACCTCGTGATGGCCGACGTGCCACTTGCCAAGGCAGGCCGTCACGTAATCGCGGCTCTTGAACACTTTGGCGATCGTCGTTTCGTCGGGGTTGAGCCCCTTGTTTGCGTGCGGGTGCAGCACGCGCGGCAAATCGACCCGCAAGGGGTAGCAGCCCGTCAAAAGCGAAACACGCGACGGTGAGCAGAACGGCGCCGTCACGTAGAAGTCGGTGAAACGGACGCCCTCGGCGGCCATGCGGTCGAGGTGCGGGGTCGGAATGTCGTCGGCGCCGTAGCAGCCCAGGTCGCCGTAACCCAGGTCATCGACGAAGATGATTACCACGTTCGGCGGCGATTCGGCCTCGTCGGCCCGCGCCCAGGCGGGCAGGGCCAGCGAGGCCGCGCCCAGGCCTTTGAGAAACGTGCGACGGTTCATGGCTTCTCCTTCGCCCTTGGTCCTTGCTCATTCGGCGCGGTTGGCAAGGCGGCCCACCGCGCGATACGCACCGGCGGGCCAGCCGCCGGTGGCACCCGGCATCGGATAGGGGGCGTGGGTTGGCGTGAACTCCAGGCGGTCTACTTCAGGCCCGGGTCGATGCCCTCCAGCGGCGCAGGCTTCTTCTCGTCCCACCCGCTCGGCGGCGTTCTGGGGACGAGCCGCTGCGGCGGGATGCGATAGACCGTTTGCAGGTTCTTCCAGTTGTTTTCCACCGTGACGATGATCTCGCCGTTTTCGCGGGCGAAGGCGTTCACGGCCCAGGCGATGTCGAGCCAGCTCGTTTCGCCCCAGAGCTTGGGGCCCGGGAACATCGCGCCCAGATACTCGCCGGTTCGCGTGTTGTAGACGAGGATCGACGCCTCCTGGGTGACCGCCCGCCCCAGACCGGCGAACGCCAGATCGCCCACCATCGCCACCGACTGAATATGATGGTACCGGCGGTCGGGATTGATGGGCAGCTCGATCAGGCTGACCCGTTCGCGTCGATCCGGGTCGGTGAAGTAGTCGTAGCGCGCCAGGGCCGCCCCGGCGGCGCCGCGCGGGCCGTCGTAGTCGTCCGGGTAGCCGGTGATGAACATGCGGTCCAGTCCGGCGTCGTAGTAGAACCGCTGGACGACCGGCGCCCCCTCGTGCCGCTCGCGCTCGGCGAACGGCGCCGGCCGCGCAAACACCGTCGAGTTGGCATAGTCGAAGTCCCAGATCGGGTTGTCGTGCTCGTCGAAGCCCTGAAGTTTGAATCGGACGAACCCGCTCGAGGGCTGGCCTTCCGGCGCCCGCCGCGCCTTGAAGCCGCCGCGGTATTCCCACAGGTCGCCCCGGTTGTCGATGAAGTAGTAGGTCATGTTCTGGTGGGCATCGACGAAGACGAACTCGTCCTCGTCCATTTGGCCGTCGCCGTTGAGGTCGCGCCACATGATCCGCGCCCAGTTGTGCGGGCTGTCGGAGTCGCGCGGCCGATTGGGCGGATAGGCGCCGCTGGAACCGTGCCCGGCGCTGAGAAACACCGCGGGGACGAAGACCTCGCTCGTCGCCTCAGGACGCAAGACGAGCGTGCCGTGCGAATGCCGGTCGGTAACCATATACAGCTTGCCGTTGGGCATGCGCACCGCGTCGCCGCGGTAGCCCCGATGGTCGTCCGGAAAGCGGAACGGGTCGCTGGTGACGGCCACCCACGAGTCGAGCCGGTCGTCCCGGTCGTAGTGCAGCACGAAGCGGTTGAACCCCCCGTGGCTGCCGAAGACGACCGTGCCGTCGTAGGCCGGGTCGAACGCGGTCCGATTCATGAACTGGGCCGTGTAACGCTGCCAGAGCATCGTCTTGCCGTCGGGCGAGAACCGGCGGAGGAAGGTGCCGGCCCGGCTGCGCGTCGAAACGACAACGTGGCCCTCCGCATCCACGCCCACGCCCGACAGCACGTCGAACCGGTGCGTGCCCATGCGTCCCGGCACCGGGCCCGCGTACACGCCGCCCGGCTCGCCCAGTTCGCCCACGCGGCGCGGCACGTCGCCCGAGAGGTCGAAAATGTGCACGTTCAGCCTGCTGGGGTCGACGTCGGCAACGTACAGGTAGCCGTTCGGGCCGCCGATGGCCAGGTCGCTCGGCACGAGCACGTCGCGCACCTCGCGCCCGGTCGGCTTGCCGTCGAGCGTGAACTGCACAATCCGGTACTTGCCCAACTCCTGGGCGTTTTCGGTGAAGCCCTCCGAGCGCTCGGGCCGGACGATGACCCACAAACGCTCGTCGGCGTCCAGTGCGACGGGGCCGGGGTATTTCACCGAAAACGTATGCCGCGGGCGCATCGTTTCGGCGTCGATCACGTGAACGCGATGCGAGATGTCCTCGGCGACCACGAGGGTTCGGCCGTTGCTCGCAATGCCGCGCAACTGCTGACCGGGCCGCCGGCCGTCGCCCTCGGCATGCGGGACGGCCGCCGCGACGTCGTCGATCAGCACCAGCCGATTGCCGTTCGGGCCCGTACCGCCCTCGAACGGGGCCGGTTCGGCCCAGCGCTCGTTATACGGGATGCCGCCGTGCGCCCGCTGCCGGTCGACGAACCGCTCGACGTGGAACCGCTCGATGCCCAAGCGCTGCCGGTCGTCGCCCTTGACGCGGAACGGTGCGTACACGTACTGCCCGTCGCCGCCCACCACGCGGCATTGCGTCGTGTTGTATCCGCCCAGCAGTTCGCCGTCGGTGGAATAGAGCGACTGCTCACGGTGGGCCTCGTCCCACGGGCTGGCCGTGAGGATGCGCCCGTCGGGCAGCACGCTCAGGTAGCTGATGTGGCTTTGCACCCACTTGGGGCCGCCCGGCCAGGACGCGCCGTACCATGTCGTCGAGTATTTCAAGCCCTCGCTGGTTTCCTGGTCGGGCGCGGCAATTTCGCCGGCGCCAACGGTGGAATTCCACAAGCCGGCAAGGATCAGCATGGCCGCAATACGCATCGTCATCGGTCTCTCTCCACGGGTTTATCGGGGCGGTGAGGCAGCATTCTCGGGAGCCTTGCGGATCGTCAGGCCGTCGACCTCGACCGCGCCAAACCAAAGGCGGCGGGGTTCCTGCCGGTCGATCCGCAGGCCGCCGGGCGAGACCTTAACATAGCGATCGCGTTGCCTTCAAGGCCCGACCCCGGTTACCGGACATACAGTTCCGCGAACTTCATCCGGTCGTGAAAGGTCTTCGCACCCGGGCCCAGCGGTGAAAAGGCGGTCGTTTCGCCGCCTTCGGTGCCGGCCCGTTTGCGAAACAGGTTGAAGTGCCACGGCAAACTCGTCCCTTTGCCCGTGGCCAGATCATCCGATTTGGCCTTGAAGGGCCTGCTGCCGATCACCTGGTGCAAAGGGTCCTCGTCCGATGAGGTAATCGGCAGACGCAGTTCCACCGACCAGTAGCCGTCGCCGACGTGCGCAGCCACTTCCGCCTGGGACGACCAGCCATACCAGGCGTCCTTCGATGCACCGCGGTCGAGATCCATCACAGCGCCGGCCGGGTTGACCACAATCTGGTAGTACGAGTGCTTGTCGGTTTCGATCAGCAACTCCAGGTGTTCGCCTTGCCAGATCGCCGGGTCGCCGTCCTTCTTCGAGCCGATAATCAGCTTCTCGCTCTTGGGGAGCTCGCAACGAATGCCGAAGTAGAGGCTGTCTTTCCACCAGCGTGCCATGAACCGGGTACCCAGAGCCGGCTTATTGCCCGTCTGCAGGTCCCGCAGCGGCCGGGGGTAGTGGTACTGCGTCCAGAAGGCCTCGTCGAGCTTGCCGTCCATCTTCAGCGTGTCGCGGGCATCGCGCCACTTGTCCTTGGCCATGTCGATGACGCGGTAGTGCGGCAACCCCTCCGGGCGTTTCTTCTCGATCTGCCTGGCGCGGCGGCGAAGCGTCGCCAGGAACTCGTCCACTAGGGCGATGCGTTGCTCATAGACTGACTTCGGCGGCGCGGCGGCCTTGGCCTTGTCGAACAGCGCCAGCGCTTGCTTCGCCACGTCGGCATCGGCGCCAAGCCGGGCGTACTCCACCTCGCAGTACTCGATGAAGGCCTGCATCTCCGCGGCGGCAGGGCCGTAGAAGAGCCGGTAGTACTCCTGGAGCAACGCATCAACATCCTGCTCAGGGTCCCACCACATCCGCGAGATGACCCAGGGGTTGAGGTGAGCCATGCCCGGATGATGCAGGCCGCCCTTGCCGCTGGATAGCCATACGTCTTCGCGCCAGACGTCGCGGTAACTCGCGGCGATGCCCCGGGCGATGACGTGCGGCCAATACTGCGGCCGATAGGCGCCGCGATTGGTGAACGGCGTGTAGTTCAGCGTCAAGGACAGGGGGTTACGTGTCTTGGCGCGCCACTGCTTGCGAAGTTCAGCGGCCGACGCGTGGATCTCGTCGTCCAGTTCCCGGATCGGCCGGCCGTTGGTGATCTGGACAAGCACGTTGTCCGGCAGCTTGCCGATCCCGAGCGGTGGCAGGCGATACCTGCTGTAGGCGCCGCAGAAGACCTTGTTGTTCGGATGCGTCTTCTTGAGTTCGTTGGCTACGCGAACGACGAAGCTCCAGACGTAGTCCGACGACAGCCCGGATGGCCCGCGATCCAACGTGACCTGGTCCCGGCAGCGGTCGCATTGACAGTGCGTGAAGCCGTCGTGGGGCATCACCGAAACGACGGGCAGGTCGTAGTGATCGAACATCAGCCTGGCAAACGCGACGGTCTCCCTGAAGAACCCTTCCGAGGAAAGGCAGGCGTTGGCCGTCCTGCTCTTGTTGTCCCGCTTCCCGTTGGCCAACTGCACGTAGTACTCGGGATGTGAGGTGCGCTGCTTCGGGTGCTCGGTGAGGTTGCGCTGCCCGTGATGGAGGATGCCGTATTGTTCGTTGGCGCCCAGCCGCAAATACCACAAAGCATCGTCGATAGACGATGAGTTGATCATGGGACGGCTGAGGGATCGCACCTCGAACGCCGGGCGCACGGTACGATCGACCCGGGGGAGCGCGATCTGCTTGGATTCCGGCAGGATCTCTCCCAGTTCGCCCGGCATGTACCAGCGCACGCCCAGGCTGCGAAGGAACGCATACACCGCATTCAGCGAACCGCGATGGTCGTAGTTCCAAACATCCAGGTGCTTGTTGTAGTCCTTATAGATGCGCGAGGCGATCGGATTGAGCCACGAGTGTCCGGCCAGTGCTTCCCACTGCGGCTGCTTGTTGTTCAACCAGTCGTTGTGGCTGCGGGCCCAAGGTTCGATGGGCGTGAAGTCCCGGTCGCGGCCGACCATCGCCAGCCAGTCGGGCCCGGACACCACGCGGAAAGCGTCTCGCCCCAGGCCCTCGGCGGTCATACCGAGCTCGCGGGTATGGTCGCTTTCGCCGACGAAGAGCTTCACCGGCGTCGTCCCGGTCGGCGCGGTGACGATGCCCAGCCGGGCGCCGCTGATCTTTTCGAGATAGGTCTGCAATTCGTTCGCCGCCAGCTTCACCGCCCGCGGGGGCTGCTCGGCGATAACAATCTCGGCTCGCGGACGGCCTCCCTCGACGATCCATGGCGCGGCCTCCACCAAACCGGCGGACGCCAGCACAAAGAAACAGATTCCGCAGACACGAAGAAGATAAGAGGTCACCGTCGTCGGTCCTTTTTTGTTGAGGCGTTCGCCTTGGAACGGGCAGACGGCCATCAATCAGGCCATCTGCCCCAACCCGGATATTTCACCGGATTCATCAAGATAAAACTAGCGCGATGGCCTAACGGTTTGTAGGATAGGGACTTACGAGAGAACCCGTCCCGCAAACGAAAGGCCATCGCGATGACACAGTGTACCGCCAAGCCGCTCGCCTTTTCCAGTCTTTCTCGCCGCCGCGTCGAGGCCGATTTCGACGGCGGCCACCTGACCAGCGACGCCGGGGCCCTCCTGCTGCGGGAAGTCGACCGCCGCCTCGGTCTGACCGAACGGCTGGCCGCCTGTCTGACCGACCCCCGCGACCCCGGCGCCACGACCCACACCGTCGAAGCGATGCTCCGGCAGCGCGTCTTCGGCATCGCCCTGGGCTACGAGGATCTCAACGATCACCAGACCCTGCGGGACGATCTCCTCATGAAGGTCCTGGCCGAGCGGCCGCCCGAGGCGGACCAGCCCCTGGCCTCGCCCTCGACCCTCTGCCGCCTGGACAACGCCGCCCTCCGGCGGGACCTGGTCGCGATGACCGAGACGCTCGTCGAGACGTTCATCGCCTCCCACGCCGCGCCGCCCGAGCGCCTCGTCCTCGACGTTGACGCCACCGACGATCTCCTTCACGGCGAGCAGGAGGGCCGCTTCTTCCACGGCTACTACGACGCGTACTGTTATCTTCCGCTCTACGTCTTCTCGGGCGACCAGCTGCTCGTGCCGTACCTGCGGTCGGCCCGCATCGATGCCGCCAAGCACAGCCGGGCGATCCTGACGTTGCTCGTCCGGCGGCCCGCTCCTGGGCTGGA
>JAWODB010000122.1:0-10399 GCA_046483505.1 Phycisphaerae bacterium
GAAAGTTAACCAGCAGGGTCAGCCAGGAGAAATCCGACTCCAGCTCCGTCTCGACCTCCACCCCCTGGACGACGATCCGCTGCCGCTCGCGCGTATCGACGAGTTGCCCCAGGTCGTAGGCGTCCTTGAACTTCTCGCGGGCGTAGACGAACAGATGCCACAGGTCCACCACGTCCGTGTCGTCGGCGAACATGTAATCGGTGTTCGTGTAATCGGCGCCGAGTTCGATGGGCGGGAGGCCCGCCCCCTGAACACCCACGTGCTCGCCGCCCATGTACCGGATCTCGGCGCCCGCGGCGGCGGCGATGTCGGCGTTGCCGGTCGAGTCCACCACCACGTCCGCCAGCACGACGCCGCGCCCCTCGGGCGTGGCGACGACCGCCCCGCGCACCGTCCCGTCCTCCACGAGGGCCCCGCACCCGAACGACCAGAACCAGACGTCGGCCCCGGCCTTCCGGTTGGCCCGGCGCCAGTACTCCGGCTTGGCGACGGCCACCGAGGGCGCCCCGATCTCCTTGACGCCCTTGTCCACCTCGGCCGTGAAGCCCCCGCGGTACCCGTGATAGTACCGTGTGATCATGCCGAGCGTCCCCACGCCGCCCAGGCCGTGCAGGTACTCGACGACCAGGGTCCGTGCGTCGGCCCGTCCGGCGCCGATGCCGGCGGGGGCCCCGCCCGTCCCGCCGCCGATGACGACCACGTCGTAGGTGCCGAGGACCGGCAGGCTGCGGGCGTCGGCCGGCACGGTCTTCTCGTCCTTCGGCGCAAAGCGGAACGGATGGAACGCCTCGCGGACCTCGCCGTCGGCGGCGGGTTCCTTCGGCGGCCGTCCGGCCAGGCGGACGCCCTGGAGGGCCCCGACGCCGGCGGCCTCGCGGGCGGCGGCCCGGCCGATGCGGCGTCCGGCGGCCACCAGTCCCGGCGGGCGGAGCAGGGCCGCCGCCGCCTCGCGCGCGACGCCCGCGCACCCGCCCAGCACGTACAGCCGGTCCACCTTCGCCGGCCGGAACGCCGCCACGTCCACCTTGCCCCAGTCGGGCGCCTCGCCCTCGACCGTCGCCCGGGCCGTCATCGGGTCCGGCGGCACCTGGAAGAGGACCTCGGAGGCGTCCACCTGGTCGGCGTGGAACGTGCGGTCGCGGGCGGTCTGCTCGGCCGCCTGGAACGCCGCCCAGGAGGCGTCCGGCATGGCGATCTCGAGCGTGTAGTGCACAATCGCCTTCGGTCCCCGCTTCGAGGGCAGGGCGATGCCGGTCTTGCAACCGTCGAGGCCCCGCCCCTGGCGCACCGGCCCGCCGATGACGACCCGCTCGAACGTCTGCCGCCCGGCGGGGTACGGGGCGAAGGCGGCGCCGGCCATCCGGGCCACGGTGGCGCGCGGCGTGGCGTCGACGATCGTCTTCGCCCGGACCGCCTGCCGGCCCGACCAGTTCGCCATGACGAGGCCCGCCGGCCGGCCGCGGGCGTCCGTCAGCACGCCGTCCGGATAGCAGCCGAAGAGGAACTCCACCCCCGCCTCCAGCAGGGCCTCGTCCAGGACGCGCTTGACGTGCATCGGGCGGACGGGTCCGACGGGCTCGCCGCCGGGCGCCTCCTTCGCGGGCGCCTCGCCGGCGCGGAGGAGGAGGACCTCGCCCAGCAGGATCCGCTCCGTGTCCGGCGCGCGCGTCAGGTGCAGCCGCACGTACCGGACCTTGCGGCCGAGGGCGACCGTCGGGTCGAGGGCGTCGACGTCCGAGAGGCCCGTGCCGCCCCGGGGCGTGTCGTCGTCGGCCGTGCCGGCCTTCTGCCACGTCGTGCCGTCGAGGCTCGTCTCGACCCTCATTTGGCCGAGGCCGAAGTCGTCCGGCCGCGTGAAGACCACGGCCCGGACCTCGGCCACCTCGACCGGCTTGCCGAGGTCGCACACGATCGTCGGGTCGCCGTCGTACTGGACGCTGTCCGACTGGGGCGGACCGAGGCGGCCGTCGCACAGGCGGCCGGACTTCGTATCGGGATGTTTCGGCGCGGACTTCGGTTCGGCCGTGTACGTGAACGAAAGGGCCCGCGGGTCGAGGCTGCCGCCCGTCTCGGCGCCCTCGTCGGCGAAGAGCCGCGCCACGAGCGGGTCGGACGTATCGGACCCCGCGGGGAGCCACAGCCGCTTCGTCGCGCACACGTCCTCGCCCAGGTACGGACGCGGGGCGGCCAGGAAGACCGTGGCCCCGGCTTCGGCGGCCTCGATGGCCGCGGCGCACGCCCCGGTCGACCCGCCGACGACGAGGACGTCGACCTCGGCGGCCAGAGGAATCTCTTTGGCGGCCTCGGCCACCGCCGGCGGCGCCTCGGCCGCACCGGCCGCCGCCATCGTCATCGTCAACCCAACGCTTACGAGCAGGAAGAGTGCGCGTCGCATCATGGCAGAGTCCTCGCACAGGTTCACGGACCGTCCACGACTATAACCCGTCGGACGGAAGAAGGAAACGGTTCGATGGGAACGAATGAACGGGAAGCCGGCCATGGGCGTTGAGCCGTCGACGGAACGTCGACGGGCGTTTGCGGGGAATGGGAGTCACCGGCTTCCTGCGCCGACCTCCGGTCGGCGGCTCAACGGGGCGGCGGGACGGGCGCGGCGGGTGCAGAGACCCGCCGCGCACGAAGTGGCGCTGGATTGCTAGGCGATGGCCTTCAGGCCGCGGTCGCAGGCCTCGCGGACGTAGGCGTCGTCCTCGGCCGCGCACGCCTTCTTCAGCCGCTCGTACACGTCCCTGGCGGCGGCCTTGTTGCCGTCGGCGGCGAGGGTCTCGGCCAGCACCAGGCACGCCTTGACGCCCTTGACGCGTTCCCAGTCGCGGGCCTCGGCGCCCGCGAGGCACGCATCGGCGGAGGCCGCGTCGCCGAGCGTCGCCAGGACCCACCGGGCGGTGACGCGGAGGTCCTCGTCGTCGCTCTTGACGGCCTTTCGGACCTCGGGAATGGCCGCCTTGTCGCCCAGTTGCCCGGCCGCCTGCACCAGGTGGAGGCGCATCGGCCCCTTGGACTTGGCCAGGGCCTTGCGAATCGGCTCGGCGGCCCCGTCGCCGATGGCCACCAGCGTCCGGACGGCGTCCGGCCCGACGGTCTCGTCGTCCAGGAAGGCGGCCAGGGCGGGGACGGCCCGCGCATCGCCCACCGTTTCGAGTTCCCACACGAGGAACTCCTTGATGGACGCCGGCCGGTCCTGCCCGAGGGCCGTCGTGTACGCGTCGATGACGGCGGCCCGCTCCTTCTCCTTGCCCTTGCGGCAGGTGACCATCGAGAGGCCGTGCAGGGTGTAGCGGACCTTGTAGTCCTCGCCGTTGTCGACGGGCTTGACCCTGTCGATGAGGGCCATGACGGCCTTCTTGCCGCCCGCCAGGACGGGGTCGAAGATGTCGCGGACGGCCTCGGGCCAGGGCGGCCCGGTGAGTTTGCCCTCGGACCGGCCCTTCTTGCCGCCCTCGTCCAGGTCGGGCACGCGGTCGACGATCTCGGCGAGTTTGTCTTTATCGGGCATGGTCATATCTCCGCTTGGGATTACAGGTGCCAGGGCGCCCGCATGGGCTGGTGGGCGAGGCGGTCGGCCTCCTCGTCGCCGACGACCACTTCCTTGACGGGGTCGAAGTGGAGGGTCCGCCCGGTGCGGATGGCGACGTTCGCCAGGTGCATGATGCAGGCCGTCCGGTGCGACGCCTCGGCGTGGCCGCCCGCCTTCTGCCGGGTCTTGACGGCCTCGCCGAAGCCGACGCACGGTTTCGGGTCGGGCAGGGCCGCGAGTTTCTTCCTGTCCGCCTCGCTGAGGTCGTCGGCGGTGGGCCGGACGCTCTTCAGGCCGGTCGGCTCGCCCCATTCGCCGCTCTCGCAGACGATCTCGAAGCCGTCGGCGTACGTCAGTTTAAACCAGCCCCACATGCCGGAGACCTCCGACGGCGCCGGCGGGGCGTGGGCCTCGATCTTCACCGGGGCGGTATCGTCCTTGCCGAACAGCCACGTGATCGGGTCGAACTTGTGGTGGCCCATGTCGCCCAGGCCGCCGCCCTCGTAATCCCAGTACCAGCGGTGCGTCCCGCCGTGGCGGGGCGGATGGAACGGCTTCAGCGGCGACGGGCCGCAGTACAGGTCCCAGGCCAGGGCGTCCGGCGGGTCGCGGGGTTCGACGTCGAGGCGGCCGCTCCACTGCTTCACCTTCAGGCCGCCGCGATGGACGTATCGGCCCTTGCAGGGCTTCAGGAGGCCGCTCTTCATGAGTTTCCGCATCTGGCGGTTGTTCTCGTTGCGGCTCATGCCGAACCGGCCGTACGTGCCCACCTGGTACACGCGGCCGTAGCGCTGCTCGGCCTCGGCCAGGGCGCGGCCCTCGGCGACGAAGCGGGTGGCGGGCTTCTCGCAGACCACGTCCTTGCCGGCCTCCATGCACGCGATGGAGATCAGGGCGTGCCAGTGGGGCGGCGTGCCGATGGCCACCACCTCGATGTCCTTCCGCTCGACCACCCGGCGGAAGTCCTGGTACACCTCGCAACTGGAGCCGGCCCGTTTCTGGAAGCCGCGCGCGCGGCCGAGGTGGACGTCGCAGGCCGCCAGGCAGTGCGTCGCGAGACCGTGCTTGCGGCTGAGGTCGCCGTGCGTGCCGGGTCCCCGCCCGCCGCACCCGATCAGGGCCGACCCGAACGTCTCGCTGGGCGGGGTCTGCCCCTGGCCGCCCAGCACGTGCCGGGGCACCACCAGGACGCCGCCCGCGGCGGCCGCCGAGGACGCCAGGAACCCGCGCCGAGTCACCTTCCGTTTACCGATGGCCATGCCGTGTCTCCTGCCAGAAGGACGTGCGTACGAGTACGAACCCGCGGCACCGCGGAAGTTTCGCGACGAATTGGCGGGGGGCCCTGGCCATTCGTCCCTGGTCCTTGGTCCTTGGTCCTTGGTCATTGGTCATTGGTCATTGGTCCTTGGTCATTGGTCATTGGTCATTGGTCATTGGTCATTGGTCATTGGTCATTGGTCATTGGTCATTCGTTATTGGTCATGTGTCCGCCGTGCTTCGCGCTCCCCTTCGGGTCGCGGCTAAAAGGGAGGGCGTCGTTGTTTGGCTTTGTCGTTGCCTGTTGCCTTGCCTCTTGCCGTTCGCTGTCAATCCGAAATCCGAATTCCGAAATCCGAACTCGCCTTCACCCTTCCGCATTCAACCCATTCCGCATTCCGACTTCCGCGTTCCGATTTCCGCTTTCCGATTTCCGATTTCGCCTCACTCCCGCCACTCGAACGGCTTCGGCGCAATCAGGTACAGCCGCCGGACGGCCACGTTGCAGAGGAGGCCCAGGGCGAGGTAGGAACTGACGAGGCTCGACCCCCCGTAACTCATCAGCGGCAGCGGGATGCCCGTGATCGGCATCAGCCCGATGCTCATCGCGATATTCAGAAAACTCTGGGCCGCAATCAGCGAAACCACCCCCACCACGAGCAGTTTGCCGAACGGTTCGGTCGTCGAGAAACTCACGTCCACCCCCAGGAGGCACACCACGCCGTAGAGGACCACGACCGTCGCCGCCCCCAGGAAGCCGAACTGCTCGGCCAGCGTCGGGAAGAGGAAGTCCGTGTGCGCCTCCGGCAGGAAGCCGTACCGCGTCTGCGTGCCCTCCAGCCACCCCTGGCCCAACAGGCCGCCCGACCCCACCGCCACCTTGGCCTGGAACAGTTGGAACCCGTAGTTGTCGAGCAGGCTGCCGAAGAAGAGGCGCATGCGGTCGAAACTTTCGGGCCCCGGCCCCTTCTCCTCCAGGACCCGGAAGAGGCGCTCCTTGGCCTCGGCGAACTCGGGCTTGCCCTCGCCCCAGGAGAGGGCGTCCGCGAGGCGCCACAGCCGGAACCGCCACATGCCGGTCACCTCGCGGACGAGGGCGGCCTTCTCGGCGTCGGACATGGTCGCGAGGCGGGTCTTGGCGGCCTCGGCCAGCGGGTTGGCGGGGGGAGGGGCGGCCGGGCGGGCGCCACCGCCCTCGGACGTACCCGCGAACTCACGTTCGCGGCTCGGGTCCGTCTCGGCCGGCCGGTTGACGGCGAAGGAGACCTTCTCGGCGCACCCGTGCAGCAGCCAGGAGTCGATCCGCATCCGCTGGTACCCGTGCATCGTGGAGTAGAAGACCGGCACCATCGCCAGGCCCATCGCGATGACCGCCAGCAGGTGCTTCGCCCGCGCCCCGGCCGCGAACAGCATCAGGAACAGCACCGGCAGGAACAGCATCGCCGTCCCCAGGTCCGGCTGGTACAGCACCAGGGCCGTCGGCACCAGGGCCAGCGCGAACGGGACGAGCAGCCCCCCCAGCGTCCGGTAGTTCTTCCGGAACCGCAGGTAGTAGGCCAGCGACGCGAGAAAGGCGATCTTCATGATCTCCGACGGCTGGACCTTCAGCGGCACGCCCGGAATCGAAATCCACGAATACGCATAGTTGATGCGATAGATGAACCCCTCGATCTCCCAGCCCCCCGCCCGGAACGCCGCCAGCACCCCCAGCGCCGCCAGGCTCACCGCGTACAGGGTGTAACTGTGTTTGGCCAGGCGGACGTAACTCGGCACGAGCGCCACCATGAAGACCGCCAGCGCCGCCCCGAGGAAGACGAGTTGCTTGGCGGCCCGGGTGTCCCAGAACGATTCGCCCTCGCCGCCGGCGGTGGCGGCGTAGACGCCCGCGATGCCCAGGCCCGTCAGCGCGAGCGCGCAGGCCATGAGCAGCCACGGAAATCGCCACAGGGCATCGCGTCGCGCCACGTCGGAATCCTCGGAGGTCGGCGGCGCCGGCGGCGCCGCCCGGGTGCCGGACGGGGAGCGAGTATACGGACTCGCCGCCGCCTCGGCCAGAAGTTCCGCCGCGCGTGCCCGGAGCGCCGGGTGCCACGGGTCCCGGCGCGCCCCGCAAGCGGGGCGGCGAACACGAACCGCGCCGCGCGCGAGCAGCCCGGTAGACGTTCGCGCGTGGCCTCGTGCGCCGAACGAGGTCCGTGTTCGCCGCGGCGCTTGCGCCGCGCGTGCCGTTCGCCTCCCGCGATTGACTCCCCCCCATCCCCGCCGTATACTCCCCCCTGATGCACCGGCACACCGGCATCCTGCTCTGCGTCGCCCTCCTCGCCGCCGTCCCGGCGGGCTGTTCGCGCCTCGACCGCCTCAGCGCCCGCCTCGACGCCGTCCGCGACGACCGCGCCCGCACGCTCCTCCGCGACGCCGTCTGGCACCACGGCTCCAGGTACGCCTGGGCCGAGGCCGGGGCCCTCCGGGCCGAGGTCACCTGGACCGCGCACCGGCCCCTCGGCGACGAGGTCCGACGCGAGGTCTGGACCGTCGACCCCGTCACCGACGCGTGCCGCATCGAGGTCCCCGCCGAGGGCGAGACGATCGTCCGCGACGGCGCCGGCCTGCGCCTCGAGCGCGGCGGGGAACCCGTCGCGGACGCCCTCGCCCGCGCCCGGGCCGCGGGGCGGGTCCGACTCGCCACGGAACTGCTGACCCTGCCCGCGAGCCTCGTCGGCCAGGGGCGGCGCCCCGTCCACGCCGGCACCGAGGTCGGCCCGGGCGGGACCCGCACGTGGGACCGCCTGATGGTCGTCTACGGCCCCGGGCGCGGCGGCAACACGGGCGACCGCATGGTCCTGTTCGTCCGAGACGGCGGCCGGCGCGTCGACCGGGCCCTCGTCCGGTGGTCCGAGCCGCCCTTCATCGGCCGGACGATGCGCGTGGACCTGGACCTCTGGCGACCGGCGGGGGGTCTTAGAATCAGCCGCCGATGGCGGTTCACCCCGGCCGACGACGCCGGCGAGGCCGCCGGACCCGTCCGGTACACGGTGCGGATCGAGGCAATCGAAACGGGAGCGCCGGCGCCATAGCGTGCCGGGTGGCATGCTTTCGCGATGTGGCGAAAGCATGCGTCCCCGGCGCCGCTATAGCGTTTTAAGTTCGGAGGGTAGCGCGGCGGGTCTCCGCACCCGCCGCGCGCCAAACGTGGGCGGCATGAAGCGCGGTGGTTACGGAGAACCACCGCGCTGCCACCCACGGTTAAACCGCTCCAGGCACACGCCTTCGCAACGGCGCGAAAGCGTGCCACCCTGCATGCGACAGACCCAACGCCCATGACCGACTGGACCGATCCCGAGGACCTGCTCGAAGAGGCCGACCGCCTCCTGGAGGCCGGCCGGTACGAGGACGCCCTCCAGGCCTGCGAACGGGCGGCCGAGGCCGACCCCGACCTCGCCGACGCCCACGCCCTCGCCGGCCGGTGCCTGGCGTACCTGAACCGCGTCGACGACGCCGAGCGGCGCCTCCTGCGGGCCCTCGACCTCGACCGCGACTGCCTGGAGGCGTGGTTCGGCCTGGCCCTGGTCTCCTGGCTCCGGGCCGACGACCGTGAGGCCCTCGACCATCTCCAGCGCTGCCGCCGCCTCGCCCCGGACGACGAGGCCATCCTGGCCCAACTCATCGGCGCCTACGGCAACGTGGGCGAGGTGGACGAGGCCGGCCGCCTCTACCAGGAGGCCATCCGCATCCATCCGGACTCCGGCGAGATCCCGTACCAGTGGGGCCAGGTCCTGTTCCGCGCCGGCCGCGACGACGAGGCCATCGCCGCCTTCCGCACCGCCGCCGACAACGACGCCGAGTTCCCCGAACTGCACCTGGCCCTGGCCCGGGCCTACCGCGCCGTCGGCGACGTCGACCGGGCCCGCACCGAACTCGAAACGGAACTCGCCCTGTACCCGGACTCGCGCGAGGCCCGCCTCGCCCTGGCCGACGACCACGTCCAGCGGGGCGAGCCGGCCCAGGCCGTCCGCCTCCTCCGCCGCCTCCTCGAGGAGGACGAGGACGATTCCCGCGTCCACCTGGACCTCGGCGTGGCGCTCGGGCGGCTGGGCCGGTCGGCCCAGGCCCGGCGGCACCTGCTGCGGGCCCTGGAACTGGCCCCGTCGGACCCGCTCATCCTCTCGCACCTGACGCGGGCCGGCCAGACCCGCTCCGACACCAGCCGCGCCGCCCGCGTCCTGCGCCGGGCCCTGCGCGAGGAACCCCACCGCGACGAACTCTACCGCAACCTCTCGGCCCTCCTGGCCGGCGAGGGACGTTTCGACGAGGCCGAGGCCCAACTCCGCCAGGCGATGGCCTTCTCCGGCCGACACCACGAACTCCAGAACGACCTCGGCGTGCTCCTGGCCATCCAGGGCAAGTTCGACGAGGCCCGCGACGCCTTCGACCGCGGCCTCTCGGAGCGGCCCGACGACGTCCCCCTGGCCGTCAACCGCGCCCTCATCGAGGCCGACCTCGGCCGGCGCGAGGCGGCGCTGGAGCGGCTGACGGCCATCGCGGCCGAGCACCCCGAGAACCTCGACGCCCTCGGCAACCTCGCCTCCGTCCTGCTGGAGGTCGGCCGGGCCGAGGAATCGCTCGTCGTCGCCCGCCGCATGGCCCGACGGGCCCCGTTCGACCCGCGCGGCTACTACCTGACGGGGCGGGCCCTGTACGACCTCGGCCATTACGAGGACGCCGAGGGGGCCCTCGACCGGGCCGCACGCCTCGACCCGGTGCAGGTCGATACGTCCATCGCCCTGGGGATGTGCTATGCGGCCCTGGGGCGGCCGGACGACTGCCGGCGCGCCTTCGAGCAGGCCCGACGCCTCGCCCCGAACGACCCGGACGTCCTGTTCAACCTCGGCCTGGCCTGCGAGGACGCCGCCGCCGACGGCGAAGGGGCCGTCTCGACCGACGACGCGGTGGCGCTGTACCGGCGGGTGCTGCGGCTGGCCCCGTCGTACGAGCCCGCCCGCCGGCGCCTCGCCGAACTCGGCGCGGGCGAGGAGGAGGACAACGAACCGCAAACATGAGCGTGAGCGCGGCGGGTCTCCGTACCCGCCGCGCGCCGGGTGCCGTCCCCGCCCCACTCACCCGGGCGCTTGCAGCCGCCCGTTCGGCCTCTACAATAGAGGTGGCGAGCCATCGAGGCCTCCAGGGAGGAGAAACGATGACCGAGCAACCGTCGCGGCAGTCCGGTTCCGGCAAGCCGCCCAAGAAGCCGTACGGGCCCGGCGTCCTCATGATCATCGGGTTCGCCCTGCTCCTCGGGGCCGGGTACGTCCTCTGTGCCCTGTACCTGCTCGGCGAGGCCCAGACGTTCCGCGAAGAGAACACCGAGTGGAAGATCTATTTCAACTGGGCCGCCGCGATCGCGGCTATCATCGGGGCCGGGTACGCCTTCGCGCTGGCGGCGAAGCGGTCGAAGGGCGGGGCGGCCGGGGCGGCCGGGGCCGCGCCGTCCCCGCCGGCGCCGCCGGAGGCGCCCGAGGCGCCCGCCGACGAAAGCGACGCCGCCCCGCAGGCCGACGAGGCGTCGGAGGAACCCTGACGGCGCCGCCGTTCGAGCCCGCTGCGGGCGCA
>JAWODB010000202.1:0-9658 GCA_046483505.1 Phycisphaerae bacterium
GCCGCATCGCCTCCGAGAACGGCGTGCCGTACTTCATCTTCGACCGGGACGAGTGCACCCTGAGCGCCTGCTGCCGCCTGCGGACCGCCATCGAGGACCGGTACATGATGCAGCACCCGGAGAGCATGCGGTTCTGCGGGTTCCAGAACGTGACGATCAACCTGCCCCAGGCCGCCTACCGCGTCGGGCCCGGCCACTGGGAGGCCCTGGAGGCCGACATCGCCGAGTCGATGGACCTGGCGATGCAGGCCCACCTCCAGAAACGCGAGTTCATCCGCCGCCTCATGGCCAGCCCCGAGAAGCCGCTCTGGCAGATCGGCAAAACGGCCAAGGACGGCCGGCCGTACGTCGACCTCGACAAGGCCACCTACATCATCGGCCTGGTGGGCCTGAACGAGTGCATCCAGCACCTGGCGGGTGAGGAACTGCACGAGTCCGACGAGGCGCTGAAGCGCGGCCTGCGGGTCATCGCCTTCATGTACAAGCGGGCCCGGCAGTACGCCGAGCAGTACGGCCTGAAGGTGAGCCTGGAGGAATCGCCCGCCGAGAGCGCCGCGCGGCGCCTCGCGAAGGTCGACCTGCGCGACTGGCCCCAGGCCCGGCAGGTCCTCAAGGGCGACGTCGACGGCGACGAGTTCTACTACACCAACTCGGTCCACCTGCGGGCCGACGCCCCCGTCGACCTGCTCACCCGCATCCGGAGCCAGGCCAAGTTCCACAGCCTGATCGAGTCCGGGGCCATCATCCACGCGTTCGTCGGCGAGAATCTGCCGCCCCCGGAGAGCATCTGCACCCTCGTCCGCCGGACGTTCGAGAAGACCCCCGCCGCCCAACTCACCATCAGCCCCGAGTTCACCGTCTGCCAGGCCTGCCACCAGACCACCCCCGGGCTGCGGGAGGCGTGCGCGGCGTGCGGCAGCGACGACGTGTACGGCATGACGCGCATCGTCGGCTACTTCAGCCGCATCGCCAACTGGAACAAGTCGAAACTCGGCGAACTGAAGGATCGCCAGGCCGGGAATTATCACGTGACCGGAGCGGTCCCGCCCATGCGGCCGGCCGAGGTCGGCACGGCTGCCGGCTGAAGCGCCACCGGACCCCCGGCGCTTCAGCCGCGGCGGGACGACTCGTGCGGGGACCCCTTGTTGACGGAGGAGCCGGGAGCCGTCAGGCACCTTCGCCGCCCCGGCTCCCCGTCCTTTTGTCCCCGCCAACATGCAGAGGCTGTTTCAAAACCCTCTCCCCTGGCGGGAGAGGGCAGGGTGAGGGGGAGTCGCACGATGGAAAAAGTCAACGAACACGACCGGGACTACCGCGGCGGCGCCAGCGGCGTCAAATACCTCTTCCGCGGACCGCGCATCGACTGGGGCGTCGTCCGCTTCGCCCCCGGCGAGGAACTCGGACGCCACAAGCACCACGAGGTCGAGGAGACCTTCTACTTCGTCGAGGGCACCGGCGGACGGTTCATCGTCGACGACACCGAGCACCCCATCCGGATCGGCACCGCCTTCCGCATCGAGCCCGGCGAGGTTCACAATATCATTAACGACACCCAGACGCCGCTGAAGGCCGTCTTCATCAAGTCCGAGTACAACCCGGACGACAAGGTCAAGATGTAACCTCCCTCTCCCTTGACGGGAGAGGGATGGGGTGAGGGTGAACCTGAACGCCCGGTTGCGGGATGCTGTGCGACACTGGCGCGGTGCGCCGCCCGGCGCACCGCGCCGCATCGCGTGCCGGCCCGGTCCCCGGCGCCGGTCCGGCGGACCGCCCGCACCACGAACGGCTGCGAAGGGGAGGGGAGCCGCACATGATGACGTTCGAAGTCTACGGCAAGAGCGGCTGCGCCAAGTGCAAAAGCACCCGCAACAAACTGACCCACCTCATTACCAAGGTTGACCGGACCGAGGAGGTGGACCTCACGTACCACGACATGGATACGGTCGACGGGATGGCCGAGGGGGCGTTCAACGACGTCACCGACGTCCCGACGACCATCCTGCGTTCCGGGGCCGGCCAGGCCCTCGCCCGCTGGGAGGGATGGCTGCCTCCCTCCAGCGAGGTCAAGGCCTACCTGGCCCGCGCCCCGCAGGCCTGATCGCCCATTTAGCCGCCGACCTTGGTCGGCGCGTGCCGTCAGGAACACGCCGGCCAAGCCCGGCGGCTGATTAGACCGCGCCGCGCGAAACGAGACGTCCCATGACCCCGCAAACCCAGACCGACCTGCCGCCCATCGCCGGGTACCACCCGACCACGCTCATCGACTGGCCGGGACGCCTCGCCGCCATCGTCTTCCTCCCCCGGTGCAACCTCCGGTGCCCGTTCTGCCACGCCGGGCCGCTGCTCGGCGACCCCGCCGAGGTCGTCCCGCTCGAGGCCGTCCTCGCCCACATGGCCGACCGCGACGACTGGCTCGACGGCGTGGTCGTCTGCGGCGGGGAACCCACCCTCTGGCCGGCCCTGCCCGACCTGTGCCGCCGCTTCCGCGACGCCGGGCTGGCCGTCAAACTCGACACGAACGGCACGCAGCCGGAGATGCTCGGCGCCCTGCTCGCCGGCGGCCTCGTCGACGCCGTCGCCATGGACCTGAAGGCCCCGCTCGACCATCGTTACGCCGCGGCCTGCGGCGTGGAGACGGTCGACCTCGAGGCCGTCCGGCGGTCCATCGCCCTCCTGACCGGCGGCGGCGTGGAGTACGCGTTCCGCACCACGGTCGTGCCGACGCTGCACGGCGAGGAGGAGGTCCGGGCCATGGGCGCACGCATCGCCGGTGCCGCGGAGTGGACCCTCCAGCCGTTCGAGCCGGCCGGCGCCCTCGACCCCGCCCTTCGGACGGTCCGGCCGTATCCCCCCGCCCGGATGGCGGCCCTGGCCGACATCGGCCGCACCTTCGTCGCCCGGTGCAGAGTCCGCGGCCAGGCAGCGACCGCCGCATCGTCGTCCTGACACCCCCGCGTCGCCGGCTGCTGCGCCTCCCCGGTGAGCGTCCGTTCGCGCTACGCGCCGGCCGAAGGCCCCCAACATCTTGTGCCCGCCTGATGTGCTTGACACCGCCCCTTCGGCCGTCTAGAGTGGGCCCGAGCGGTCGGGCCGCTCGGCGGGTCTCCGCACCCGCCGAGCAACCGCACGATGGGCGATTCGGGCGCGGTGGGTGCGGAGACCCACCGTGCAGGCGCCCGTAAGCAGCCGCCACGAAACGCCGAAAATCGTCCCTCGCGGGGCGAATTCGCTAAAGTCCGATAACCCGGAAGGCCGATACATTGGCCACCTGAGAGCGGGGTCCGTATGCGCTTCCGTCCGACGCCCGGGACCGGCCGGCTCACGCCGGCCCCCGCGGTCCGCCTTGCGCTGGCGGCCGTCGGGACGGCTGCGCTGGCGGCCGGGTGCCTGCCCCGCCGGGAGGAGGCCTCCACCCCCCGCACGCCTCGCGATGTCTCCATCCCCGAGTACCTCGAAGACACGGTCGGCGAGGTCGCCCGCTTCGCCGGCAACGAACCCCTGATCGTCCAGGGGTACGGGTTCGTGACGGGGCTGGACGGCACGGGGACGACGGTCGTCCCGCCCGGCATCCGCCGGCGGATGCTCGAGACGATGCGCCGCCAGGACGTGGCCGAGCCCGAGCAGATCCTCGCCAGCCGCGACACCGCCGTCGTCTCGGTCTTCGGCGAGATCCCTCCCGGCGCCGCGCGGGGCGAACACTTCGACCTCGGCGTCCGGGCGGTCCCCGGCACCGAGACGACCAGCCTGGCGGGCGGGTTCGTCCTGGAGTGCGACCTGCACCGCGTCCGGGTGGCCCGCGGCGTGGAGGCCCGCAGCGAGCCGCTCGCCCTCGGCCGCGGCAGCATCTTCGTCTCGCCGTTCACGGACGACGAGGGCGAACCGGGCGGGGCCGGCGTCCTCCAGGGCCGCATCCTGAACGGCGGCCGGGCCATCAAGCCCCGCCAGTTCCGCCTGGTGCTCCTCGTGCCGTCCGTCCGGACCGCCGACCAGGTCGTCCGCCTCATCAACAGCCGGTTTCCGGACGCCGCCGAAGGCACCCGCGACCCGGCCCGCGTCGACCTGGCGGTGCCGGAGGCGTTCCGCGACGACAAGGCCCGGTTCCTGGAACTCATCGGCCTGCTGTATATGCGCGAGATGGCGGGCGCCCGGCAGCAGCGGGTCCGTCTGCTCCTCGACACGCTTCGCAACCACGAAGACATGGACCGCGCGGCCCTGTGCCTGGAGGCGTTCGGGGCGGCGATCGCGCCGCAGTTGTATCCGCTGGGCGACTCGGAGGACCAGGAAGTCCGCTTCTACGCCGGCCGCACCCTCGCCCACCTCCAGGACGCCCGGGCGGTGCACGTGCTGGAGCCGATCGCCTTGAACGACGAGTCGCCGAACCAGGAGGACGCCGTCAAGGCCCTGGGCCGGCTTCGCAGCGGCCTCGGGCTGGGCGTCCTGGGTCGGGCGCTGAACGCCCGGAGCGTCCGGGTGCGGGTGGCCGCCTGGCGGGCGATGGCCGACCTCGTCCCCCGCACGTTCCTCGCGCGCACGTTCGAGGGCAAGTTCCACCTGCACGTCGTGGCCACCGACGCCGACCCGTTCGTGTACGTGTCGCGGACGGGCCGGGCCGAGATCGCCCTCTTCGGCCGCGTGCCCGTCCGCCCGCCGGTCCTGGCCGAGACGCACCGCGTGACGGCGACCGCGCGGGCGGACCAGGACCGGCTCCACCTCATCAGCCGGCGCGGCGACCGCGACATCCACCTGGAGGCGGACCTGACCGTCCGCTCGCTCATCGAGACCATGGCCGAGGCCATCCACGCCGACGAATCCGCCCCCCGCGAGGTGACCGGCCTGGGCCTGGGCTTCAGCGACGTGGTCGGCCTGCTGCACGAGATGGACCGCAAGGGCGCCCTGGGCGGGCCGATTGTCCTTCAGCCGCTCGAGTACCGCCTGCTGGGTCCCTCGCCGCGGCTCCGGCCCATCCGGCCGGCCGAGGAAGAACCCGAATCGATCGAGCCCGGCGACCGGCCGGCCGAGTCGCCGTGACGGACCGCCCGGCGTCCGGGCGACGCGCGGACGCTGCCGCGGAGGAGTAGCGCTGTCATTCTGAGCGAGCGCCGCGAGCGAAGAATCTCGCCTTGGTCGTGGCCGTTTCGCCGTCCGCACGGCGAGATTCTTCGGTCCGCAAGCGGACCTCAGAATGACATCGCGTATCACAGATGCCACGGTGCGGAGACGCCGGCCGGGCCGCACGCGGCGTGTAAAGGAGTGTGACGGCGTGGAACTGAAACGCCTCGAGGTCTTCGGATTCAAGTCGTTCGCCGACCGCACCACCTTCGAGTTCGACTCCGGCATCACGTGCATCGTGGGGCCGAACGGGTGCGGCAAGTCGAACGTCGTCGACGCCGTCAAGTGGGTCCTCGGCGAGCAGAGCGCCAAGAGCCTCCGCGGCCGGGAGATGGCCGACGTCATCTTCGCCGGCTCCGAAAGCCGCCGCAGCCTCGGCTTCGCCGAAGCCACCCTCACGTTCGACAACTCGCGCGGCGTGCTGCCGGTCGACGTGCCGGAGGTCGAAGTCAGCCGGCGCCTGTACCGCTCCGGCGAGTCGGAGTACCTCCTGAACCGCAAGCCCTGCCGCCTCCGCGACATCCGCGAACTCTTCATGGACACCGGCGTGGGCGTCGACGCCTACAGCCTCATCGAGCAGGGCAAGGTCGACGTCCTGCTCCAGTCGAACCCGCAGGAGCGGCGGCTCATCTTCGAGGAGGCCGCCGGCATCTCGCGCTACAAGGCCAAGCGGCGGGAGGCCGAACGCAAACTCGCCCGCACCGAGCAGAACCTGGTGCGCCTCGGCGACATCGTCCAGGAGGTCGAACGCCGCCTCCGCTCCGTCAAGGTCCAGGCCGGCCGGGCCCGGTCCTGGAAGGAGTACAACGCGCGGCTCCAGGGCCTCCGGGTCTCCTACGCCCTGAACGCCTACGACGAGCACACGCGGGCCATGACCGAGCAGCAGCGCGACCTCGACGGCCTCCACGACCGCCGGTCCGCCGCCGCGGGACGCCTGGCGGACCTCGACCGGCGCCGGGCCGACCTGGAACGCGAGGCCATGGACCTCCAGGACCAGGCCCGCCAGGCCGACGCCCGTCTCTCGGAGATCCGGACGGCCATCTCCACCGCCGAGAACGAGATCGGCTTCCACCGGACCCGCGCCGACGAACTCCGCCAGGTGGCCGACCGCGACCGCCGCAAACTCGGCGACCTGTCCGCCCACCTGTGCGAGGCGGAGCGCGGCCTCCAGACCCGCCGCCGCGACATCCACGATATCGACCAGGCCGCCGCCCGCCAGGAGGCCGCCGTCGCCGACATCGAGGACCGCCTCCGGGCCGTCTCCGACCGCGTCCGCGACCTCACCGAACGCATCGAGACCGCCAAGGCCGAGATGCTCGACCTGGCCCAGGCGCGGACACAGGCGGCCAGCCGGCGGGCGGGGCTCCAGGACCGCGTCCAGCACCTGGACGCCCAGATCGACAAACTCGCCGCTCGCCGCGACGACATCGGCCGGACCCTGGCGGACCTGGCCGACCGCGAGCGGGCCCTGCACGAGGAGCAGGAGACCCTCGAGGCGGGCGTCGCCGAACGCCGCGGACGCCTCGAGGCCACACGTCACGAGGCCGAGGCCCGGCAGGCCGACCTGGAGGCCGTCGGCAGCCGCCTCGCCCGCGCCAAGGAACACGCCTCCGCCCTCGACAGCCGCCGAAGCCTCCTGGAGGACCTCCAGCGCCGCGGCGAAGGCATCCCGGAGGCCGTCCGCCAGGTGACCGAGGCGATCCAGGCGGAGGCGGCGGCCGTGACCGGCCCGTCGCCGCACGGCGCCGAGGCGGCGCCCGCCCCGTCGTGGGACGGCCACGCACCGGCGGCCCCCGAGCCGGCCGCCCCGCCGCCCGGACGCTGGCACGGCATGGTGGCGGACCTGGTGGACGTCGACGTGGCGCACGCGCGGCTGGTGGAGGCGGCGCTCGGCCCGTCGGAGAAACTCATCGTCGCCGACCGCCGGGCCGACGTCCTGGCCCTGGCGCGCCGGCTCCAGGACGACCTGCCCGGGCAGGTGCGGTTCCTGGCCCTCGACGCCGTCCCGCCGGCCGCGAACGGGCGGGACCTCTCGGCCTACGCCGGCACGCTCGGCTGGGCGATGGACTATGTCCGCGCCGGCGAGGCCGTCCGGCCGGCGGTGGCCCACCTGCTGGCCCGCACCGTCGTCGTCGAGACGCTCGACGACGCGGTCCGCCTGGGCGGCGAGGGTGGGCCCCTCGCCGGCTACCGGTTCGTCGCCCGCTCCGGGGCCGTCCTGGAGGCCGACGGGTCGGTGGCCATCGGCCCGCCCGGCCCGGAGACGAGCCTGATCTCGCGGCGGGCGGAACTGCGCGAGGTCCAGGGCAAGCGCGAGGCCGTCGGCCGCCGGATCGACACCCTGGAGGCCGACCGGCAGCGGGCCGTGGCGGACCTCCAGGCCCTCGACACCGCCCAGCAGCAACTCCGCCAGGAGATTTACGAGGCGTCCATGCGGAAGGTCGAGGTCGAGGCCGAACGCCGCCGCCTCGGCGAGAACCGCCAGGAACTGGCCAAGGAGCGGCCGGTCGTCGAGAGCGAACGGGCGGACCTGGCCCGCCGCCGCGAGGAGGACGCCCGCGCCGCCGAGGAGGCCGACCGCCGGGTGGCGGACCTGGCGCGCCGCGAAGGCCTCGAGCGCCGCCGCGTCGCCGCCATGACCGGCGAGCAGGAGGAGGCCGTCCGCCGACGCGACGCCTGCGAGGAGGAGCGGACCGAGGCCCGGGTGGCCCTGGCGCAGTTGAACGAGAAGCGGGCCGCCGCCCGCGACGCCCTCGCCGCCGCCGAACGCGACCTGGAGGCCACCCGCACCGGCATTGAGGAGGCGCGGCAGGAACTGGCCGACTGCCGCCGCCGCATCACGGAGGCCGACCGGACGATGCTCCGTCTCCAGTCGGAACTCGCCGACCACTTCCTCGCGAAGGAGTCGGCCGAGGCCGACGTACGGCGCCTGGCCGAGGCCCGGGCCGAGGCCCGCCGCCGCACCGCCGAGATCGCCGAGGAGGCCCGCACCGTCCAGAAGGAGATCGACGACCTCCAGGCCCGCATCCACGAGGTGGAACTGGCACGCCGCGAGAGCGAGACCAAGCGCGACGACCTGGTCGCCCGCATCCGCGACGAGGCCGGCATCGACCTGGCCGACCGCTACGCCGCGTGGGAGCCCGAGGACGTCGACTGGGACGCCGTCGGCGAGGAGATCCGCGACCTCCAGGGTAAGATCGACCGTCTCGGCTCGGTCAACCTGGAGGCCATCGACGAGCAGGAGGACCTCCAGCGGCGCGTCACGTTCCTTCAGCAGCAGCAGGACGACCTGACCGGCGCCCGCGACACCCTGGCCGACCTCATCGAACGCATCAACCGCGAGAGCCGGCAGCGGTTCCAGACCACGTTCGACGCGGTGCGCGGCCACTTCCAGGACCTGTTCCGGAAACTGTTCGGCGGCGGCAAGGCCGACGTGTTCCTGGAGGACGAGGTGGACGTGCTGGAGTCGGGCATCGAGGTGGTGGCCCGCCCGCCGGGGAAGCAGTTGCAGCGGATCAGCCTGCTCTCGGGCGGCGAGAAGACGATGACCGCCGTCGCGCTGCTGCTCGCCGTCTTCCGGGCCCGGCCGAGCCCGTTCGCGATTCTCGACGAGGTGGACGCGGCGCTGGACGAGTCGAACATCGACCGGTTCACGGCCCTCGTGAAGGAGTTCCTGGACCAGTCGCAGTTCGTCATCATCTCGCACAACAAGCGGACGATGGCGATCGCCGACGTGCTCTACGGCGTGACGATGGCCGAGCCGGGCGTCTCCCGGAAGGTCAGCGTCAAGTTCGCCGACCTGCACGCCCAGGGGTTCCTGACCGACGAGGCGGAGGCGGAGGGTGCGGCCGGCGAGCGGGTCGTGGCGGGCGTGCCGGTCGAGGTCGAGGCCGCCATCAGCCACGCCGGCGCCGAGACCGCCCATCGCGAGGCCTCTGCCGTCGAGGATGCAGCCGGCGACGCGCCGGAAGCAGCCGCTGACGCGCCGGCGATGACCGAGGAAGCGCCCCTCGAGGCGATGGACGAGTCGCCCGTCGAGGCGGGGGCGGAGACGACGGGCGGGTCATGAGCGCCTTCCACCGCCGGCGTTGAGCCGTCGACGGAACGTCGACGGCCGTTCGGCGTCGACCTTCGGTCGACGGCTCAACGGGCGAGTCAAGAGGCAACGGCCGCATCGAAGGAGCCGGTCCCCATGCAACGCCCCATCCTGGTCGCGCTGCTGCTCGCCGGCGCGATGGTCGCCGCCGCCGGCTGCGAGGAGGCCGTCCGGGCCGACCGCGACGCCGTCGCCGACGACCTGGTCCTGGCCCTGGAGGCCGCGGGCACGCAGCCGGAGGGCGGGCTGCCCGCCGAGGTCCGCCTGACCGTGACGAACCGCAGCCCGGCCGTGGTGGCCTTCACGCTGCCGCGGCCGATGGTCCCGGCCGACGCCGCCGGCGCGCACGAAGGCCTCCCCCTGCCGTGCCTCGTCCTGGCGCTGGAGGACGCCGCCGGCCACGACGAGATGCCGCTCTACACCGGCGGGCGGCAGCGTCGGTGTAGAGCGGCA
>JAWODB010000259.1:0-3252 GCA_046483505.1 Phycisphaerae bacterium
GCCCCTGGCAGTGGCGCCGTTTTCGCACGCGACAAGAAAAAATGACCACCCCACCCCCCCGGGGGAGATTCCACTAAGTGGGCAATGCAAAGCGCGAGCTGAAGACAAAGGGAGAGCGGTGGATCGTGCGGACGCTGGGGGACGTCGCGAGGTTCTTCCGGCTCACCTACGATACCATCAAGACCTGGCGCCGGCAGGGAATGCCCGGGACCGCAGGCAAATTCGACCTGGCGGAGGTCGTGGCGTGGCGGGACGGGCGGCAAAAGGACCCGGCGCAGCCAACCAGCCCCCACGCGGCGCTGGCGCGCGTGAAGGCGGAACGGGAGCAATTCGAGCTCCAGCGGGAGCAAGCGGCGTGGGTGGAGGTCGACCCGATCTGCCGGCTCATCGAGCGGACGGTGAACGAGTGCCGGACGGTGCTCGACCAGCTCCCCGACCAGCTCGTTGCCCAACTGCCGCAGGACCTGCCGGCCGAGGCGCTGGCCGACTGCCGGGCCCGGTGCGCGCGGGCCATCGACGGCGTCTACGCGACGCTTGCTGAGATCAACACGGCCGAAGAGGTCACCGGCGAACCCGCCGAGGAATGACGGTGCGAGCACTCCTGATCGTGATGGCAACACTGCAGCTCTCCCAGGTCGCCGGCGCCTTTCGCGAGGCCTGGCGGCCACGCCCGCGGATCGCGCGCAGCGCGTGGTGCGAGGAAAACCTGCGACTGCCGGGCGACTACTCCACCGACCCGGGCGGCTTCTCCGTCGCCGACCGCGAGTACCAGCGGGAGATTCTCGATGCAGTCGATGACCCGTCTGTCCGGCAGATCGTGTTCGTCGCGGCGCCGCAGATCGGCAAGACCGAGGTGGCCCGGGCCGTCGTGGCCAGCCAGGGCGAGGTCGACGCGGCGCCGATGATGTTCGCCGGCCCCGACCAGCTCTACATCCGCGAGCAGCGGGACCAGATCTACCGCAACTGCGAGGTGACGCCGGCCCTGCGCCGCCGCGTGCCGCCGGAGCGGGAGCGAAACGACCGCTGGATCGACCTCCAGCGTTGCCGGGTTTTCCTGGCCTGGTCCGGCAGCTCCCAGCGGCTCTCGGGCCGGTCCTGCAAGATCGTCCTGGCCAGCGAATGCGACCGCTGGCAGCTTTCGCCCGAGCTGGCCGAGAAGCGGACCCGCGCCTTCTGGCGGTCGTGCGTGATGTACGAGGGATCGCCCGTGGGCGATTCGCCCGTGCTCTACGGGATGTACCGGCAGAGCGATCGCCGGACGTACCGGATCCCCTGCCCTCTGTGCGGCCATCACCAGGAGCTGCGGTTCTTCCCCCACCGCCAAGACCCGTTTGCCGGCAAAGGCGGCGTGGCCGGCCTCCAGCGGCCGGATGGGAGCTGGAAGACGCCCGAGGAGGCCCGGCGCGACGCCTACTACGTCTGCGAGTCCTGCGGCGGGCGGATCGAATCGCGGCAGAAGGCCGCGATGGTCGCCCGCGGCGTGTGGTGTCCCGAAGGGTGCGAAGTCCTCGACGGCAAGGTCACCGGCAAACCGTCCCATCCCGGCCGGCGGCGCGGCTATCGGCTTTCGGCCCTCTACGCCCCGACCGTCTCGTTCGGCGACGCGGCGGAAGCGTACCTCCGCCTCCGCGATACCACCCAGGGCATGCAGACCTTCTGGAACGACTGGCTGGGCCTGGCCTACACGCCCCGCGGCAAGACGCCGCAATGGAAGGAGCTGGGGCTCCGCCTGGCCGGGGTGACCCGCCGCGGCCAGGTCCCGGTCTGGGCCTTTTTCCTCACCGCCGGCGTCGACGTCCAGGCCGACCGGGTCTACTGGATCGTGCGGGCCTGGGGCGACGGCTGCACCTCCGCCCTGATCGACTGGGGCTGTTTTCATCGGGTCGAAACGGAGGCAGCCGGCACCGTGCTTTCGAGCGACCTGGCCCAGCTCGACGCCGTCCTGGCCCACCGCTGGCCGGTCGTGGGCGAGAACCCGCGCGGCCTTTCGGCCCTGGCCGCCTGCCGGCTGGGGATCGACACCGGCTACCGGCCCACCGACGTCTTCGCCTGGGTCCGGGCCCACCCGGGCGAGCGCGTGCTGGCCGTGGCCGGCGACCCCAAGATCGTGCCGGGCGTTCTCTATCGTTTGGCCCGCCTGGAAAAAAACGTCCGCACCGGCAAGGCGTATCCGGAGGGAACGACCCGCTGGGGAATCGACACATCGGCCTACAAGAGCGATCTGCAGGATCGCTGGCACGCCGACCGCGGAGCGCCCGGCGTCTGGTGGCTGCCGGCCGACGTGCTTCAGAGCAAGGACGGGGAAGACTACCTGCGCCAGATCACCAACGAGCGGCGGGTCCAAGAAGCCGCCCGGGGGAAGAACCTTCAAGTGGGCGCGAAAACCACTCGCTGGGAGGTGATCTCCGAGGCCACGGGGAACCACTATTGGGACTGCGAGGTCTACGCCCGGGCCCTGGCCGACATGGTGGTCGGGCAGATCTGGGACGCCTCGCAGTGGTCGTGGGGCGTGCCAACCCCCAAAACATCCGAATCCGCAGAGATCGCGGCCCGGGAAACCAACGAGAACTTTTCAGCGAGGTAGAGAAATCATGGCGACACGGAAGTCAGCCGAACAGGCGAGCAACAAGCCCGCGAATGACGCGAAGTCACCCCCTCACCCCCTCACCCCCTCACCCGACCCGGCGGCCGAGGCCCCGACGGTGAGCCAGGCCGCAAACGAGCAGGGTCTGGCCGAAGCGGCGCCCGAACAGGAGGCCGAACGCGGCCGGCAGACGGCGGCCCCGACGTGCCCCTACCACAAGACGCCGACCAAGGCGGGACATTCCAATCCCTTCTTCACTTACTACTACTGCCAAGTGCCGCACTGCGCGTTTTCGGTCAAGCAGGCCCGGCCGAACCTGCCGCGCCGGCTGCACGAGGCGCACGAGCAGCAGGACCACTCCGCGCGGTGAGGGGGTGAGGGGGCGAACCGGTGAGGGGGTGACGGGGTGACGGGGTGAGGTCAGGGGCGACGTTCGGTTGGGCGCGGGCTTACAAGGTAGACCCGGACTTGACCAAGGCCCAGTATGCCGCGAAGGTTGGGAAAACCGTGATAGAGCTGCAGCGCGCTCTGGATCGGCACCGAAAACGCTGAGATCTTTGGGGCCCCCTCGGAAATTTCGCCGGCCTGAAATTTCCGAGGGGCCCGCCCGCGGCTCCTAAAGCCCGGCGGCGCCGGGCTTTCTTGTCTGGGACCCCTCGGAAAATTCA
>JAWODB010000028.1:0-15878 GCA_046483505.1 Phycisphaerae bacterium
GCCCCGCCTCCCGCACGAGGCCGGCGATCGTCTCGCCCACGTGTTCGGGGGCGCGGACCGCCACGTGGTTGTCCTTGATGAGGACGCCGTCGTGCAGGCCGTCCGGATGGGCGGCGGGACGAACCACCGGACGGGCCTGCACGACGGCGTCCTCATCAAGGACAACCACGTGGCGGTCCGCGCCCCCGAACACGTGGGCGAGACGATCGCCGGCCTCGTGCGGGAGGCGCGGCAGCGGGTGAGCGACGACATCCCCATCCAGGTGGAGGTCGAACGCCTCGATTACCTGGACGAGGTGCTGGCGGCCGAGCCGGACGTCGTCCTCCTCGACAACATGAAACCGCACCGGCTGCGGGAGGCCGTCCGCCGCCGCGACCGCATGTTCCCCGGCGGGAAGGGCCCGGCCCTGGAGGCCTCCGGCGGCATCACCCTGCGCAACGTCCGGACGGTCGCCGAGACGGGCGTCGACCGCATCAGCGTGGGCGCCCTGACGCACAGCGCCCCGGTGCTCGACATCTCGCTCGACATCCGGCCGGAGTGAGAGGGAAAGGCGCCTGAGTTCTGCGCGGTGGGCGGTCTTGCCCACCGCGCGGTGCCCAGGACTGGGCACCGCGCAACGCGCGCGAAACTCGCGTCGCCAGTTGCCCGTACCCCGATGCTTACGCAGCGGGCTCGAATGCGCCCCGCGGGATTCCCGCCGCCCGGACGAGCTGCCGGTCGAGCCCGCCGCGGAAGCGGCGGGTCACGTTCGAATGGCGGCGCGATGCGGGCACGGCTGATGCGGATGACCGGCTGCTCCCGCAGCCGGCTCGAACGACGTGGCGCTCGGAAAGCCTCCCCCATGCCCGAACTGCCGGACGTTGAGAAGTTCAAGCGGTACCTCGACGCCACGTCCCTCGGCCGGGAGATTGCCGAGGTCTCGGTCAGCGACCGCCGCCTCCTCGACGGCGTCTCGCCGGGCCGCCTCCGCCGCACGCTCGAAGGCCGCCGCTTCGCCGGGACGCGTCGCCACGGCAAATGGCTGCTCGTCCGCCTGGAGCCGGAGGCGAAGGACGGCTGGCTGGCCCTGCACTTCGGCATGACCGGCACGCTCTTCCACGAGAAGGACGCGGGCCAGGTGCCGGAATACACCCGGGTGCTCGTCCGCTTCGCCGGCAGCCGGCGGCTGGCGGTCGTCAGCATGCGGATGCTCGGACGGGTGGACCTGGCGCGGACCCCGGACCGGTTCGTCCGGCGCAGGGACCTCGGCCCGGACGCCCTGCGGGCCGGCTGGGACACGTTCCGGGACCGTCTCGGCGGCCGCACCGGCATGGTCAAGACCACGCTGATGAACCAGTCGGTGCTGGCGGGCATCGGCAACATCTCGGCCGACGAGATTCAGTTCCACGCCCGCGTCCACCCGCGGGCCCGGTTGGACCACGTCGGCGGCGACCGCCTCCGCCGCCTTTACGAGGCCGCGCAGGCGAGCCTGGCGGTCCTCGTCCGCTGCATCGCGGGCGGCGAGGAGGTGCCGGACGCCTTCCTCAGCCGCCACCGCGACGAGGGTGAGACGTGTCCCCGCTGCGGCGGGGAGGTCCGCCGGATCGTCCTGAACCAGCGGGGGACGTACTACTGCCCGAGGTGCCAGCGGGTGTAACGGGATGGCGCCTCATCGCGCGTCCCGCCCACTCGCGTGTTCGAGTGTCGGCGGCGTTGAAGAGGGCGGGGACGCCCGTGTTCGCCGGCCCGCTTGCGGGCCGCGTGCCTTCTCGCAAGGCATCGGGGCGCAAGGCGGGGGGGGGCGCGCTTCCGCGCGTTCGCGAAATGTGCGCCGCCACTCGCACGGACCCCGCTGCTTACGCAGCGGGCTCGAACGTCGGGCTCGAGTGGCGCCCGGCAAAAAGGTGTCAGGCATCCGAACGGCCTTAAAGGTGCCTGACACCATGGCACGTTTTCGCTTTATTCGCCGGCCGCCCGTGCGTATGGTTCAGAGAGGTGTGCCCGCAGGCCGCGAAGGAGGGACCGCGATGACCTACGTCACCATCCACGCCGCCTGGATGCTCCTGGCCGTTGCCGTCGGCACGGTCTCGGGCTATCTGGGCCTCGTGCGGGCCACGCAGGGCGAGGGCGGCCGGAGCCCGCTGCCCGGCCGGTTCCACCTGCGGCTGCACCAGTGGACCGGGGCCGCGTACTACGCCATGCTCCTGGTGGGCATCGTGGGCGGGCTGCTGATGGCTCGCTTCATCCTGGGGGAGTGGGGCGGGTTCTGGGAGTGGCACGGGCGGCTGGCCATCCTCATCGCCGTTGTCTACGCGGCGGGGGCATGGCTCGGCATCGGCCTGCTGCGGCACCCTGCCGGGACGGCGCGGGCCCGGCCCATCGCCCACATGGTCCTGAACTTCACGGCGTGCACGCTCGTGGCGGTCCAGATCGCCGTGGCGGTGTATTACGTGTGGATTCTGTGACGCGACGATGGGCGTGCCGCGCGGCGGGCCGGGAGCCCCGCCGCGCGGAAGTCAATGAAGCAGGATCAGGTTCAACCATGGACCTCCTCCGCGATCTCGACACCGTGCCCGCCTCCCTCACGGGCGGCGTGCTGACGGTCGGCGTCTTCGACGGCGTCCACGTGGGGCACCAGGCGGTGCTCGGGCGGGCGGTCGAGCGGGCCCGCGAACTCGGCGCGGCCGCCGTCGTCTACACGTTCCATCCGCACCCGCTCGAGGTGCTGGAACCGGACCGCGCCCCGCCGCTCATCCAGACGTTCGGCCAGAAACTGGAGATGATGCGGGCGATGGGGGTGGCGGCGGCCGTCTGGCCGCGCGACCTCGCCCGCGTCCTCGCCACGCCGCCCGAGGCGTTCATCCGCGAGGTCGCGGGCGACGCCCTCGCCGTCCGGGCGATGGTCGAGGGGGCGGGGTTCCGCTTCGGCGCCGGCGGGGCGGGCGACCCCGCCCTGCTGTGCGACCTCGGCGCCGCCATCGCCTTCGAGGTCGAGTTCGTCGAACACGTGGAGGTGGACGGCGAGCGGGTCTCGAGCACGCGCATCCGCGACCTCGTGGCCGACGGCCGCATGGACGAGGCCGCCCGGTGCCTCGGCCGGCCGTACTCGTACGTCGGCACGGTGGTGGAGGGCCATCACCGCGGCGGGCGGCTGGGGTACCCGACGGTGAACGTCTCGGCCCCGCGGTTCCTGACCCCCGCCGAGGGCGTCTACGCCGGGTGGACCGAGGTCCGCGGGCGGCGGTACGCGGCCGCCGTCAGCGTCGGCCGCGCGCCCACCTTCGGCCAGGACGAACCCGTCACGGTCGAGGCGTACCTGCTGGACTTCGACGGGGAACTCTACGGCGAGCAGGTGACGGTGGAGTTCGTGACGTACCTGCGTCCGCAGGAGGCGTTCGCGGACGCCGAGGCGCTCAAGGCGCAGATGGCCGACGACTGCCGTCGCGTCCGCGAGGCGGTGGCGGGGCACATTTAGCCGCCGGGCCCGCCACGGGCGGGTAAACTTGCCCGGCGCGGATTGTTCACTCCACCCGTTTCCACTTCCGCCCGGCGGCGGCCCACAGGCTGTACGTACATTTCTCGATGAAATAGAGGTCGCCCTCGCACCAGGGGATGTCGACGAAGCCGAGGAGGTCCTCGGCCGGCAGGCGTTCGACGAAGGTCGCCCCGGCCATCATGGCCCGGCCCATGTGCGGCGGGCTGACGTAGTTCTCCCCGCCGATGAGCCGCTCCGTAAACGCCAGGTACCACGCGTTGCGCTTGGCGCGGAAGGCGGCCAGGCGCGCCCGGCCCATGCCGCCCGAGAGGTCCGCCACGGCCCGGCCGACCTCCGGCACGAGATCGCAGTAGCGCGCGAGTTTCGCGATGTGGAGCGTCTTGGTGGCCGAGTGCGTCTTCTCCAGGATCCTGGGATTCACCCGTTCCAGGTTCACCCGTAACTCCAGCAGTTCCAGGGCCTTGGTCCGCGCGCGGCGGGCCGTCTCGGCGTTGCCGGCCATCCGGGCGAGGCGCGCCAGGCCCGCCAGCCCTGCCAGGTCCGCTGTCAGCCGCTCCGCCTCGTCGTGCGTGTCGTCCTGCTTGCGGATGTCGAACTCATACGGCTTCTCCAGCAGGGGCGCCATGCGCTTGCAGACGGCTTCCCAGTGAGCCTTCGCCGCGTCGGGTGCCTCCGCCCAATAACAGTACGCCCACAGGGCGTAGACCCCGAACCGCCCGTTCGCCTTCCCGTGACCGTCCGGACGGAGGCCGTCCGGCACGGTGTACCGTTCGCGGGGACGTCCGCGGCGGTTCTCGTATCCCTCGCGGTCGTACGGAGGGTGGTTCTCGATGTGTTCGGCGAGGAAGCGGCGGGCCTGCTCGCGCACCTCCTCGTCCAGTTGGGGCAGGGCGATCGCGAGCGCGTACACGGCCTCGTCCGGATGGTTGAAGTACGCCTCGTACCCCGAGATGCCGAGCGTGTTGTGGAACGCCTTCCAGGGCCACCCCTCGAGCATGGCGGCCACGTGCGCATTGAGTTTGGCGCGGACGCGGTCGGCCTCCTCGCCCTTCGCCCGTGCGGCAAAGTCCGGCGTCTCGCCGAGCAGGACGCCCAGGTGCGGCGCGTCGAGGTGCACCGGCTCCAGGCTCTGCGCGTGGGCGGCGGCGTCGATGACGTTCTGGCCCGCGGCCGGTACGGCGAGCAGGGCGAGCGCGGTCGCCAGCCACCCCGCCGTCAGGATCGTCTGCGCTGCTTTGGGCTCAAACCGCATATCACTTCCCCTTGATGCACAGAACCTGCGAGCCGACGGGGTAGTACACGTATTCCCCCGCCACGCTGACGACGGCCCGGGCCGGCCCGTGCCATTCGTTGACGACGCCGTACGGCACGCCGGCCTTGCGGGCCTTCTCGAGCCCGCCGTCGGACTTCCAGCCGAAGTGGCCCGGCCCGTAGAATCCGCCGTACGTGTCGCGTTTGCCGAACATGTTCCGCAGCAGGCCCGTGTCGAAGGCCAGCGATCCGATGTACCCCTGGTGGATGGAGAAGAGGTACCTGGGCGAGACGGCCAGCGTCTGCGTCTCGTCGCCGATGGCGTTGAAGCACATCCACGGCGTGTCCTTGCGGCCGGGCGGGCGGCCGGGGTCCTTCGATTTGTAGCCGTGCCGGACGAGTGCGACGCGGCCGGTCTCCAGGTCCAGCCGGCCCGGCGTGGTGTACGAGCGGACCTCGCCCCCGCCGTCCCACACCCCGTACGCCGACCGAAGGAAGACGTACGCCTCGCCGGTCCGCGGATCGTGGCACGGCGGCGTGTGGACGTTGTGCAGCCCGCCGGTGTAGAGGACGGGGGCGATCCACGGCTGCTTGCCGTCGGCCACCCGGAACGCGTAGAACGTCTGGTGCGAGGGGT
The DNA here is from genome assembly GCA_046483505.1 of Phycisphaerae bacterium. Classification (GTDB taxonomy): domain Bacteria; phylum Planctomycetota; class Phycisphaerae; order FEN-1346; family FEN-1346; genus BS750m-G62. The sequence goes on from JAWODB010000028.1 coordinate 5,364, forward strand.
TCGCTTTGAGGAAGTCGATGATGACGTCCTGCTCGCGCCGGACGTCGCCGGCGTCGCCGGGGATATAGCGGTCGTCCTCGCCCTCGAAGCCGGTCCGCTCGATGAGCATCTTCTGGTGCGTCGTCAGCGTCCAGTGGAACTCGTGGACGGGCGTCGTGGTGACGAGGGCCAGGCCCTTCGCGATGACGGGGAAGTAGTCGCGCAGCGTCAGGCCCGCCAGTTTCGGCGACTTCCACACCAGGCCGCCGTCCGCGGCGCGCAGGCAGTACACGTGCATGTCCTCGGAGCCGACGAGGACGCGGTCGCCGTCGGCGCTGATGCTCGCGGTGTTCAGGATCGGGCCGCCCGTTTCGAACGTCCAGATTCGGGAGCCGTCCGTGGCGTCCAGGGCGTAGAAGATGCCGTCGCGGGCGCCGCACAGGACGAGGCCCCGCCATACGGTCGGCGAGGCCCAGAAACCCTCGCCGGCCTCGAACCGCCAGCGGACCTTGCCGGTGGCGGCGTCGAGGGCGTAGAGGCGGCGGTCCATCGCGCCGACGTACAGGATCCCATCGGCGAGCATCGGCGAATGGCCGATCGGGCCGCCCGCCCGGAAGACCCACCGCTCCTCGCCCGTCTCGGCGTCCCAGGCGTAGAGGTTGCCGGCGTAGGTGCCCATGAAGGCGAGACCGTTGCCGACGATTGTCTCGCACCGTGTGCCGGTGAGTTCCTCGTGCAGTTCCTTGCGCCAGACGAGTTCAAATTCCTCGGCGTCCGGCCATTGTGGGTAGAAGCCGGAGCGCATCAGGTCGCCGTGGAGCGTGGGCCAGGAGGCGCCGTCGTTTCGGGGCGGCCCGTCGGCGAGCAGGGGCCCCGCCGCCAGGATGGCCGGCAAGCACACGAGCAGCAAGCGCACGGACGTTCTCCTTTGCATGCACATGGCAGTAGGGCGCGGTCAAGTGTAGTCCGTCGAAAACGGGCGGGCAACGAAAAAGGGGGCGTCGTTCCCTCTCTTGCCGGCGGGGCGGATGGAGGGTAGAGTGGCATCCGTGGACGGCCCGGCACGGGTGGCCATGAGCAAGTGCCACGGCCGGTCTCGTCCGGCCGTGCGCCGGGTGGCATGCTTTCGCGCCTTTGCGAAAGCATGTCTCACCGGTAGCCGCATGCTTTCCGGACGTCCGGAAAGCATGCCACCCGGCTTGTCTCAGCATGATGGACGCAAGGAGCCCACCATGCGCACCTTCGTCTGGACGACCGCCGGCGCGGCAGTCGTGCTCCTGGTCTCCGCTGCGCCGGCCGCCGGCGCCGACTGGCCCCAATTCCGCGGGCCGTCGCGGGACGGCATCTCGCCGGAGACGGATCTGGCCCGCACGTGGCCGGACGGCGGACCGCCGCCCGTCCTCACCCTCTCCGGCCTCGGGGAAGGCTGGTCCTCGCCGGTCGTCGCCGGCGACCGCATCCTCGCCACGGGCACGCGGAGCGGGTACTTCGTCGTCTTCTGCTTCGACCTCGCCGGCCGGCCCGTCTGGCGTGCCCCGTGCGGGCGGGCGTACGAAGGCTCGTATCCGGGCGCCCGCAGCACGCCGACCGTCGCGGGCGGGCGGGTCTACGTCCTCAGCGGCCGGGGGCTGCTGACGGCCCTGACCCTCGACGCCGGCCGCAAGGCCTGGATGGTCAACATCTTCGATCGGTTCCGCGGCCACCCGCCGCGCTTCGGGGTGGCGGAGTCGGTCCTCGCGACGGGCGGCCGGGTCATCTGTACGCCGGGCGGGGCGGAGGGGACGCTCGCCGCCCTCGACGCCGCCACCGGCAGCGTCGTCTGGACCTCGCGCGGCGTGGACGAGGCCGCCGGCCATGCCTCGCCCATCGAGGTGACGTGGCGCGGCCGGCGGCAGATCGTCACCTTGACGCACAAGGGACTCGTGGGCGTCGCGGCCGAGGACGGCCGGCTCCTGTGGCGGCACGCGAAAGGGTTCGGATGGATGCTCCACGAGAACACCATGACGCCCGTCTTCCGCGACGGGCTCGTCTTTGCCGAGGGCGGGCACCGTTCCGGCGGCGTGTGCGTCCGCCTCGTGCCCGACGGCGACGGCTTCGCCGCGCAACCGGTCTGGACGAAACCCGAGCACGCCAGTCACACGGGCGGGTACGTGGAGCGCAGCGGGCACCTGTACGGCGGGACGGGCCGAGGCTGGGGATGCATCGACATGGCCTCCGGCGAGGAGCGCTGGCGCGAGCCGGCCATCCGACGGGCCGCTACCCTCTGGGCCGATGCGCGGTTCTACTGTGTGGGGGAGAAGGGGACCGTGTGCCTCGTTGACGCCGGCCCGGACGGGTGCACGGTCGCCGGGCGGTTCGAAATCCCGAATGCCGGCGCGCAGACGTGGGCGTATCCCGCCCTCGCCGACGGCCGGCTGTACGTGCGGCGAAAGGATCACGTGTATGTCTACGACGTGTCGGCGAAGGAGTAGCCGCGGCAACATAACGGGTAGCCGCGCGGCGGCCTTCCCAGGCCGCCGCGATTCCCGGCGCGGGGAGGCGCGTGGTGGCCTGGGAAGGCCACCACGCCGAAGTTCTACCTTGGGCACCGCGTCCGACATGGGGGTGTGCCACGGCCGGCCTTGCCCGGCCGTGCATCGGGCACGGGGAAGATCACGGCGGGGCGAGACCCGCCGTGGCACGTGGCCCGAGGCACGTGCGGCCACCCCGCATAGCACGCGGCGGGCAGGACTGCCCGCCGCGCAAAACGCGCGGCGGGTCTCCGCACCCGCCGCGCGGATGATCCGCGACGCCGGCGCGAGCGCGGTGGGTACGGAGACCCACCGCGCCTGGCGCACCGTAATGGCCATGGGGCTGATCCTCGCGCTCACGGCCGTCGCCGTCGCCCCGGCCCGGGCCGCCGCGCCCGACGCCCGCCGTCCGAAGAAACTCATCGAAACCGGCTGGGACCATCCGAACACGGAGCGCCTGCGCGCGAACCTCGAGGAGATGGAGGAGCGCCCGTTCGACGGCGTCGTTCTCCGCGTCGAAGGCACGAAGCCCGACGGCAAACCGTGTCCCCTCCACTGGATGTGGACCGCCGGCGCGTGGGACCGGGCCTGGTTCGACGAGGCGGTCGCGAACCTCGTGGCGTGCACGTCCGACCGCCTCACGGACAACTTCGTCGGCATCAACGCCAACCCCGGCGACGTCGACTGGTTCGACGACGCCGCCTGGGCGGACATCGTCGCCCACTGGCGCATCGCCGCCTCCGTCGCGAAGGCGGGCGGCGCCCGCGGCATCCTCTTCGACCCGGAGCCGTACACGCGGCCCCACGCCCCGTTCACGTACGCCGCCCAGCCGGGGACGGATCGGCATACGTTCGACGAGTATGCCGCCAAGGTCCGCGAGCGCGGGCGGCAGGTCATGCGGGCCGTCGCCGACGAGTTCCCGGACCTCGTCCTCTTCTCCTACTTCCTGAACAGCGTCTGCCGGCGGGCCACGGGGCACCGCGACCCGAACCGCCTCCTCGAGACCATGGGCTACGGCCTGCTGCCGGCGTTCGTGGACGGCTGGCTCGACGCCGCCCCGCCCACCGTCACGTTCGTCGACGGGTGCGAGGCCGCCTACCGGTACAACGCCGAGCGGGAGTACCTGGAGGCCGCCCTCGCCATCAAGGGGGCGTGCCAGGAACTCGTCTCGCCGGAGAACCGCGCCACGTACCGGGCCCAGGTCCAGGTCTCGTTCGGCGTCTACCTGGACGCCTACTGGAACCCGAAGGACTCGGAGTGGGCCGCGTGGTACGTCGACGGGCGGGGCGGGCCGCGCGTCGACCGGCTGCGGGCGAACGTCGAGACCGCCCTCCGCTGCGCCGACGAGTACGTGTGGATCTATGGCGAGAAGTTCCGATGGTGGCCGACGCCGAACGGCCGCGTCCGAGACGAGTCCTGGCCGGAGGCGCTGCCGGGCTGCGAGGCGGCCCTGCGGTACGCGCGCGATCCCGTGGACTACGCGCGGACCGCCATCGCCCGCCGCCGGAAGGACGGGACCCTGGAGAACCTCTCGAAGGGCGGCGACTTCGCCAAGGGTAAGAAAGGCGGCCGGCCGGCCGGATGGGGCGCCTGGCAGGCCGAGGCGTCCGAGGGCACGTTCACGTGGGACCCCGACGCCGGGGCCGAGGCGAAGGGCGCCGGGCGGGCCGCCGGCGTCGCGGACGGCTGCTTCATCCAGTCGATTCCCGTCCAGCCAAGCGAGCGGTACGCCGTCCGGGCGGTCCGGCGCATCGATGGCCGCGGCGACGCGATGCTCCGCGTCCGCTGGCAGACCGCCGAGAGCACCTGGACCGCCCAGGGCCGCGACGTGGCGGTGCCGTGCCTGGGTCCGCGCGGCGAGTGGGCCGAGATGCTCACGGCCGTCCAGGTGCCCGAGGGTGTGGGCCGCCTCGTCGTCCTCCTCCTCGTCAAGGGGCAGCAGGGCGAGGGCGACGTGGCATGGTTCGACGATGCGGCCGTGTATCGGCTGGATTCGCCGGGAAGGTGAGAGGGAATGCGCGGCGGGCAGTCTTGCCCGCCGCGCGGTGCCCAAGACTGGGCACCGCGCGAGATCCAGTGAGTACGGCACGTGCCACGGCCGGCCTTGTCCGGCCGTGCGCCGCGCGCAGGATCGCGGCGGGGAATCGTTTGGGATGCACGGCGGGGCGCGTATAATCGGGACCCGTTGAGAGCCTGTGTGGCCCGGCCGGTCTTGTCCGGCCGGGAGGATATGCGACGGGGTGTCGCACGGCCGGACAAGGCCGGCCGTGGCACGGGGCGCTGAGGCGGGGGCGGTGGGTACCCCTCGGCTTCGCTCGGGACAGGCTCCGACCCGCCGCGCCGCATGCAGAAAGGAGCACCCATGGCGATGCGGATGAATCGGCGGACGTTTCTCCGGTGTGCCGGCGCCGGGGCGACCGTGCTGGCGGCCGGATCGTGTGCCCTGACGGCGGAGCGCAAATCGGAGGGGAACGCCGACCGCCCCAACGTCCTCTTCATCGCCGTCGACGACCTGAACGATTGGATCGGGTGCCTGGGCGGCCATCCGCAGACGCGGAGCCCGAACATCGACCGCCTGGCCAGGCGCGGCGTCCTGTTCCGCAACGCCCAGTGTGCGGCCCCGGCGTGCAACCCGTCGCGGGCGGCCCTCCTGACGGGCGTCCGGCCCTCGACGAGCGGCGTGTACCACAACCCGCAGCCGTGGCGGCCGGTCATGCCCGACGTCGTCACCCTGCCGCAGCACTTCATGGCCCACGGCTACCGCGTGACGGGGAGCGGGAAGATCTTCCACGGCCGCTATGCCGACCCGCCCTCCTGGCAGGAATACTGGCCGAGCAAGACGCGGACCCGTCCGGGCGATCCGATGCCGAAGGGCCGGCCGCTGAACGGCATCCCGAACACGGCCCACTTCGACTGGGGCCCCGTCGAGGCGCGGGACGAGGAGATGGGCGACTGGCAGGTGGCCGACTGGGCCCGCGAGCAACTCGCCAGCCCGCAGGCGGACCCGTTCTTCCTGGCGGTGGGCATCTTCCGCCCGCACCTGCCGTGGTACGTGCCGCCGAAATACTTCGAGATGTTTCCGCCGGAGAAGGTCGTCCTGCCGAAGGTCAAGAAGACGGACCTCGAGGACGTGCCGGAACTCGGCCGCCGCATGGCCCGGCCCCAGGGCGACCACAAGAAGGTCGTCGAGACGGACAACTGGGCGAGGGCGGTCTCGGGGTACCTGGCGTCCATCGCGTTCGCGGACGCCTGCGTGGGCCGCGTGCTCGACGCCCTCGACGCGAGCCCGTATGCCGATAACACGATCATCGTCCTGTGGGGCGACCACGGGTGGCACCTGGGCGAGAAACTGCACTGGCGGAAGTTCGCCCTGTGGGAAGAGGCCGCCCACGCCCCCCTCATGATGGCCGGGCCCGGCATCGCGCGCGGCGGGTGCACCCGGCCCGTCAGTTTTATGGATATCTATCCGACGCTGGCGGACCTGTGCGGCCTGGGGCCGAACGAGCGGTTGGAGGGCAACAGCCTCCGGCCGCTGCTCAGGGACCCCAAGGCCGAGTGGGAGCGGCCCGCCCTCACCACCCACGGCCGCAACAACCACAGCCTGCGGTCCGAGCGGTGGCGGTACATCCGGTACGCGGACGGCTCCGAGGAACTCTACGACCACGCCCGCGACGAGATGGAGTGGACGAACCTCGCCGGCGACCCGGCCTGCGACGCGATCAAGAAACGCCTGGCCCGGTACCTGCCGGAGGTCAACGTCCCCGACGCCCCGCGCGAGAAACGGAACCGGCCGAAGAAGAAACGCAAGAAGGACACCTGAGCCGTCTGTGTGGCCCGGCCGTGGCACGGACCCGGCAAACGCAGCGCACGTGCCACGGCGGGTCTTGCCCCGCCGTGATTGCCGACCAGGGGCGCACGGCCGGACAAGACCGGCCGTGGCACAACGCGTGATTGGGACGGCCGCCGCGCGTAGCGACAGGAATGGCATGACGCATAGACGCACAAGCCGCCTCGCGCCCTGCCTGCTCGGTGCGCTGGTCCTCGCGATGTCGGCGGGTGCGCCGCCCGCTGCCGGAGACGCCGCCGCCTGGCGCGACCGGCTCGAGGCCGAGTGGCTCCATCCGCGGATGCTCGACCAGGTCCGCCGGACCGGCGCGAAGGCCGGCGCCGGCCGCGTCACCACGCGCCGGGACGCCGCCGGCGCCGTCGACGGCCGAAAGAGCGGCAAATGGGGCTTCCACACGGCCCACGAGACGGACCCCTGGTGGCAGGTGGACCTGGGCGAGGTCCGGCCCGTCGCCCGCGTCGTCCTCTGGAACCGCTGCGACCCCGGCATGGCCGAGCGGATGAAGGACTTCGCGCTTCTCCTCTCGGCCGACGGCACGGCGTGGCGCGAGGTCTACCGCCACGGCGGCACCGTCTTCTACGGGCACTCGGACGGCAAGCCGCTCGCGATTCCCACCCAGGGCGAGGCGGCCCGCTTCCTCCGCATCCGTCTGAACGGAACGAACTATTTCCATCTGGACGAGGTCGAGGTGTACGGGCCGGACGATGCCGAGGCGAACCTGGCGCTCGGCCGCCCGGCCGACCAGTCCAGCACGAGCCGATGGTCCAAGCGGCACGCCGCCCCCGGCCGCACGGACTATCCCGTGGCCCGGGTGCTGGAGCGCGGCCGTCGCCTGGCCGACGACCTGGCGGGCAGGGGAGCGGACGTGGCCCCGCACCGCGCCGCCCTCGCGGACGTGGCGAAGCGGCTGAAGCGGCTCGGCCCGGACGCCTCGCAAGAGGCGCAGAAGGCCCTGTACCTGGCGGCCCGGCGGGCGGTGCGCAACCTCGTCTTTGCCAATCCGCTTCTCGACTTTGACCGCATCCTCTTCGCGAAGCGCGCGGCGCCCCAGTTTCCGCACATGTCCGACCAGTTCTACGGCTGGTGGTCGCGCGGGGGCGGCGGCCTGTTCGTCCTGGAGAACTTCAAGGGCGACGGCCCGCCCACCGTCACGTGCCTGACCGACGATTGGCCGGACGGCACGTTCCTGCGGCCGATGCTCTCCTACGACGGCAAGCGCATCCTCTTCGCGTACGCGACGTACGACCCCGAGGTGGCAAAACTCAAGCACAAGACGGACAAGCAGCACGTGCCCGAGGACGCATTCTTCCATGTCTACGAGATGAACGTCGACGGGACGGGCGTGCGGCAGTTGACGCGCGGCAAGTACGACGACTTCGACGCCCGGTACCTGCCCGACGGCCGCATCGTCTTCCTCTCCACGCGCCGCGGGCAGGCCGTGGCGTGCGGCCCGGCCAGCGCCCGCGCCACCCTCGGCGCCACCCGGCCGGACAGTTACGTCCGCTGCGGCGGGGGCGACTTCCGGCCTGTCGCCATCTACACCCTCCACGTCATGGACTCGGGCGGCGGGAACCTGGAGGCCATCTCCGCCTTCGAGAACTTCGAGTGGACGCCGTCGGTCGCCTCCGACGGCCGCATCCTCTACGCCCGCTGGGACTACGTCGACCGCCACAACGGGCCGTACATGAGCCTGTGGTCGACGAACCCGGACGGCACGAACCCGGCCGTCGTGTACGGCAACTTCACGCGGAATCCGCAGTGCATCTTCGAGGCGCGGTCCGTGCCCGGCTCCGGGCGGCTCGTCTTTACGGCCTCGGCCCATCACTCGAACCTCGGCGGCAGCCTGTGCCTGCTCGACCCGGACGTCGGCGTGGACGGGCCGGAGCCCCTCACGCGCCTGACGCCGGAAGTCTGCTTCCCCGAGACGGAGGGCTGGCCCGCCACGTACTACGCCAACCCCTGGCCGCTCTCGGAGGCGTACTACCTCGTGGCGTGGAGCACGCACCGCCTCCCGCCGCACACGTATGTCCATGACAAGCGGAACCCCGTCGATGCCATGGGCCTCTACGTCTACGATGCCTTCGGCAACCTGGAACCGCTGTACCGCGACCCGGCCGTCTCGTGCCAGTACCCGACGCCGATCCGCGCGCGGCCGACGCCGGCGGCCGTGGCGCCGCGCGTGGCGCGCACGGGTGACGAAGGTGGCGGCGACGGCGGCGGGGCGCGCGAGGGCCGCTTCCTTCTCCAGGACGTCTACGACGGTCTGGGCGGCGTGGCGCGCGGCGAGGTCAAGCGCCTCCGCGTCGTGGCGGTGCCCGCCAAGGTCCAGCCACAGATGAACCGCCCCGTGCTCGGCGTGACGCGCGAGGACCCCGGCAAATGCGTCCTCGGCACCGTGCCGGTGGAGGCGGACGGCTCGGCGTACTTCCGCGTGCCGGCGGGCGTGTCGGTCTTCTTCCAGGCGCTGGACGCGCGCGGCCGGGCCGTGCAGACGATGCGGACCATCACGTACGTCCAGCCCGGCCAGACGCTCGGCTGCATCGGGTGCCACGAGCCGCGCGACGAGGCCCCGGCCGTCGAGCCGCTCCAGGCGCAGCGCCGGCCGGCGTCGCGCCTGCGCCCCGGGCCGGAGGGCACGTGGCCGCTGCGGTTCGACCGGCTCGTCCGGCCGGTCCTCGATGCGCACTGCGTCCGCTGCCATGGGCCGGACGGCAGGAAGGAGGCCGTCGCCCGGCTCAACCTGGCGCCCGGGAAGGCCTACCAGTCGCTCGTCGGCTACGGGGGAGACAAGGGGCTCGCGAAGCACGTCGAATCACGGTGGCGCGGCGGCCGGTCCGTCGCCGGCGCCTGCGCCGCGCGGGAAAGCCCGATCCTCGCGATGCTGACGAGCGAGAAGGGCCATCACGACGTGCGCCTCGGCGAGGGGGACCTTGCGCGGCTCATCACGTGGATGGATACCTACGCCCAACGCCGCGGGGCGTTCAGCGACGAACAGGAACGCCGGCTCCTGGCCCTGCGCGAGCAGTGGGCGGACTTGCTCGATGAGCCGTGAGACACCTGTGCGTGGCGCGGCGGGCAGTCTTGCCCGCCGCGCCGTGCCCAGGACTGGGCACCGCCCAAGGTGTAAGGCCGGTTGAACATGGCCGTTGAGCCGGCGGCCGAAGGCCGCCGGTCGTCGACCTGCGGTCGACGGCTCAACGTGGCCGGGCCGCACGGTCGGACCGAACCGAAAGGAGAGAGCATCATGCCCCGCATGTCCCGCCGAACGTTTTTGAGGAGGTCGTCGCTGGCCGCCACGGGGGCGGCCGTCGGCACCTTCGCCGTCGCCGCCGGCAAGCCGCGCCGCGTCCTCGGCGCGAACGAACGCATCAACATCGGCGTCATCGGCTGCGGCGGCCGGGGACGCTACAACGGCTACGGCATGGCCGGGCTCGGCGCCCGCGTCACGTACCTGTGCGACGTGAACCCGGCCCGCCTCGCGGCCTCCGCCGAGTTCGTCGCCAAGGCCCAGGACGCGAAGCCGCACCTCGTGAAGGAGATGGAGCGGCTCTTCGACGCCAAGGACTGCGACGCCATCGTCATCGCCACGCCCGACCACTGGCATGCTCCCGCCACGATCCGGGCGTGCCAGGCCGGCAAGGACGTCTACTGCGAAAAGCCCGCCGCCCACAGCATCTTCGAAAGCCGCAAGATGCTCGAGGCCGCCCGCAAGTACGAGCGGGTCGTCCAGATCGGCACGCAGAACCGCAGCGGGCCGTACGTCCTGAAGGCCCTGGAGTACATCCGGTCCGGCAAACTCGGCCGCATCCCGCTCGTCCGGGTCTTCAACATGAAGCCCGGCGGCCCCGTCCACCTGGGCGAGCCCGGCACGAAGCCCGAGGGCTTCGACTGGGACCGCTGGCTCGGCCGGGCGGCCCAGCGGCCGTATCACCAGGGACTCGTCAACCACGGGTGGCTCTACTTCTGGGATTTCTGTAATGGCGATATGGGCAACGACGGCATCCACCAGATCGACCTCGCCCTCATGCTGATGGGCGACCCCGGCATGCCGAAGAGCGTCCGCACCCTCGGCAGCCGGTACGCCCACCCGGACGACGAGGCCGAGGTGCCGGACGTCCAGTTGGCCTCGTTCGATTTCGGCGACTTCGCCATGACGTTCGAACTCACCGCCTACCCGCG
>JAWODB010000041.1:0-3396 GCA_046483505.1 Phycisphaerae bacterium
CTCGTCCACAGCACGCTGCCGAACCTGCGGTACCTGCCGTGGGGCGACCTCCAGGGCGGGCCGAACGGCGGCCTGACGCACGAGATGGCCTGCGTCATCGACGCCGCCGCCTGGGCCCTCCATTCCGGCGAGGGCGTCTGGCTCAGCCACCGCCTCGCCGCCAAGCGCGGCCTGCGGCGGTTCTACGGCGACACGGCCGTCTTCTACATGCTTTACGCGCGCCGCCTGGACGCCGAACCGGCCGAACCGGCCCGCTCGTTCTTCGCGGGGGCAGCGCACGGCGGCCATTTCATCGCCCGCAGCGGTTGGGGCGACGGCGACACCGTCGTCGCATTCACATGCAGCGATCACTTCGGCGACCATCACCATTACGACCAGGGGAGTTTCATCGTCTACCGCCACGGTCTGCTCGCCGTCGACCCGCCCGTCTACCGCAAGATTCGCGGCCCACAGCAGCGGACCGAGAACCACTCGACGCTCCTCATCGACGGCAAGCCCCAGCGGCCGTGCCGCGGCCAATGGTTCACGACCGTCGAGGCGTTCAAACAGAACCTGGAGGGCGGGCGGCGGCTGGAGTGCGGCGACATCCTGTTCCATCGCGACGCGGGGCCGTGGGCCGCCGTCGCCGGACGGTTCGGCCAGGCGTACGACGCGCCGCGCCTGGCGCGCCTCGTGCGCCAGTTCCTGTTCGTGCGGCCGGGCACGGTCGTGGTCGTGGACCGTCTGCGGGCGGCGGAAGGCGCGGCCGTGCCGCCGGTCACTTGGCTCCTCCAGGTGCCGGCCGAACCGGAGACGGACGGGCTCACCGTGACGGCCACGAACGGGGCGAGTTGGATCCGGTGCCGGCCCGTGCACCCGTCGGCCGCGCCCCCGAAGGTCGAGGCCACGCCGGTCCGAACCCATCGCGTGGCGTATGCGTATCCTGGTGGAGAGGCGGACGGTCCCGGCGAGGCGTCGGCGGACCGGCCGGGCGACGGCGCGGGCGCGGCGACCCGCCCGCTCGTCCATGTGGTCGAGGTCGGCGACGGGGATCCCGCGGCCTCCGCCCCGGCGCCCGTCTCCGTCCGCAAGGACGACGGCGGCGTCGTGTCGGTCACCGTGGGCGGCCGGACGTTCACCTTCGCCGGCCCGCCGGATTATGCCGTGGGCCCCTGACCAGCCATCCTGCGGGCCGCGCAAAGGAAAGCGGTGCCGGGGCACGGCACTCCAAAGCGGCCTTCGGCCGCGGCGCTCGCCCTCTTGCCGTCGTTGTTGCTGTTATCTTGCCGTTGCCTATTGCCGGTTACCTGTTCCCTATTGCCTGCCGTTCGGTGACACGCGCCGGCCAAGGCCGGCGGCTAAATAGGCCCCCCGCCTCGCTCGCCACCGCTCCGAACCTCGCACCGTTGCCGTTGACCTGCCTTTCCGCCGTTGCCGTCGTTGCCGTCTTTGCGGCTTTGCGCCCCGCCTCCGGCGGGTAAACTTTGCGTGAGGCCCGCCGTTGCAGTTGCCTGTTACCTGCCGTTCTTCTCGTTCTTCGCGAACCACTCCAGGAGCAGCCGCTTGCGCGGCGTGGGGTCGGCGGTGGGCTGATGGTCGCTGCGGTCCGGGCCGTGCTCCACGCTCCAGCCGTCCCATTCGCGGAAGGCGTGGTACGCCCAGTCCCATCCGCGGGCCTCGAACAGGTCGATGCAGTCGCGGAGGTACCGCTGCGCGCTGCCGTCCGGCGCCCAGCGGATGGCACTGAATTCCCCGATGAAGATGTGGACGTTGTACGTCTTCTGGAAGTCGACGACGGGCGTAAGGGCCGCCGCCAGGGCCGCCTTGTCCCAGTGCGTGCCGCCGATCTCGCCCGGGTACCGCAGCGGTTCCTGGTCCCGGTCGTACACCGCCTGGTGCGTGAATTGGTGCGGCACGTACATATGGGCGCTGTAGACCACGCGGGGGACGTCCAGCGGCACGAGGTTCCCCATCGCCTGGACCCCGCCCCACGGCGCCGGCTCCACGATGAGGCACCGGGCCGGGTCGATGCGGCGGACGGCCCGGGCGGTCCGTTCCGCCAGGCCCTGCCAGTCCAGGACGCCGCGGGCGGCCCCTTCCTCGAGCGGCTCGTTCAGCAGGTCGTATCCCCAGATGCACGGCTCGTCCTTGTACGTGCGGGCCATCTCTTCCCAGATCGCGACGAACCGGTCCTGGCAGGCCTTGCTCGTGAAGAGGCTGCGGCCGGGGTCGGCCCAGTGGCCGGGGCCCGTGTGGAGGTCGACGACGACCAGGAGGCCGGCCTCGCGGCAGACGGGGAGCGCGGCGTCGAGTGTCGCCAGTTCCTGCGCGAGGCGACGGTCGTACTCGGCCAGGTCGCCCGTGTCGAAGCGGGGTTTGAAACCGAAGAGTTGCCACCGCACGAGGTTCGCGTTCCACTCCTTGCCGAGCGTTCGGAGGCTCGCGGCCGAGATGTCCGTCCCGACCATCGCCCCGCGGAGGCGCGGCAGGTCGTGGCCCTTGTACTGGGGGCCCTCGTGGACGCGGGTCGACGGGTCGATGGGCGAGCGGCGGACGGTGACGTGCAGGTCGTCGAACCACACCGTGCCGGTGACGCGTTCCAGGCCGAGGAAGAGGCGCGCCTCGGTGGCGCCCGGCGGCACGCGGGCCTGCCAGAGGACCTCCGTCCAGCCGAACGTGCCGACGCCGAGGCGGGCCTGCGGCCAGTGGCGGCCGTCGGGCGAGACCATCGGCAGCATGAACTTGACACCGTTCCAGTCCTGCGGTTTGGCGGAGACGTTCCCGGCCCGGACGCGGGCGGAGAGGAGGAGTTTGCACCCGCGGAGCCGCTCCGCGCCGACCGGCCGCTGGACGTGGGCGCCCGTGGTGGCGTCCGTGGCGGTGATGCGAAGGGCCCGCCCGCCCCGGCCGTCCGGCGCCAGGCTGACGCCGTCGGTGCGGACGGGCCAGGCGTCGAGGGCGTCCGGGGCGTCGAAATCGGCCTCCAGGACCGTTTCGCCGGGTTCCGGCCCGTCCGCGGCCTCGCAGGCGGGAGCCGAGCCCAGGAGGCACACGCACAGCAGGGCCATCAGGCGGGACGTTCGCATGGGGAATCCTCCGGACACGGGCCGACCGTAACCCTACCGGCGGGCGGGAGGCGAATCAAGCGGAATGGCCGCCGGCAGCGCGCTCGGCTCCGGGGACGCTTGGCGCGCTCGCGGCGACCTGGGGGGCTGCGCCTTGCGGCTCCACCCGCGCGGCCGGTGATGTGGGGTTGGCCTGGGCCCGTTGAGCCGGCGACCGCAGGTCGCCGCGAACGGGCGAGTCGGCGTAAAGCGCCACGACCGGCGACGTGCCGTCGCCGGCTCAACGGTCGCAGGAGTGGGGCGCAGAATCGACATTCTAGGAAAACGCGTTTTCGCGCACCCCCCGAAATCG
>JAWODB010000107.1:0-7260 GCA_046483505.1 Phycisphaerae bacterium
CCAGGCGCGGATCGACGCCATCGCCTCGACATACCAACTCCGGGGTTTCGCGGAGGCGCTGCTGGCCCAGGTCGAGAACGCCTATTGGGACTGTGTGCTGGCGAAACTGGAACTGGAGAACGCCGAGCGGGCCAAACGGGTCGCCGAGGCCCGGCTCGAGGCCGCCGTCAAGCGGATCGACGCCGGGACGCTGAGCGAGTCGGAGCGCGTGGCCGCCGAGGCCGCCGTCGCGGGACGCGAACAACGCCGACGCGATGCCGAGAGCGACGTGGAGGTCACGCGGCTGCGGCTGCTGCGGCTCCTGAACCCGCCGTGCACGAAGAAATGGCAGCGGGAGGTGGTGGTGGAGCGGCCGCCCCTGGTGCCGAACACCCCCCTGGACGACGTCGAGAAGCACGTGCGGACGGCCCTGGCCGGACGGCCGGACCTGAACCAGGCCCGGCTCCAGGTCAGGCGCGGCGACCTGGAGGTGGTCCGGACCCGCGACGGCCTGCTGCCGGTCCTCGACCTGTTCGCCACGGTCGGCAAGTCCGGCTACGCCGAGCACCTGGACGAATCGTGGAAGAACCTCGACAGCAACGACTACGACATGTTCCTGGGCGTGCGGACGCAGTTCCCGCTGCGGAACCGGTCGGCCCGGGCCCGGTACAAGCAGGCGATGCTGACGAAGGAGCAGACCGTCGAGGCGCTGCGGAACCTGGAACAACTTATCCAGATGGAAGTGCGAACGGCGTTCGAGGAGGTCCGCCGGGCCACCAACCAGATCGAGGCCACCCGCGTCACGCTGGACCTCCGGCAGCGGGCGTACGACAACGAGGTGGAGCGGCTCAAGATCGGCCGGTCCACCACGCTGGACGTGGTCCGGGCCCACCGTGACCTCCTCGACAGCCAGGACGCGGTCGCCGAGGCGAAGATCGATTACCTCAAGGCCGTCGTCAACCTCTTCCGCGTGGACGGGTCGCTGCTCGGGCGGCGGGGCGTGGAGGCGCCCGGCGCGGAGCCGGTGGACGCACAGCCGTAGCAGCGGCGTGCGGCGAGGGAGCCGTCGGGGGGTGCATCCAGGGCGTCGGGCGGCGCGGGGTCGCCGCGGCCCGTGCGCGGCGCGTGCCGTGGGAACGCGCCGGGAATCCCACCAGGTGTCCTGCGAGGCGAGGGGGCAGGGCGCCGGCAACCGCTTGAATTCGATACATTTAACGTTGCACGAGGCCGGTTTCCCGGTATAATTTCAAGGTTTCCGAGCGCGCTATGTCGCCGCATGGTGGGGAGCGCGTCCGGCAGAGCCACACAGAGCCTTCTGCGCATTCGGGGGAAAACCTCGTGCGTTTGGCTTTGTTAAGGCCGTATAAAGGGTAAAGGACGAGGTGACGACTACGCCGGGACGGGAGCCGCCCCGAAGGGGGGCGCTTCTGTTTCCGGCGACAGCCGAGGCGCAGCCGATGCCGTATACCCATCGCCTGCAAGGCAGCCGGTTCGAACTGAAGTACCTGATCAGCGAGTCGACGGCCCGAAGCCTGCGCGATTTCGCCCTCGGGTACCTGGAGCCGGACCCGCATGCCGACCCGGCGCGGAACTGCGAGTACGAAGTCCACAGCCTGTACCTGGACAGCCCGGGCCTGCGGCTGTGCAAGGCGACGCTGTGGGGATTGAAGAATCGATATAAACTCCGCATCCGGTTCTACGACGAGTCGCCGGAGACGCCGGCGTTCCTGGAGATCAAGCGGCGGCAGGACGACGTGATTCTGAAGCAGCGGGTACCCGTGCGGCGGTCGGGGGTGACGCGGGTGCTCCAGGGGTTCTGGCCGGCCCACGAAGACATCATGGACGTGAGCCCCCGGGGCCAGGCGGCGCTGGCCGAGTTCTGCCGCCTCCGCGATAACATCGGCGCCGACGGCCGCTGCTTCGTGTCGTACCATCGCGAGGCCTACGTGACCCCGCGGGACGACAGCCTTCGCATGACGTTCGACCGGCGCGTGCACGGCGTCTCGTACTGGGGCGACGGCAGGCTGGAGATGCGGGCGCGGCGGGTGTACCCGCGCATCCCGGGCGTCATCCTGGAGATCAAGTTCACGGACCGCTTCCCCGTCTGGATGCGGGAGATGGTCCGGCAGTTCGACCTGGAGCGGCAGAGTATGGCCAAGTACGTGGCGTGCATGGTGGCCCTGGGGCCCGAACCGCTGGAGAACCTGGGCCATCGCGACGCCATCGAGTGGCGGAACCCCCGCATCGAGGAGCCCGTCGTATGAGCGACTTCGGCGAGGTCTTCAACCTGATGCTGCACGGCGACCTGGTCTCGGCCGTGGGCGGGGTCGGGACGGTCCTGCTGGTTATTGCGCTGGCGTTCGTCATCGGCCAGATCGTCGCCTGGACGTACATGTGGACGCACACGACGCTCTCCTACTCGCGGATGTACGTGGCGTCGCTGGTGGTCCTGCCGGTGCTGGTGGCCCTGGTCATGCTCCTGATGCAGGGCAACATCGTGTTCGCCTTCGGCCTGCTCGCCGTCTTTGCGGTCGTCCGCTTCCGGAACGTGCTGAAGGACACCCGCGACACCGTCTTCGTCCTCTGGTGCATCGTGATGGGCCTGGCCGTCGGGACCATGCGGTTTTCGACGGCCCTGATCGGGTGCCTGTGCGTGGCGGCCATTTTCCTGTACCTGCGTCTGACCTCGTTCGGGACGCGGCACCGGTACGACGTGGTGCTGAATCTGCACTGGGTCGGTCCGGGGCGGGCGGCGGCCCAGTTGAGCCCCGTCCTTCAGCGGCACAGCACGCGGTCGCACCTGGCGAGCGAACGGGCCGCCCCCGACGAAGGCATGGACCTGTGTTACCGGGTCCTGCTGCGCGACCCGTCGCGCAGCCGGGAACTGCTCGAGGAACTCGAGAACACCGACGGCGTGGAATACGCCACTTTGAGTCAACGCGAAGTCGACGAATCGGAGATCTGACGCGTGGCGAAGCCCTCTCGCATTCCGACCCCCTGGCGGCAGCGGTGGCGGCGCATCCGCTACCGGGCGCTGCCGGTCATGATGTTCCTGACGGTGGGATTCCTGGCGATCTGGCTGTGGGGCCAGCACCTGAGTCTCCCCAACGCCACCGGCGAGGTGGGGGCGGTCCGCGTCGAGGCGGTCAGCCCCTCGGACGGGCGGCTCCTGGCCCTGGCGAGCGGCCCGGTGCACTTGTACGACAAGGTCAGGCAGGGGCAGGTGGTGGCCCGGCTGGACCCCGGCCCGTCGGAGGCGAGCCTGGCGACCCTGGAAGAGGAACTCGCCCGCCTGAAGGAGGAACTCCAGGCCACCGCGGCCCAGGTCACCGAGCAGCAGGAGGCCCGGTTCCACGCCGAACTCGCCCAGAAGCACCGCCTGGAGCAGGCCATCGAGCAGTTGCAGTTGGACATCCAGGACCGCAAGACCCTGATCCGCTCCGACGAGGTGGAACTGGAACGCCTCAAGGAGAAGTACGACGCCGTCGAGGCCCTCTACAACCAGGGGGTGGAATCGCGGCTGGAACTCGTCAACATCAAGTCCCAGCGCGACGTCATCCAGAAACGCCTCGAGGGCAACCGCGAGGCCCTCGCCGAGGCCCGGCAGCAGCTGACGCAGTGCCAGCAGCGGCTCCGCGACTACCGGTTGACCGAAGCGGCCGAGATGAAGAAGATCCTGGCTCCCCTCCGGGCCGCCGTCGAGACCCAGAAGAAACGCATCGACGAGGTCCGCCTCCGGATCGAGAACCTCCTCATCCGCGCCCCCCTGGACGGGGTGGTGGCCGCCATCCACAAGTGGGGCGGACAGAACGTCCTGGCCGGCGACCCCGTCCTCTCCATCGCCAGCACCGACACGCAGTACATCCTCAGTTACGTCCGCGAAGACATGGGCGTCAAGCCCCGCGCCGGCATGCCCGTGGAGGTCAGCGTCCGGAACCTGCCGCGGCGGACGGCCCGGGCCGAGGTCGAGGAGGTCGGACCGCAGGTCGAGATCGTGCCCCCGCACCAGTTGCGGGACCCGCAGGTCCCCGAATGGGGGCTGCCCGTCCGCATCACCGTGCCGGAGGTCCTGGACCTGAGGCCGGGCGAACTGGTGGACGTCACGTTCCGGCCCGGCTCGCGCTTCGGGCTCGTCGGCGCCGGCGGGGAGGCGGCCCCAGAGGAGGACGAGGCCGTCCGCGTGGCCGACCGTCGGCCGCGCTGACACGAGAACGCCATCCCGCGGGCGGCGGGTCTCCCGGCCCGCCGCCTGCGCCGTATCCCGGACCGCCTGGCGTCGTCGTGCCGGACGCACATCCCTCCCTGGCAGCCCCCGGCCGGGGGATCGTTTCTTCCGCGAGCGGCGGCCGGCCGTCGCGTTGCCGTGGCCTCTTGCCCGCCGCGTCTCGTATGAGCGCCGCGGGCGCGCACGGCGCAGGTCCGTTTAAGTGAAGTTTTTTGCTTGGCCGGCCGATGAAAGGCGCGTAGCATAAACAGGGAGGCAAAATCGATCGGCCTCCTGCCGTGTTCGTGAACCGGAACATATTTGGAACAACCGATGATAAACCCGTAGGGGGCCGCATCGGGCCGCGGCGGCCACGCCCGCTCCGGCGGGACGGCCAAAGTCGCCCGCAGGCTCCCACGTGACAAACGGGTTGATTCCAAAGTTCCGACGGCACAAAGGTGGCAGGCCGACCGTCAGGGAAGTCCGGCACTGCTCGGGCTTCCTTTTTTTCGGGTTCTCCTCCCAAAACCGTGGTGGGCGTGAGGGCCTCGGCCTCCGCTCCGAGGCTGCCAGGGGCTTGCGGGGGCGTGTGGATGAGACAGTCCCCCGCTTGCGTTGGGCTTGGGCCGAGGGGGTCTGGGGGAGATGGAATCTCCCCCAGGCGCACGGGCGTGGCTTCCCCGCCCTCGCCGCCTCGAGGCGCCGGCGCGAATCTCCCCCAGGCGCACGGGCGTGGCAGCCTGGAGGCTGACGGCCTCCAGCGCCCCCGGAAACAGCCCATGAACCTTTTTTTTCCGTCCGTTTCCGTCGCAGGGACGGGTCCAATCCGCCGGGCCTGGCAGGGCGCGCGGCCCCTGCTTGCGGTCGGCGCCGCCATCTCCCCCATCTTCCCCAACCGCCCCGGACACCCGCCCGTAAACCGCCTCAACCGGCCGCAGCGGGTCCCCAGGGGCCGTCTGTAACGTCCCTGAGCGGAATATTAACCGGAAACTCGAAATTGGACCTGCCGGCGATTTGACTTCCGCCGAAACCGGGGTATACTAATGGCAGGAGGGAGTGAAGAGGGTTGAAGAACACGCGGTGGCTCTGCGGGGACAGACGCAGCACGCCGCGGCGCATAGCCGCCCCAGCGGCAGGTTCGAATCCTGAGGGAGGTACTCGCATGTCGGCTCGCACATTCGCAGTGATGGCAGCAGTCCTGGTGGCCGCGTCGACCGCGTACGCCGATTTCGGCGGCCGTATGTGGATCCAGAACGGCGGCACGTATTCGCCGGGCGAAACGGTCGCCGCCCAGGTCTGGCTCAACCCCACGTATTCGGCCGATGCACCGGACATCGCGCGGATTCAGATCAACTGGACCGCGTCCCAGCGCAATGACGGTAACGACCTGCTCACCTGGCTCCAGGACAACAGCACGTGGACCTGGGACCCCGCGGTGGCTGACGGCCTGACGGCGTTCGCCGACGACGAACTGCTGGACACTGAAGAGCCGCTGAACCCGCTTGACATCGCGGGGGTTGTGTTCCGCGCGGGCACCTCAGGCATCGTCCTGCCCGAGGGTGTGGATAACCTGATTGGGACCCTCGAGTTCCCCGCTCCGGCTTACAACGAGGGCGGCGTCAACGACTACACCCTCGACCTCACGGGCGGCACGGATCAGTTCACTTACGTTTGGACGACCCACAACAGTGATGAGCATTACGCCTACCAAGGCGGCGAGGGAGTGGACCCGGTAGGCAATGTATACTCTCACGGGCTTGACCTCGACGATGATGACTTCACGGTGATCCCGGAGCCGGCCACGCTGGCCCTGCTGGGCCTTGGTGGCGCGGCCCTGGCGCTGCGGCGTCGTCGCCGCTAGACCCCCGCGAGTTGACGTGACATCCCACGGCCGGGCCCGAACGGGCCCGGCCGTTCTGCTGCGGTGCGGATGCGGCCGCGCCGCCGAAGCACTCACGCCGCGGCCCATCCCATCGGCCGAAGGCCGCCTCCTCCTCCAAAGGCGCCGTCCCGCACCCCCGCTTGAGAAGGAAAGACCGGCTTTCGGCAACGGCCGACGCCGGGCCACCGGCACCAGGTACTCGGCATCGGGCCACGGCGGATGGGCCGGCTCGCACGGCGTTGACACGGCGGCTGCGGCGGGTAGAATGGGCGGCAGTGGTCCGACGAAGGAGTCCCCATGCCTGCCGCACGCACCATCCTTCTGGCCGCCTGCCTGGGCCTGACCCTTGCCGTTTCGCCGGCCGCCGGAGCCGCGCCTGACGCCGGACCCGCCGGGGACGGCGCGCGCGACCGCGAGCCCTCCAAGGATTCCCAGGGCGGGTACGGCCACCTGAAACCGCTCCTCATCGAGGCCGACAGTGTCCCGCCGCGCGCCGGCACCGGGTCCGGCGGCGAGGGCACCGGCGACGCCCGGACCGCCGTCCGCGTCGACCCCGAGGCGCACGCCGTCGAGGTCCCGGTCCGCCTGACGGGGGCCGACGGCGTGGTGGAGTGGTTGCTGTCGGCCGGCGGCAAGCATCCGCGGACGTCCGTCCTGGCGGCGCGGTGCCCGGTGCGGGCGCTGACGCGGGCGCTGGAGGCGTCGGGCCTGGAGGCGGGCCGGCCGCCCGCCCCCGTCGGCGACGATGCCGCCCGTCCGCCCGACGGGCCGGCCGTCCGCCTGACGCTCCGCTTCCGCGGGCCCGACGGCGAGGCGAAGCGCGTCCCGGCCAAGGACCTGCTCGCCGCCTCGTCCGACGATACGCCCGTGCCCGACGGGCGGTGGGTCTATGTGGGGCCGCAGGCCCTCGCCGACGGGAAGGTCCTGCTCGCGGAACTCTCCGGCAGTCTCGTGACGACGGCCCTGCGCGACACGAGCGCGATGGTCTACTGGGTGCCGGCCGCGACGGACGACGGGCCGCGGTACGTCAAGGCGTATTACGCCCGTCCGAAGGCCGTGCCCGCCGGTGTGACGGAGGCGGTCCTGGAGATACGTCCCGCCGCGCCTCGCGACGAGCCGGAGTGAGTCAGTCGGGGCGGGTGGCATGCTTTCGCGCTGGTGCGAAAGCATGGGCCTCGGATGCGCGGTGGGCAGG
>JAWODB010000158.1:0-2575 GCA_046483505.1 Phycisphaerae bacterium
TCCTGCAACGCCTCCACTGTATGTGGTCGCCGCTTCGGTTGGCACCCACGCGACGCCTCCCGGCCAACGGGAGGTCCCAATGGACGCCAGCCAGAAGCAGTACGAACTCAACGATTACGCACGCACCTGTATTCACCACAAGGCCCGGCAACTCATCGGCAAGGCGGGCTACACAGAAGAGGATGTCGAGGACATCGAGCAGGACCTCACCCTCGACCTGCTCGATCGGTTGCCCCGGTTTGATCCGACCAAATCGACCCGCAACACGTTCGTCGCCCGGTGCATCGACCACAAAGTCAGCCAACTGCTGCGCCATCGCCAGACGGAGATGCGCGACTACCAGCGCGAGGCGTGTTCGCTCAACGATGAGGTGGAGGTTGATGAAGAAGAACTGGCCGAGCGGCACAGCACTATCAGCCAGGACGAACACGACCTGCGCATCGGCAAGTACACACGTCCGGCGGGTGAACGCGCCGACCTGCAACTGGATGTCGTGGCAGTGCTCGCAGACCTGCCTCCGGAGTTGCGCGAGGTCGCCGAGATGCTGACGACCATGCCCATCGCGGAAGTCGCCCGCAAACTGGGCGTACCTCGCAGCACTCTTTACGAAACACATCTTGCGCAGCTGCGTGAGACGTTCGAGGCCAAGGGCCTCGGCGGCTACTTTTCTTGAGCCAATCTCCGACAGTTTGCCTCTGCGCCGGGTAAGTAACAAGTAGGGGCAGAGGCAAACTGATTCGGAGGCGCGAAGGCGAGACATGGACGACCTTCACATCGATTTGGACGTTTTCGGCGCCGAGACCGAGGACGAGTACCACGGCCAGGCCGGCGAGTACCTCTCCAGCCACCAGTTGCTGGACTTCATGAAGTGCCCGTGGCTTTTCCGCAAGAAGGCCATCGGCCTCATCGAAGACACCGACTCGCCGGCCTTTCTCCTGGGCCGGGCGGCCCATTCCCGCGTCCTCGAGGGCCGCGACGTGTACGAGTCGCGGTTCGCCCTCGGCGGCCCCATCAATCCCAAGACCGGCAAGCCGTACGGCCCCAACACCAAGGCGGCCCGCGAGTGGGCCGAGGCCCAGGGCAAGCCCGTCATCTCCTTTGACCAGGTCGACCTCATCGAGCAGATGGCCACGGGCGTCGCGATGAACGACGAGGCGGTCGACCTCCTCCTCTACGGCCGGGCCGAGGGCGTCGTGCGGGCCGAGTACTGCCACGCGCCGTGCCAGATCCGCATCGACTGGACGCATCCCCACCGCGGCATCGTCGATTTGAAGACGTGCGATGCCTTGGACTGGTTCGAGGCCGACGCCCGCCGTTACCGGTACGTCTACCAGATGGCGTTCTACCAGGCGGTGCTGGCCGTAGCGATCGGTGAGGCCGTGCCGGTCCACATCGTGGCCGTCGAGAAACGCGAGCCGTTCCGCTGCGGCGTCTGGCGCGTGAGCGACGACGCCCTCGCCATCGCCCGCGCCGAAAACGAGGCAGCCATCCGCCGGCTGGCCTCCTGCCGGGAGACGGACCGCTGGCCCACCGGCTACGAGATGGTCCGTCTCCTGGATGTCGCATAGTGCCCGTGCGCCCGGGCGCCAGCGTGGCCGGTCCACCCACCGCGACGGCCACCCGCCCGGGCGCGTCTTTTGGCCCGAACCCCGAACCATCGGAAAGGAACCCCCGCATGAGCCTGCTTAAGAGCGTTCACTCCGGCCGGCGCCACTCGCCCCCGCGACTGCTTGTTTACGGGACGGAAGGCATCGGCAAATCCACCCTCGCCGCCGGTGCCCCGAAACCCATCTTCATCCCCACCGAGGACGGCCTCGACCAGATCGACTGCGACTCCTTCCCCCTCGCCCGGCGGTACGAGGAGGTCGTCAAGGCGCTGTCGGCCCTCTACAGCGAGGAGCACGATTACCAGTCGGTCGTCGTCGACTCGCTCGACTGGCTGGAGCGGCTCATCTGGGACGAGGTCTGCCGCGAGTACGGCGTCAAGTCCATTGAGAAGGCCGACGGCGGCTACGCCAAGGGGTACACCCACGCCCTGACGCAGTGGCGGGAGGTGCTCGGCGGTCTCGACGCCCTCCGAAGCGACCGCGGCATGGCCGTCATCCTGCTCGCCCACACGAAGGTCGAGAAGTTCGAGGACCCCGAATCGGTCGCGTACGACCGCTACTCGCCGCGCCTGCACAAGCACGCGGCGGCGCTCGTGACGGAGTGGTGCGACGCCGTCCTCTTCGCCACCCGCAAGTTCCGCACCGAGAGCGAGGACGCCGGTTTCAACCGGACCCGCAGCATCGCCGTGCCCCTCGGCACGGACGGCGGCGAGCGCATCCTGCGGTGCGTCGGCGGCCCCTCGTGCATCGCGAAGAACCGGTTCGGCCTGCCGGCCGAACTGCCCCTTTCCTGGCCGGCGCTCATGCAGGCCCTGGCCGGCGAGCCCCAGTCCGACACGAACCCCGAATCCAAGGAGGTCTGATCCATGGCGAACCTGAACAACTTCAACGCCCACGAGGTGGACCCGAACACCCCGTTCGACCCCCTGCCGGCGGGCAAGTACCTGGCGTGCATCACCGGCTCGGAG
>JAWODB010000274.1:0-4195 GCA_046483505.1 Phycisphaerae bacterium
TTGAAGTCGTTGACGCTGGCGATCCGGCAGACCCGCCGCCAGGCGTCCTCGATGTAGTTGTAGCCCTCCAGGAGCATCTTGTTGGCGACGTTGGAGAGGATGCCGGGGAGGCTGGTGGTGGAGAAGGCGGCCTGGAGCCAGCCGGCGGCGTCGCGGCGGAACCGGGGCAGTTGGGCGCCGGCCGCGAGTTCGCAGAACTCCTGGATGCCGACGCCGCGGAGGCGGTCGGCCGCTTCCAGGACGGGCTCGGCGAAAGCGGCCTCGATGCGGGCGCTGGGCATGCCGGAGGCCATCAGGGCCACCGCCTCGAACACCTGCGGGCTGGACGGACGCTGGGGCACGCTGACGGCCGGCACCTTCGGGCGGCTCGCGCGCAGGACCTCCAGTTCGGCCCGCGTCTCGTCCCACCCTTCCTCGATGGCCCGGGCCTCGATGTCCGGGTGCTTGCCGTCACACAGGCGACGAATCGCCTCCGCCCGGCGGGTCTCGGCGGCCATCCGTCGGCGCATCGCGACCACGGGATCGCCGTCCTCGGCCGCCGTGGCCTCGACGGTCTCGGGCGTCGGCTCGGTTTCAGGTTTGGGAGTCTCTGGGGCCGGCTCCGGCTGGGGCTCCGGCCGGCGCTCCGGCTGCGGCGTCTCCGGGGTGGTGTCCTGGGCGGCCTGGTCTTCGGCGGGCGTGGTGACGACGTCGTCCATGGGTTCGGTCTCCTTTTCACGGGCGGCGACACGGGCACGCGCCCCGGTGTCGGCGCCTGAATCGACGAACGAGATTTCCTTGAGGACGGCCTGCCGCACGACGTGCAGCGGGCCGTCGAACGTGCGGCCGTTGACGGTGACGCGGTTGCCCTGGGGCACGAACTCGGCCTCGACGACGGCGGCGCCGATGGAGGCCCGCCACGGGAAGCCGTTCGCGCCGCTCTTGGCCACGTCGCGGGCCCAGGAGGTGTCGCGGCTGACGAGGCCCTCGGCCACCACCTGGCCACCCTCGACGGCGACGCGCCGGGTGTGCCCGACGCCCTGCCGCGGGTTGTGGTCGAGCCGCACCGGCAGGTCCTGCCGTTCGATGGCCAGGCCCGGCAGGTCCACAACCACCGGGTGCGGGAAGCCGCTGATCCGCATGACGCCGCCCGTGTAGGCGACCATGTGGAAGCGGGGCATCTGCTTGCCGCTGCCATCGGCGGCCTCGACCGAGAGCGGGCAGAGGATCTCCAGGTACTCCGGGGCCTCGGCCACAGGGGCGGCCGGGTCAGGCGGCTTGCCGCTCGTCGGCATCGTCGTCGGTCTCCTCTTCGGGGCCGGGTGCGGGCTGGTCCGCCAGGCCCAGGTCCTCCATCAACTGCTTCTCTTTCGCCCGCTGCCGGAGTTCCGTCTCCCAGTCCTTGCCCTGCCGGGCGTACTCGGCGGCGAGCGTCGTGGTGTTCGAGCCGAGGCGCGTGGCCTGGGCGTTGGCTTCCTTCGCCGGGTCGACGTGTTCGGTGCCGTCGAAGAACCATTGGCGGGCGACGGGGGCGCGGGCGAGGCCGAGGCGGGCAAACTCCGGCACGAGGCGGGCCTCGGAGAGCCACGCGTCGAAGAGCGGGTCGAGCACCGCCTCCGCCAGGTGGGCCTGCTCGACGCGGATGCTCTTGAAGTACGTCTGGTGGTCCAGGCGGCCGGAGGCGTAGTTGTAGCCCGAGGAGTTGCAGGCGGCGATGTTGTACGGCAGGTTCAGGCAGCGGGCGATCTCGTTCAGGATCTCGCGCTTGAACTCGCCGTAGGCGGTCGCCGGCTGGTGGGCATCGATCTGGCCAAGCCGCCACCCGTCCGGCAGGACCGTGGCCATCCGCTTCTCGAGTTCCACCACGTCCATCGGTTCGAGCGGCTGGGCCTCGCCGTTGGCCGGCGCGTCGGTGAAGAGGACGGCCGCGAAGTCTGCCGCCGTCTCCGCCGCCGCGATGACCGCCAGCGTGTACCGCCGCAGTTGGGCGAACAGCGGCAGCGCGGGCGTCAGTTCGGGAATGCCCCGGTGCTGGCCCGGCCGGTCGGGGCGGAACCAGTGGACCACGGACGCCGCGTCCACCAGGTCGAAATCGTTCCGCCAACCGGAGAGGTCGCCCGGATGCTGCCGCAGGATGCAGTACGAGCGCGGGTTGCCCCAGGCGTCCAGGAGAATGCCGTCGATGCCCTCGTCGCGGGCGAGGTTGCCCGGCAGGCCCAGCGGCGAAGCGACGCGGTCGGCCTCCACCAGGTGCAGGTCCATCTGCACGGGCGAATCGACGAGCGGGTTGGCCGTCAGGACGGCAAACGCCTCGCCGTCGGTCACCTTGGCCATCCGCATGGTGCGGAGTTTGCCGGCGAGGTCGATGGCCCCGGCCCAGCGGGCGAAGGCGGCCTCCACCCGGCGGTTCACGTCGGCCGAGGCGCCGAGCAACTGGAGCCGCGGGCCGGTGCCGACGCAGTCGTTTGCGAGCGTCAGCACGATGCCCTTGGCGTAAGAGTTGTTCGCGACCTCGTAACGGGCCCGCTCGCGGAGCCGCCGCCGCACGTCGGCCGTGCCGGCGGCGTCGGCCGAGAGGGCGTCGGCCATCGCCCAGTGCCGGGCGTTCTCGGCCGTCGTCTGGGCGGCGTCGTAGCGGGCACGCAGCATTCGGCCGCGGTTCTCGCGGTTCGCCGTCACGAGCAGGCGTGCCTTGCGCGGCGACGCGTCACGCGCCGCGGGGAGGGACCGCTCGGTCTTTTTGCGGCGGAACGGCCACATCAGGCGGTCCCTCCCGGGCTAAGCTTCGCCATCTTCACGCCGAGGCCTTTCCGGCGGCTGGCCCGCTTCGATTCGAGGTACTTGTCGGCGGCGATCTGGTCCGCCAAATCGTGCTGCCGCACGGAAACGGAGTCGCCCTTAGCCTCGGCGGGGCCTTGGGCGTTCTCGCGGATGGTGTCGTCGAGGGTCTCGGCCATGGGCTCTCCGGGGGCGACCGCACCATCGTCCCCTACTTGTTACTTACCCGGCCGAAAGGCGAACTGTCGGAGAATGGGCCCGGATTACGCAGATTGTTCCGCATCTAGAACCCGAGGCCGTGGGAGGTGGCCGGAACACTACTTCTGTGCGGCGGCAGTCTGCTCGTAGGTCGTCATCCGACGCCCGCAATGGCGGCACTCGCGGCGGCGAAGGATTCGCCCGCCGGTGGCGGCGCGGGTGTAGAGCACCCGGAGATGCCTGCATCCGCATCGCGGGCACTCCAGGCCCCGACGGTGTTCTCTTCCCCAAGCCTGGACCGGTGTCCCCATCTACCTTCTCCTCTGGAGCTCGGAGAGTTTCACCCGTCGCCTCGGAGCCGCCGACCGTGCATCGATGCCCGCCAGGGCCGCACCCTGAATCGACGCCGCCACGGCGCAGCCCACGAGACAGTCCAGCCAATGGTTGTCCGGCCGGGTCGGGCGGAGTTTCCACTCGTCCACCGTCCGGTCCCGCGCCAGCGTCTTCACCCGGTACTCGGCCGTCAGGTGGTCGGCGAGCAGCCGGTGGGCCTTCGGGTCCCGCCCGAAGAGCGAGAGGCACCCGGGGTCGCCCATCGCCACCGCCAGGCGGGCGTGCACGAACGATTTCCAGTAGTTCGTGTCGATGAGGGCGTGCCGCACCTGCCGCCGGCCGACCGTGTTCGGTATCCGCCAGTGCAGGCCCACCCGGTCGCCGCGCTTCCGCCGGTACTCCGAGAACGGGACGCTGGACGCCCCCACGTACTTCCCGTGACTCGGCAGCAGCACGGCGGAGTGCACCGACTGCCGGCAGAACTGGTACACCACGTCGGTCGACTGGCCCCAGTTGGCGTCGATGAGGCACCGGTCGATGCGCATCTCGGCCCCGTCCTCACGCGGGTAGGCCTGCCCGAGCCGCTCGGCGGTGAGTTGCTCGAGCCCCGCGTAGATCTGCCCCTCGAGGCCCGCCCCCGGTTTCTTGCGGGCGAGCGTCGACCGCACCTCCCGCAGCGTGAAGTACGCCCGCCGCTGCTCCGGCCACGTGCCGTAATCGACGACGTACCCCGTGAAGTCTTCCTCCCACGCCGCGAGCATCCAGAACAGGACCTTCTGCTGCACGTCGATGAACATCGTGAGGTGCGCGGCGCCGATGGGGATGACGCCGCGCTTGTACCCGTTCGTCTTACCGGCCACCTCGTCGGCCGAGAGCATCTCCTCGCCCTCGGTCTCGACGATGGGCT
>JAWODB010000325.1:0-11984 GCA_046483505.1 Phycisphaerae bacterium
CTCGCCCTCGACCCTCTGCCGCCTGGACAACGCCGCCCTCCGGCGGGACCTGGTCGCGATGACCGAGACGCTCGTCGAGACGTTCATCGCCTCCCACGCCGCGCCGCCCGAGCGCCTCGTCCTCGACTTCGACGCCACCGATGATCCCCTCCACGGCGACCAGGAGGGCCGCTTCTTCCACGGCTACTACGACGCGTACTGTTATCTTCCGCTCTACGTCTTCTCGGGCGACCAGCTGCTCGTGCCGTACCTGCGGCCGGCCCGCATCGATGCCGCCAAGCACAGCCGGGCGATCCTGACGTTGCTCGTCCGGCGGCCCGCTCCTGGGCTGGAATCTCGCGGTCCTGAAGGGTAAGATGGCGTCCGTGCATCGCAAGGCTCCTGGCTCGGGGTTGCTTGGGACAACAACCAACCTACCGAACCAGCCCTTGCGATGGCATTTTCTACCCCTGTTGCGTTTCAGAGTTGAATCCACAACGAATGGAGTTGGGGATGCGAATCCATCGCCAACCTCGAATCAGGCCGTCGGCTCGGTTTGCGCGGGGAGCCAACGGCCTCTTCATCCTCGCCGCGGCAGGGGTTTATCTGTTGGCTCCGGGGGCTGCGACCGCCACCGACACAGCCTTCTGGAAACCCTACGCCTCCGACACGCATACGTATGCGCTGATTCATTTTGACGCGGCCGCTCCGTTGAGCGGAGCGGGGACACTCGTGGGGGCGGGCGAGCCGATGGGGGATGCCGCGCTGGAGCCCGAAGGCCGTTTCGGCGGCGGTCTGCGCGTGGGCGACGGCGGGTTCGCCCGGTTCCCGACAAAGCCATTGGATCCGAACGCCATGGCGATTCACGGGGCGAACCACACGTTGTCCCTGGAGGGATGGGTGCATCTGAAGAAGTACCCCGCGGCGGAGGAGAGGGCGTATGTCCTCTTTCGTCCGGACAGCAAACGAAAAGCCATCGGCTTCTCACTTTTCGTCACGTCCGAGGGCGCGCTCGGCATGTCGGCCACTCCCTGCGGCTCCCGGCAGGGGACGCAGCACACGAGCCCGGAGGGCGTCATTCCGGTGGGCGAATGGACGCACGTGGCCGGGGTTTTCGCCGGAGGTCATTTGTCAGTCGGGCGCGACCGGCTTTTCGTGAACGGCACGGTGGTGGCGGACTTCGCCGCGTCGGGCGCGGCGGGCACGGAGGCGGACATCGCCCCGGCGCCGATTTGTGTCGGCGGAGCGCCGGAGGGCGGCTGCCTGACCGGCGTCATCGACGAGGTGCGCGTCCACGGACGGGTGGGCTGCTTCTGGCCGCTCGACCCGATGCCGTGGATCGACCGCATCGCCGAGAAGGGCCTGCCTCCGTTGGAAGACGTGCTGGAGCCGGACCGGCAGCCGCGGTTGCTGTTCTACCTGGACGAGGATACGCGGCCGACCGCGTCGCCGGCGCTGCGGGCCAGCGATCCGGCGATCGTCGAGCGGTTCGACGTGTCGTTCAAGGGCGACCGCGTCCCCGGCGTGAAGGGGAAGGCCGTCAACGGGGACCTCCGGATTGGCGGGTTCCGGCTGGCGGACTGGCGCGCGGGCAGTCTCGAGTTCTGGTTCCGCCCCCGCGGGGTCAACAGCATCTCGGACCGCAACGTGCGGATCGTGCGGGCCTCGGGCCTGGTGGTGTGCTTCTTCAACACGGTACGCGCGAATCGGCCCGTGTCCTTCTACTACCAGGATGCGGAGGGCAATCTGCGGGTTCAGGGCGCGGACGTCGAGGTGCATCCCGGCCGGTGGCATCACATGGCGCTCACGTGGGACGCCCAGGAGATCGTGATGTACATGAACGGCGAGCGCGTCGCCGCGGGAGAAAATGCGATTCCCGCGGGCCGAAAGGGAATGCTGGACGAGATCGACTTCACGCCGCAATTCGACATCGACGAACTTTGCTTTTACGAGCACCGCCTGAGTGCGGGCGAGGTGGCCAACCGGTACTGGAGTTATGTGGACCCCGAGAAGATGACGCCGGCGGAACCGCCTGCCCCGGTTTACCTGAGCGCCTGGCGGCTGCCGAGCGAAAACGCGATCTACTACACGGTGTCGGCGAAGGCGGACTGCGGCGATCTCGAAACGGCCGCCGTGCGGCTGGTCGATGACGACGGCCGGGAGATCCTGTCGGTCGAGGGCACGTTGGACGGCGCGATCCGCCGCATCGAGACCCCGGATCTTCCCGACGGCGTCTACATGCTGCGCGCTTCGGTGATGGGCGACGGCAAAACACTCCACTCTACACCGGTCGCTTTCCTGGCGGCGAGTTTCGCGTGGGAGGACAATCAGCTCGGGGTCACCGACGAGGTCTTCCCGCCGTACGAGCCGATTCGGGTGGAGAACAAGACGGTCTCGGTCGTCCTGCGCGATTATCGCATGAACGGTTTCGGGTTGTGGGATTCGGCGGTGTCCCAGGGACGGGAACTCCTGGCCGCCCCCGTCCGGCTGCACTGTCAGACCGCGGACGGCGAGGCGTGCGCCTGGACGTTCAGCGAGGGGGAGTGGGCTGCGAACCAACCGCACCGTGCTGCGTACCACGCCAGGGCGGCATGTCCGGCGGCGACCGTCGAAACGGTTTCCGAGATCGAGATGGACGGCATGATGAAAGTGACGATGCGCTTGGCGCCCGGACGCGATGGCAAGCCGATCGAGCGGCTGTGGCTCGATATGCCGCTCCGGGCATCCGAGGC
The DNA here is from genome assembly GCA_046483505.1 of Phycisphaerae bacterium. Taxonomy (GTDB): domain Bacteria; phylum Planctomycetota; class Phycisphaerae; order FEN-1346; family FEN-1346; genus BS750m-G62. The sequence goes on from JAWODB010000325.1 coordinate 2,712, forward strand.
CACCCTGATGCACGAGGACACGGGCACGCTGCGGTACAATTACTCCGGCATCATCCCGGACGGCCAGGGAACGGTCTGGCGGTCGCACCGCACGACGTTTCGCGGCGGGTGGCGTAACGCATTCACCGGGTACGTCTGGGCGGGGGGCGAGGAACGCGGGGTCGCCTGGTTCGCCGAGAACGACAAGGGGTGGATCACAGAGAAGAACTTGAGCGACAAGCCCCTGCAGGAGATCGTCCGCGACGGCGATACGGTGGTCATCCGGGTTCACCTGGTCAATACGCCGGCGGTGATCGACGAGGAGCGCGAAATCGTCTTCGGCTTGCAGGCGTCCCCGGCCAAGCCCATGCCGGACGACTGGCGGACCGGCGCCCGCGGGGGCGGGTTGCCCGTCACGGCCTGGGGCGGTCACCAGTGCGCGGACAAGTTCCCGTTCAAGGACGACTGGGCCATCGTGGACAAGATCATCGAGCAGCAGCGGACCGGCAAGGACAACAAGGCCTGGTTCGAGCAGTATCAGAAGGAGCACGACGTTCCGCCGTTGCGAGGTACGAGCAGTTGGGTGCGGAGCATCATGCTCTTCGCCCGGCGCAGCGAACGTCCCACGATGACGTATTTCGAGGAGATGGCCGCGCCAACCTATCGCAACGACTGGCGCGTGTACAAGGACGAGTGGAACATGGAACGGGGGAGGCCCCGCCGGGAACTGGCGGACGCCTACACCGGTCCCCGCGAGTCCTGGCCGGACGGTTACGACATCTTCCGCCGGAACCGCCACGCGGGCGCCCGCGCCCGCGTGAACTTCATCGACAGTTACCGGGACTACGGCGCGTACTACGCCAACGAATGGCTGAAACGCGGCGTGGGTATCTACTGGGACAATACCTATCTGACCGCGGCCACCAATCCGCTCACCTCGGCCGCCTACAAGACCGAGGACGGCCACATCCAGCCGGGGTTGACGTTGTGGAACCAGCGGGAGTACGCCAAACGCGTGTGGAACCTGATGCACCACTGGCGGCGGAAGCGCGGCGAGAAGCTGCTCTTCCTGCAACACATGACCAACACGAACCTGCTGCCGATTCTTGCCTGGTGCACCACGTCATTCGATAACGAGTTCTCCGCGCAGCGCTTCGCCCAGAACGTCAACCACCCGCAGCGGCACGACCCCAATGAGCCCTTCCCGCCGGACTACCTGAGGGCGCAGAGTACGGGGCGCCAGACCGGGAACTACCCGGCACTCTGCCACGGTCTCTTCCGTATGGACCACCTCGAACTCGACGCGGAAGACCTTCCCCCGGAAGAAACGGACCGGGTTGGCGACGGTTCCATCTTCGCCCAAAAACGCGAGTGGGGCATGCGTCGGGTCCACGAGATCCCCCCGCGGACCAGTTGCCCCGCCGTCGCGAATCTCGAAAAGACTCTCCGCGGCTTCGGTTACGACACGCCCGCCGTCGAGGTGCACAACTACTGGGCGGAGACGCCCGCCGTTACCACCGACCGGGAGGACGTGAAATGGCTTCTGCTCGCGCGGCCGGCCGACAGGCGCCTGTTCCTGGTGTTACAGAGCTGGTCGCGCAAGCCCGCGCCCGTCAAGGTGGGGTTTGATGCGGAGGTGATCGGCTTTAAACCCGGCGGGCATGTCGTCGACCTCGAGACCTGTCGGCGTTTCGGGGCGTTGCGGCCCGGGGGCGTGACCCTGGAGATGAAGGCGCCCTACGACCTGAAGGTGCTGGGCGTCGGCGAGCCCGAGCTGCCCGCGAGCGTGGTGTTCCGCGATGAGTTCAACGACGGACCGAGTCCGCGCTGGACCAACCTGAACAGCGTATCAGTCCGGGACGGCGCCCTGCGCTTCGGCAAGAACACCAGTCCCTGGCGGGGTCCGGTACGGATCGAGATGTGGCAGGGGATGAAACGCGCGTGGCAGGACGCCACCTTGGACGTGGTGTTCCGCCTGTCGACGGCGCCCGAAGCACGAATGAACACGCTCGTCCTCTTGACGCGTGCCACGGCGCCCGGTTGGAGCGAACATGGGCTCACTCACACACGACTGGGCCGCGGCTGCCAGGCTTTCCATCTGCGCGCCGGGCCGGAGGGAGAGCCGTGGGAGTTGGTCCGCACGTGCCGAAACCAGCGCGGCGGGCGACGGGGCAACAACATTCATCGCACGTTCGGCACGGTCGACGGCAAATGGCACACGCTGACGGTGGTCATAAACGGGCCGAAAACCACCGTGCGATTCGACGGCGAAAAGGTGGCCGATTATGAGGACGCCCCGGCCGACGGCATGGCCTTCGGTCTCCATGGGGCGAAGGGGCTTTCCGATGCGTTCTACGTGGACGTTGACCACGTAACCCTTTACCGTGAGGAAGCAGATCGAGAGTGACGAGCAGCTTGCCGCACCAAAGCCCGTTCCGGCATGTTTGAGACTTTCGCCCCGTGGCACGAAACCGATGCGTTAAAGCGAGAGTACATCGCAGGCATGTGGAACGAGACCGAGGCCGAGCGCCAGTACGCGCTCTTCGTCAACGGGCACCGCAAGACCGACTGGCGGACGTTCACGCGGACGCCCGCCGACTGCCAGCCGCACGCCTACACGTCGGCCGAGGGCGGGGCGACGCCCGGCAACCCGTTCTGCTTCTCGTACGCGACGGGCGCGACGCGCCTGGCGAAGAACCGCTGGTACTTCCTCGCCGCCACGTACGATCGGCAGGCGCTGCGGGTCTACGCGGACGGGCGTCTCGACGCGCTCGAACACTACAACCCGTTCCGGTATCCCGGCAAGCCGATCTTCGACGGCGGGGCGGAGGGGGCCGACTTCACCGTCGCCCAGCGCGCGGTGCCCTTCTGGCCGGACTATCCCGAAGGGAAACACGAGAAGGCCGTCGGCTTCGCGGGGCGGCTTGGAGGGCTGGCGGTCTACCGCCGGGCCCTCGCCGCGAAGGAGATTCAGAAGATCCACCTGGCGGCGCAGCAGCGCCGCTCGCGGGCAGGCGGGGCCCAAGGCTGTTGACCTTCGCGGTGATTCGCCATGGCGCCGTGTGACGTAAGAGACACCGCCTGCCGCTCGCGGAGGGGTTTGCGACGGCGTGGATTTCGCACGCGAAACGCAAGGATGACCATGCCGAACTCTGAGGGTGGTGCCCGCTGTTTGCGCGTGACCGTGTCGGCCGCCGGCCTCAGAACAGCGCCGTCGCGCCGGCGTCCACAAGACCATTCCCGTCCGACAGCACCGCTACCAGGCCGATGTCGAGAATGTCCACAGCCTCCACGGAAACCGTATAGCCTATCCGCTGGGTAAGCATCCAGGGGCAAAGCTACATGTGCTTGAATACACCGGTCTTTTGAACCGGCGCCGTATGCACGCGTGGCGCGGTTCCCCTCTATGGGCACTTTCCATCGATCCCTGCCAAACCCGCTTGACGGCCGCGCCACGGGCGAATACAGTGGTCACGAGCCCCGGTTTCGGGCGGGCGGACGCCCGCGACGGCAGGTCCGGCTCAGCCTTGCGAGGGACGCCGCGGTTGTCGTCAGGGTCGTCGGGCTGTCGTGCGCCGAAGGCGGCGAATCACCCAAGTCGTTGTTGCGTAACGGCTTACAACCGCGGAGAGGTGGCCGAGCGGACGATGGCACCGGTCTTGAAAACCGGCGTGCCTTCGGGCACCGGGGGTTCGAATCCCCCCCTCTCCGCCATGTTTTTGGCCCTTCCGCTAAGTATTTGACTTGACGTGGCTTAGCATTTCCACTATCCTGCTAGACGGCGTTTGTGAAAGCTTTTGTGAAAGATTCTACCCCCTTCTGCAAGGAGCAGGTGCCATGGGCGGGAAGCGTCAGGATGCCAAGAGCGCCCCGCGCGGGCATACCGGCACCACGGCCAAGGGCCACACCAAGGACAAGTGACCTGCCCCCATTTTATGTGCCAACCGCTATGAGAGTCCGGGTTCCGGATTCCTCCGCCGGCTGGGCCGGAGGGAGGGGCGAAGCCCCGACCGGAGGGCCAGCCGGTGATGCCGCCGAGCACGCCTCGGCGATCTCTTCTTCCTGCGTCACCATCTCTGTGTCCAGCGTCGCCGCGAACGCCGCCGGGGTCCGGTACTCCAGCGACGAGTGCGGCCGACGGTGGTTGTACTCGTTCTTCCAACCCGCGGCCAGGGCTTTCGCGTCCCGCAGCCCCTCGAACACCTCCGCGTTCAGCAACTCGTCCCGCAGCCGGCTGTGGAAACTCTCGGCGTAGCCGTTCAGCGTCCGGCGCGGCAGGTCCCCGTGCCGCGCAAACGCCGACACCGTCCCGGCGTTGAACCGCTTGGCCGTCCGGTCGGACAGCTTCGCGAGCACCGTGTAGCGGGAGACGCGTTCCACGTGCGTGGCCAGGCAGGCCCGCGACCGGCTGCCGGAGAGCGTGTCGCTCTCCCAATCGCCGAGCCGCGCCCGGGCCGCCACCTCCGGCGGGCGGTCCTCGATCCCCACCCGACCCACGATGCGGCCCCGTTTTTCGGGGCCTCCACGCCGCCGATACCGCCGGCCCCGCCGACGCAGGCACCGGTGCCACGTGCCGCCCGACGCCCGCTGCCGCTCGATCCAGTCGTAGATACACTGGTGGCTGACCCACCGGTCCGGACGGTCCGGGTGCTCCCGCCGGAGCCGGCCCGCGATCTGTTCCGGCGACCAGTACTGCCGCAGGCTTTCCTGCACCCGCCGGCCCAGGTCCGTGCCCTCCAACTTCCAGGGCCGCTTGCTCCGGCGGCGACGGCGGTCCGCCAGGGCCTGGGCCCGGCTCGGCAGGTACATCCCGAAGGCGCCGCCGTTGCGCTTCAGTTCACGCCAGATCGTCGACCGGTTGCAGCCCAGACGCCGGGCGATCGCCGCGTGGCTGCGCCCCGCGGCCCGCTCCTGGGCTAGAATCTCCCGGTCCTGAAGGGTAAGATGGTGTCCGTGCATCGCAAGGCTCCTGGCTCGGGGTTGCTTGGGACAACAACCAACCTACCGAACCAGCCCTTGCGATGCTATTTCTTACCCCTGTTGCGTTTCAGAGTTGAATCCGCACTCGATCTCGGCCAGGACGCGTTTGGCATAAGGATGTCTCATCGCGCGGTCTCCAGAACGTACGGGGTGGGGGCGTGAGCCCCCACCCCGAGCTACTACCCTTTGTCATAGGCGGACTCGGTTATCGGGATGTCGTTGACGGGCGGTTCACCCGAAGGGGGCGGGGCATCCCGTCCGGGCGATCCGCGGCCGCGCCGGGCCGGGACATTCCCGGAGGCGGTGGTCTCAACCTCCGACGCCCGGACCGGCCTGCCGGCGACAGATCCCTGCAACACGTTCAGACGTCTCATGGCTACGCTCCTTGCCCGGAACCTTCGGGTTGCTCACTCCTCGGCACTGGACCTCCCAGTGCCCCAAGGGCAGGGCCAAAAAGCCCTGGGACATCCGTTGGGCCACGTTCCGGGCGACCTGACCCAACGAACGCGTCTGACAGAATTCCTGCATGAGAACTCACTTGCGGCGTCTTTGGGTGTACACGATGAGCCGGTATACGCTGATATAGAGCAGTGCTAGAACCATTAAGACGATGACATACTTGCCTCCCGGCGGCATCTCTTGGAGCGTCTCGGCAAACCCCTCCCACAGGCCGCCAAGTTCAAGGGCGGCGATGGCCTCGCGAATCGCCTCCCAGTGGGCGATTGCGATGATCGCCAGCACGACCAGCAGGATGCGGCTCCTTCGGATCCTGGGCATCCCTGTTCCTTTGCCTACTCAGTTCCTATTTTGATCCTACGCGCACCGATGGACCGCGCGGTGACTCGGGCGATGGTTATCCCCCGCCTTTCAGACGCTTGTGCCGCTTGACCAGGCCGCTGAAGAGCATGTATCGCACCCGCGCCAGAAAGTCCGGGTCCAGGCCGCTCTCGCGGACCCGGGTCCGCGTGGCGTCTCGAACCTGGGTATCGCGACAACAGAAATAGAGATGGGCAAATCCCTTGCCGAGGTACTTCGCCGCGTTGCGGGCCACGTTCCCGGCCGAGAGGGTAATTTCCCAGACCTCGCGCGAACCGTCGCTCAGGTGACGGACCAGGTCGGCGGTGGCGCCCTGGTCACCGACGGCCGGTTCGATCTCGAGCCAGCGCGTCTGGGGGTCTTGTTTCAGGAGGTGGTGTACGAGGCGGAGCGCGAACGTGTGGTCCCGCGAGAGTTGCCGCTTCAGCGTCGGGGGCTGGAATCCGAAGGTCTCGTAATACTGCCGGGTCGGAACCAGGTAACGCGTGTGGCCGAACTGCAGAATGGAGGCGAGGCCTTGTTCCTGGAGCTCGCGCTTGCCCCGTTCAAACGCTCGGCCCGAGAGGCCGATACGCTGGATGCGTTCACTGCACCCGGAAAACGGGGAGGCAGCCATGTCCAGACCCAGCCGCAACGCCCGGTCCGAGAGCAGGTTCCGCGCCTCGGAAAACGCGCCGGGGTGGGGCTGGGGCTGGTTGGCCGCGGATGCAGGGGCGTCGGCCGGCGGTTCACCCGCCTGCTTTGCCGCGGGAGCGTCAGAGGGCAGGTCCCACAGGTTCTGCCACGGCCGGATCTCGGCCAGGAGGGCGCGTTTCTGCTCGTCGAGGTTCATGGTCATATTCCCTGGGGGTCAGGCACTTGGGGAACCCAGCCGTGGACCGGTTCCCGGTAGGCGCCGCGGGCGTAAAACCCGACGGCCTCGCGGGTCTGGAGACGGCCTAAGGCCTCCTGTTGATTTCGATTCAGGCCCATCTGGTCAGCGACGGCGCGCTGATTTCGATATCCGTGGATGCCTCCGACGGTCAGGATGAGGCTCGAAAGGGCCGGGACATTTGGGTCAAGTCTGGCCGGCAACTGTGAGGCGGTCAGGACGCCGCTTCCGCTCGAACGAAGGACCGCCAGCACGTGGGCCAGTGGCGTGGGCTCGCGGGAGGCGTCTGACTGCCAGCCCGGGGCGACGAGGAAGCGCTGGGCGTCGTCGATCACGAGGAGCGTGTCGAGGCGGTTGGTTTCGGGCTTGTCTCGGGCTCCCTGGTATTTCCAACAGAGCAGATGCTGGGCAAGCCAGCGACACGACAAGGGATCGGTCAGGTGGGGACAGGACAAGATGACGTTGTGCTCAAACAGGTCCTGGAGCGGGAGCCCTTTCCGGCAGCTGAACATGCCTCCTGCGCCCCGGACCATCCGGCCGGTCCCCGTGTGGGCGGCCTGAAAATAGCCTTCACGCCGGCCGCGGCGGATGTCGGGCACCAAGGGCAAGGCATTGTAGATGTCATGCAGACAGAGTTCGGCGTCCTGGCCCGTGTGCCGGCGATACGAGCGGAGTTGGCCGAGCGCGATCTCGGCAGCTTCACCGCACAGTTCAATTCCTTGAATCAGGCCGCACACTCCTCCGAGTTGCGGCATGAGAACCGACAGCCAGGTCTCGTAGTCGGTGCCGGGTGGCGGGGCCAAGTCAAACGCCACTTGACGGGCGTCCAGGGCGACGGCGTCGAGGTAAGGGGCGTACGGAGCCAACTGGCCTTTGGGATCAATAACCGTGAAGCGGCGGGGTGGTCGGACCTGGGTCAGTTGGCGGAGGAGCGAGACGATCAGGCGGGTCTTGCCGCCGCCCTGGGCCCCGGCAACGACTGTGCCCGTGAGAAGCGCGTCGGTTGACACGAGCCACGGCACGCCGTCCATCTGGTCCAAGAGGTGAAGGTCGCCTTGGGCAAGGAGCGAGGCCGGGCCGTAAGGCCGGAACGCATCAGGCGCGCGCATGGCCTCCACGGTCTGGGCCTGCAGCAGGGCCCTGAGACGCTCGATATTCCGGCTCCGGCCGGCGTGTGTGCCGAAGGACGCGATACGCATCCAACGCTGGACCTCGGGGTCCTCGAGGAGGTTCCCCGCTCGGAGCTGCTCTTCGAGTTCGAGAAGTTCGGGGTCGGCCTCGAGGCGGCGGTACCGCGGACGGCCTTGGTTTGGAAAGCGTCGCTCGGAGCGAAACGGGTTTGGGTGGCGGTTCATGGGGTTCCTTCTGGCAAGAAACTGACGGACGCACCGGGTCGGGCGAGACTGGCAAGCGGGAGGCTGGGGAGGCGGGCCGGCTGCCAGGGATATGGTCGAGAACCAGGTCAGGGCCAGGAGCGCCGCGGCCGTGCGGGACCGCTCGCCCGCAACCTTGTAATGCATGCGATGCATCGCTTGCTCCCTACGGTACCCGCGGGTCCTCGGGCTCGATAAACGGCGCCGTCACCACCCCGAACACCCGCCGGACGAAGGCCTTTCGTTCGGCCATGGTGCGGCACTGGGGGCACATGACCGGCTTGGTGCCGTCTGGCATCTCGACCCGCAGAAGATGACGCGCGCACCCGGCAATGCCGCAGTTGCCGCAAGCGCGGGCGCACTCGGTGCAGAAACAGGAGGCAAGCCGGGCCTGGGCTGGCGTTGTCTTGCCCGTCGCCAGGAGCTGTTCTTGTTCGGCTTGACAGAAGGGGCAGATCCCGCCGACACCCTGAACAGGCTGGCCATCTTCGCTGGCTGCGTCGAAACGGGCCACCGGATGACCGCACCCCAGGACCTGGTGGATCGTCTCCCGACCTTCGACCAGTTCCTCGCCATCCAGGATCGCCCGTTCCTGGTTGCCGAGCTCGAGGCCCATGCCGGGAGCGAAATGCCGCTCATAATGTGTCTCGATCGGCTGCACGCCTTGCCCGGTGCGTTGCCAGGCCGCAGGGGTGGGCGGCGCAGACGGCGGCGGGGTGGAGGCGGTCGGGGTGGCGGCGTTCTGGGACGAGCGCAGGAAGAGGCTGCGGAGATAGCGCAAGAGCGTTTGAAGTCTGGCCACGGAAGTTACCCCCATTCGAACCCGAGTAAATGCTCCCATAAAAACCAGAAAATGCGATAGGACCCGATAACGATGACGGCTGCTGCCAGCAGGGCCAGGGCAGCGCCGATGGCCACCACGGCAAAAGAGGCTCCCTTTCACTTTTGCGGAAGCCAATCCAGTGATTCTTGCCGCAGTTTCAGGAACAGGTAGTCGAGGTTGGTCACGCCGCAGGCCCGGTGCATGAGGCGGCTGATGAGATTGTTGAAGCCTTCCAGCGGACCGAGGGTGATGCGATGTTTGCAGAAGTTCAGGATCTCGTCTTCGGCCCGCTCCAGCGACCGGCCGAACCGTCGCAACGGTTCCACGCCGGAGGCGGCCGCCCACCGGCACCATTTGGCCAGGTACTTCGCCGCCGCCCCGCGGTAGGTGTAGTCCCACAGGGGCCGCAGCGCGTCCTTCAGGACGTAGAC